>JAJBAW010000116.1 GCA_020532545.1 Candidatus Cloacimonadota bacterium | reverse complement strand
CTTGATCTACATATATACCAAGATGTTGCCAATATTCGTAACTACTTTTTCAAGCACTTATCGGGTGCCAAACCGCTCCTATCAAGCATCTACAAGGTTGGCTTGGAAAATTTCGGGGGGATGCGTGTTGGGTCCAAGTCCCCGGTCCTGAATATATGGATGGCTCTTGGATGCCGAGTACGAACACTTTAACCTACAACAACACGCCCAGAACAGGCGCCTGGAACGTCCGTTTAAGAAAGGAAGGACAAACTTTCCTGACCAGGAAAATAGTGCTGACCGCCGGCAAGGCTTACTCCCTGGAGTTCTTTGCCCGTCAAGACGGCGCGAATCCTGCTAATGCCAAGGTCCAGGCTAAATTCGGCACTGGGGCCACTAATATGACTGAAACTATCGTTGCCCAGGCTGGCCTGACCAATGGTGATTATCAAAGGTTCTATGGGGTATTCACCCCCCCAAGCACAGGTGATTACTATATAGGTATCCAGGGCTGGATCAATAGCGTTGCCTGGTACATCAGTATGGATGACATCACCATCGCGGAATTGCCACCCGCTCCCCCCATCGCGAGCTTCCCCTTCTTTGAAGGTTTTGAAACCGGAAACATTGATCAATCCACCATGATCAAGGATTGGGCTCAAGTTGACGGCCCTTCATACTCCGGCCAATTCTGGACGTCCAGCAATAACGGAACAAACTACAACACCGCGCCCAAAACTGGCAATTGGAACGCAATCCTGAGATATAGTGGACAGTCTTCTCTATTCAGGAGAATAGAGCTGATTGCCGGCAAGATCTACTCCATCGAGCTCTATGCCCGTCAAGATGGCGCTACTGCCACAGATGCCATGATTCAGGTTAACTACGGCACCGAGCCCACTCTTGCTGGCATGAATCGAACTATTATTGCTTCCACGGGCCTCACAAATGGTGATTATCAAAAGATAAGCGGAACATTCACTGCTGCGGCTACCGGGGTTTACTATATCGGTATTCGGGGTTCGATCAATAACACCCCTTGGCGCATCAGTTTGGATGACATTACCATCGATATTGTGCCTCCCATTACGAGCCTCCCCTTCAGGGAAAATTTCGACACCGGAAATTTTGATCAAATAGTCCCCCAGAATTGGGGTCAAATCACAGGTCCTGAGCACACCGGCAAAGAATGGTCGATGAACTATGTCGAGACAGGTAGCAACAGAGAGCCCAGATCTGGCCTATACAATGTTACCCTGATGTGGAACGGGCAGTCCTGTATGTACAGACCAATACAGATGACCGGAGGGAAAACTTACTTCATCGAGTTCTATGCCCGTCAAGACGGCATGGATCCAGCTAATGCAACCGTTCAGGTGAAAATCGGCACTGGGCCCACTCTCGCAAGCATGAATCAAAACATTATTCCTGAGACAGGCCTGACGAATGGGGATTATCAAAGGTTCTACAAAGCCTTCACACCCACGACAACAGGTATTTACTATATAGGCATTCAGGGCTGGATCAATAGCACTCCCTGGTTCATCAGTCTGGATGATATCATCATCGATGAACTGGCTCCTGCCATCACCAGCCTCCCCTTCGTGGAAGGTTTTGAAACCGGAAACACTCATAACTCAACAGTTGTCAAGAATTGGAATCAAACTTTCGGTCCCGAATATTCCAGAAGAAACTGGACAGCGAACAATACCAATACAAGCTTAAATAGAGCACCCAGAACCGGCGGCTGGAACACAACTCTGGTGTATAACGGAGATACCTCTCTGACCAGGCGGATACAGCTCACAGCCGGCAAGATTTATTCCTTCGAGCTCTATGCCCGTCAAGACACAGATAATCCCGCAAATGCCAAGATTCAGGTTCTTTACGGTGTCGATGGCTCACTCATAGATCAAACTATCATTGCCCAGACGGGCCTGACCAATGGAAATTACCAAAGGTTCTTTGGTACCTTCACAGCCTCCAGTACCAATACTTACTATATCGCTATTCATGGCTGGTCAAACCATCTCGTACAATACATCAGTCTGGATGACATCACCATAGGCATTGTGATGCCCGAACCCATCGCACTGCCCTTCACCGAAGACTGGGACAGCGAAGGTTTCGCGGCCAATCACTGGACTAAAGAAGGCGACAATTGGTGGGTCGATGCTGAGATAGGATCACCTGAGCCCTCTGTGAATTTTTACTACCATCCCCGGGAATTTAACTACGAAATTGCCCTTAATAGCCATGACTTTGATGCCACGGGTATGGATCAAGTTCAATTCAGCTTCGATCTGTGTTTGAGTAACGACGATGCCTCTGTTGAAAACGCCATGACCTGGATGATCTGGGATGGCGATAGTTGGACTTGGTTGGGTGAATATAGCTCACTGAATGGAGAGCTGGACTGGAGCACTTATACCTACAATATCTCCGAATATGCTTCCAACCGCATCTTCAAGATCCGCTTCGTAGCCTCCGGTGTGGATAGCTACGCAATCAACAATTGGTACATCGACAATATCACCCTAGCCGAAGTGACGGCCGGGGACCTGGGCAGAGTTACCGATCTCGTCATCAGCCAGGTTGGCAGCAATATCATCCTGAACTGGAGCCCTGTGGATGGTGCTACCTGGTACCACGTCGAGAAAAGCCAGAACCCGGCTGGACCTTTTGTTTCAGTGGGTTATGTGGGGACCAATATGAGCCCCGTCGCCATGTCTGGCCTGCCTGGCAATAAGTATTTCTTCAGAGTAAGGGCTGGGTATGGTGCCAGATCCGGAGGAGAAATAATGAGTTCTGCTCCTGCCACCAGCAGCCCTTCACCTGCACGGGCTGGGAAACTGGAGCTTGCCCCGAAACCAAAACGCAATTAACTAACTAAAATATAAGTAGAGAAAAGCCCCGCAACTGTGGGGCTTTTCTGCTTTTGCAGGACGCCGTTCCCACTGTAGGGGCTTTGGGTGAAAGGCAAAATGGCTGGCATAATGATAACTGGGTTCTGTGTGCGGGCGTTCGCCCAACGCCCCTACATGGGAGGTAAAAGAGCAAGAGCCACGCAAGATAATCAGCAAGATATGAAAATAATACTTGGCATTAATGGTAAATCCGCTTATCCTATCATCAGCCTACAGACCCTACATAGAATGCCCTCCGAAACGTGGAGACACCGCCTGGTGCTCTCCACGTTTCTTTTATTCCAATAAATCCGGATGATTTTGGGCGAATATGGGTACTGAACTTGATTTGACTGACTATCTCAGGCACATACAGCCCTGGAAACCTTTGTCGGGCTGCTTTCTCCCCGCTTTGCCAACGTGATAGTGGCGTGGAGATAGTAGGAATAAATCCTCTCATCTCCACGTCATCATCAGCGCAATCTATCCAGGAAGGCCGCTGCAAATGACAGGCTGGGAAGGTCTGAAAACCGGGTTTTGCTTGACAGACATTTGCCGCTCTCAAAGCTTGGTTTTAGTAAATATGGGGAGGAGATCAGCATGCGAAAACTGCAAGTGATGATCTGTCTGCTACTGCTTTTCAGCAGCGTTTTGGATGCCAAAAAGAAAGTCAGGGAACGCCCGGCCTGGGTGGATAATCCGGCGATCGAATATAATCCCACTCTGTACCTCAGCGCTGTGGGCTGTGGCTCAAACCGCGCTCAGGCGGAAGATAATGCCCGCGCCAATCTGGCCAAAATCTTTAGCAGCCGCATCCATAGCGAAAGCGGTTTTGAGCAGCGCTATCAAGAGCTCATCTCAAAGAGTGAGGCCAACTTTTCTGCCGAACTGGACCAATCTGCCCGGGTGAAAGTGATGAGCTCGCAGACCCTGAGCAATATTCATATCGGGAAAAGCTGGACGGATGATCTGGGGCAGGTCTATGCCGCGGCTTATCTGAATCGTTCTCTCACGGCAGAGCTGTATCGCCGCAATATAGAAGACAACGCCGCGCGCATCATGGCCCTGCTAAATAGCGGATTGGAAAGTCAGGACAATTGGGAGACTTTTGCCGCTCTGAATGCCGCAGGAATTTTGAATGTGCAAAATCAGCAGCTCATCTCTCAGCTCCGCATCATCAGCCTGGATGAAGCCAGCTTTATCCGCCTGCCTTACGATCCTGAAGTATTGATGGCCCAACAGCAGGCTGCCGGCCGGAAGATCACCTTTCGGGTGGAAAGCGAAGGTGAAGCAGCCCAGGCTCTGCTCCCAAATCTGCAGGAGGTCTTTACCAATCTCGGCTTTGGCGTATCCGAGCTCGCTGTGAACCTGGTGAAAATCAGCCTGAATATAGAAGACCTCAAGCTGGAGAATCCCCGCAACAAATACGTGCGCTATCAGCTCAGCATCATGGTGACAGACGAGGTGGGCAAACAGCTCCTCCACTATAACGCTGCCGGACGGGAAGCGCATCTCAGCTTTGCCGAAGCCCGCAGCCGGGTACAAAGAACTGCCGCAGAGAAAATCGCCGGCGAATTTGCCCAAAAACTCCAAGCTTATCTGGATGGAAGGATTGTGGAACAATAAATCTGAGCTCTGCAAAAGGCGATCAAAGCCGCATCCATATTGAACTATGCCACTTCAGAAAAAACCAAGTGCGCAATAGCTATTGACAAAATCTGAGCCTCTGCGAAATTGGAGAGACTAATAAAACAAAGCTAATTAACTGCTTTCATGGAGGATAAATGACTGCAAAAAAACGTGTTTATCTGTTCGGCAACGGACACGCCGAAGGTAAAGCCGATATGAAAAACCTTCTGGGTGGAAAAGGCGCCAACCTC
>JAJBAW010000115.1 GCA_020532545.1 Candidatus Cloacimonadota bacterium | reverse complement strand
GTTTGCTTTCGTAGAGAAGGGAAAAGTAGAGATCAAAGCCAATCCTGCACAGGGTGGACAGGCTGTGATAGAGTGGTTTGCCGATGAAGGGGTCGATACGGTCATTATGCAGGAGATGGGAATCTCCCCCTATCAGATGATACAGAAGCATGGCGGCATGAAGATCTATCACAGCGGTTTTGAGAGAATCCTTCTCAATGACCTCATTAAAAAGTTCGCAGACGGTGAACTTGAAATGGTTGATGATAGAAGAATGCAGGATATCATCAAGCATCATGAGGGGAGACACTCTCATGACGACCATCACCATCATGGACATGAACATGGGCATCACCATCACCACCACCACCACTGAGATGTACAGAGTGTTTGGCAAAGTACAATCAAACGACAATGAACCGAGCGAATGAATGACAATGATCAAAAAAAGAAGGAGAAAAAGATGAGAGTAGTATTTCCAACAGATGAAAACATGGGCTATCTGAGCCGAAGAGGCGCGCATTTTGGCAAAGCCAAATACTATACGATCCTTACACTGGAGGAGGGGAAGATCGCAGATGTCGAATCTGTAGAGAATCCCGGTCACAGCGGAGGAGCCTGCGGCAATGCTGTAGCGAATATCATGGCGCTCAACCCTGATGCGATGGTGGTCAGCGGTATCGGTGGATCGCCGGCGGAAGGGTTTGCCAAAGCGGGCCTTGATCTCTATATCGATCAGGCAAGTCCCACTGTGGAGAAGTCCGTTGAGCTGCTGCTTGCAGGCAAACTGGAAAAGAGCGGCGGCAGCGGGACCTGTTCCGTACATTGAGAAAGGAGATAGATCATGAAATATATCGCAGCGATACTGGCCTTTGTCTTTCTTGTGTTTCTGGTGAAAGTAGGCGTTGATAGTACTGCCAAAAAGAGCAGTAAAAGTGTGCGTCTGGAGTGCCACAAGAAGAGCACGGTCTTTGAACGTGTGTATGACCAGGCTCTGATAAAAAAGGTGCAGCGTGCCTTGCAGAAGGGGGAGTACGAACTCCTCTCCCGCGCCAAAAAAGCACAGTATATGGAGAGCAAACTCTTTGAACATGTGGATATGGAAGCGGTTGACCAGATGGTCAAGAGTGCTTTCGCTGCCCATAAAGATCCTGCAGCAGAGAGCAATGCTTCCGTTACCGTTGATTATTTTGTTTACGAGAACGACAAGGACGATCCGGGTAAAAAAACCAAAGAGAGCAAACGCTTTGCGGGATACCTGCATTTCAAAGTGATATCAGGCGGTGAACGGGTTTATGTGATTCAGATAGATTTTATGGATATGCAAGGCAAAGATATTCCCGAAAAGGTCGAGTGTGCCGTCAAATCTATTATGACGGCTTCCTGATGACGTTTGAACTGAAACCTGTCGCTACGATACGCTCTCCTTTCTGCGAACTTGTCAATATGCCTGTTCAGCCGAAAGGAGCCAGGGATGTCTATGCCACGATCGAGTTCGATAGAGCGTATGAAGAGGGGCTGAAAGATCTTGACGGCTTTTCGCATCTCTACCTGATCTACTATTTCCATAAGGTGAAAGCACCCAAACTCAGTGTGATTCCCTTTAATGATAGGACGCATACCCCCAGAGGGGTGTTTTCCACAAGGACACCGATGCATCCCAACAGTCTGGGGCTTTCGGTGGTGGAACTTGTCAGCGTGGAAGGGAATCTCGTCACGATCAAGGGGGTGGATGTGCTCGACGGCACGCCCCTTCTGGATATCAAGCCCTATATAGAGAATTTTGACAAAGTGGAAGGGGAGGTGAGATCGGGATGGATGCTGGCTTCAGAAGAGGAAGTAGGAAAGAAGAGATCGGATGACCGGTTTGTGGAGCATTGATGTTTAGACTCGACGACCCGAAAAACAACACGAAAAATGTCCTTCATGCCTTTTTTTTGGCAGTTGGCGTCACCATTGCGGAACCCTCGACGATCCTTCCTTTGATGGTAAATCACTTCACTGAGAGTGCGCTGATCGTCGGTATCTTTGCTTCGCTGCTTCGCGGCGGAGCGGTTGTTGTGCAGCTCTATGCCGCGTTTCATGCGCAGGCCTATGTGCATGTCCTGCCCTATCTGCGGAAGGTTTTTTTCTTTCGCTTTCTCAGCTGGCTGATGATCGGTGTAAGCATCCTCTTTTTGGGTGATGAAAAGCCTGGGTTAACGCTCTTCTTTATAGGGCTGGGGCTCTTTTTCTTCTCCTTCAGTGCGGGATTCGGTACGATCTACTTCAAGGAACTTCAGGCAAAACTATTCAGCCGTAAGTACCGGGGTAAAACGATGGCAAACCGCCAGATCGCCGGGGCGGTCGCATCGATCATCAGTGGGGGAGTGGCAGGATACGTTCTCACCTGGTATGAAGCACCGTACAACTATGCTGCGCTTTTTATCATCAGCAGCCTTCTTATGGCATTCGGTTTTATTGCCTTTGGAACGGTCAGCGAACCTGAAAAAGAGAATGTCTCCGTCAAAGAGAAACGTTTCAGCTCGTTTGTGGCAAATGCAGGGAAAATACTTAAAAGCGATAAACGTCTGAGAGCGCAGATCTTTGTAATTCTCCTGGGGTACAGCTATTTTCTGGCGATGCCTTTTGTGATTCTGAATGCCAATGCCACGCATACACTGACAGGATGGATGCTTGGAGGTTTCATTACGCTTCAGATGTTAGGGAGTATTATGGGGAGTATGTTTCTATGGCGAAGACTGCATCACTATGAGCTGATGCTCACCTTAAGCCTCTTTTTGATGCTTGCAGCCTTTGTGATCGCACTCTTTGCCGAATCTTTGGCAAGCTATATGGTCATATTTTTTCTTTTCGGTATTGCGTTTGACGGATTTAAGATCAGTGAAATGAACCTGGTGCTCGAGATCGCTCCGGAAGAGAAAAGACCCGTCTATGCGGCACTGCAGGTCAATATCACTTCGCTTGGGCTTTTTTTCCCTATACTTGGAGGACTGCTGCTTAGCATACTGGAGAGCTATACGATGATCTACCTGATTACGGTTTTCCTGCTCCTTGTATCGATCTGGCTGAGTCTCAGGCTCAAAAGAAGTGAACACCACTAGAAAGTCTTGGGAGAACGAATGAAGATTCTGTTTGACAACTACAACTATGACTACAAAGCCCTCAAAGCACTCTGGGGGTTCAGTATCTACCTGGAGGAGTACCGTCTTCTCTTTGATACGGGAAGCAACGGGCGGGTGCTGCTTGAAAATATGAAAGCCCTCGGCATCGACGTCAAAGAGGTCCGCTATCTCTTTATCTCACATGCACACTGGGATCATATCGGAGGCTTGGATTCGGTACTTGAGGCCAACCCGGAGCTGACGCTCTTTGTCCCACAAAGCCTTTCCAAGCACCTTATCCGAGATCTGGGCACACTGGCGAAGGAAGTGGTCGTGATCAAAAAAGGGCCGCAAAAACTTTTTGGCGAGCTCTACACGACCGGGCTTTTGGGAACTGAGGTTCCGGAACAGTCACTGATCATTAAGCGTGAGAAACCTGTACTGATCACCGGCTGCGGCCATTTTGGCGTGGCCAATATCGCCCGGCATGCTGCACGGGCCATCGAAAAACCTATCGACCTGGTAATCGGCGGGTTCCATCTGATGCACAGCGATAGAGAAACGATAGAGAGGGAGATTACCGCCCTGCGGGAAAATGGTGTTACCTCCGTCTGTCCCACCCATTGCAGCGGGGAGAAGGCCATAGCGATGTTCGCACGTCATTTCGGGACACATTATATCCGTGGCGGCATCGGGGCAGAGATCGATTGAGGCTGCGGGGAAAGCAGGTTTTTGGCCTGATATATTCATTTTTTATCGTTTTTTAGATAAAATCACAGAATTTTAGTACTCAAATAAAGGAATGTAATGAACATTACAGTAAAAAAAGTTGATGATGCGAACGCTGTCGTATCAGGTAAGATTGATAACAAGCAGATCGAAAAAAATGTCGATAAGCTGGCGAAAGAGGCAGCAAAGCAGGTAAAAGTAGACGGTTTCAGACCGGGAAAAGTGCCCGTATCCGTAGTAAAAAGCCTTCATGGAGAGAAACTTCAGCAGGATGCTGAAGGCGAAGCGCTGAAAGAGTTTATCAATGCCGGACTTAAAGAGGCAGAGATCGCTGCGTCGGATATGATCGGACAACCGGGTTTCAAAAAGTATGAAAAAGGCGAGAATGAGATCGATGTAGAGATCGAAATCTCATTGAGACCCAAGTTTGAAGCAGAAGGGTACAAAGAGGTGATGCCGGCTTACGAAAAACCGGAAGCTGATGAGAAAGCGATCGATGAGAAGATCGAAGAGATCCTTACGCAGCAGGCACCATGGGTCAAGATCAAAAGAAAGAGAATGGTAAAAGAGGGTGATATGACCCTGATCGACTTTGAAGGTTTCCTTGACGGTGAAGCATTCGCAGGCGGTAAAGCTGAGAAGTTCAACCTCAAGATCGGTTCAGGCCAGTTCATCCCTGGATTTGAGGATCAGATCGTTGGTATGAAGTATGAAGAGGAGAGAATGATCAAAGTCACTTTCCCTGAAAACTACCAGTCAGCCGATCTTGCAGGGAAAGAAGCAGAGTTTAAAGTAACACTCCATGAGATCCAGGAGCAGGTACCTGAAGAGCTGACCGATGAAGTGGCGCAGAAACTTCTTGGCGGAGAAGAGGGTGCGACGGTTGAAACGCTCAAAGAGAGAATCAGAAATCAGCTTGAAAGAGAAGAGGTCTCCAAGCTTTACCAAAGTGAGCTCAAGCCG
>JAJBAW010000114.1 GCA_020532545.1 Candidatus Cloacimonadota bacterium | reverse complement strand
TGCAACGCGAAACCCGCCAGCAGGTGATAGATTGTCTTCAGGAATGGGGAGCTGAATTGATCGAGATTCCCTATACCGAGGGGATTTCATCTACCCGGCTCAATGCTGCGGTCAGGGAACTGGGAACAACTTCGGACATCAGAAGAGCCGGCCTGAGAAGGCTGATCAATGCCAAGCCCATCATTCGAATCATCGAAGCGCACAACGGCTTAACCGGCCTCATAGTAGAACACACAAAGGTCGAAACCGCTTCTGGAATCAGGGAGTTTGACGGCATGTGGGCCAGCAGCCTTACGGATTCCACCGTGAGAGGCAAGCCCGATATTGAGGCGGTGGATATTACCACCAGGCTGCGTAATATCAATGACCTTTTGGAAGTTACTACCAAGCCAATTATCTTTGATGGCGACACCGGTGGAAAACAGGAGCATTTCATTTATACAGTGCGTACGCTGGAGCGCGTGGGGGTTTCCGCAGTGATTATCGAGGACAAGATCGGGCTCAAGATGAACTCACTATTTGGCACTGATGTTGTGCAAAAACAGGATGATATAGAGCATTTTTGTGCAAAGATCCAGGCTGGCAAGAGAGCCCAGGTAACTGAGGATTTTATGATCATTGCCAGAATTGAGAGCCTGATCCTGAAAGCAGGGATGCAGGATGCCCTTACCCGTGCCAGAGCATATATTGATGCGGGTTGCGACGGCATTATGATTCACTCCAAAGACAAGAATCCTGATGAAATACTTGAGTTTTGTGAGGCGGCAAAGGATTTCCCCAAGCGAGTGCCAATTGTGGTGGTTCCTTCCACCTACGACACTATTTATGAAGATGAACTCATGAAAGCAGGCGTCTGCATAGTAATATATGCAAATCAGCTTCTACGCAGTGCCTATCCGGCCATGGTCGATACCGCCAGGAAGATTCTAAGTTCCGGCAGGGCCTATGAAGCCCGGGAAAACCTCATGTCTATCAAAGACATCATAACCCTCATTCCGGAGCGATCATGATAGATCCTGCTGCTTTTTATGCTGCACTTTCTCAAAGTGGAGTAAGTTTTTTCGCCGGAGTCCCCGATTCCTTGTTGAAGCATTTCTGCGCCTTTGTGAGCGATCATTGTTCTGAGACAAGTCACGTTATCTGCGCAAATGAGGGCAATGCCGTAGCCATGGGAGTCGGTAGCTATTTGGCAACTGGCAAGGTCCCCCTGATCTATATGCAAAATTCCGGCTTGGGTAATGCCATCAATCCTCTTTTGTCACTGGCAGATAAGGAAGTGTATGCTATCCCGATGATCCTGCTGATTGGCTGGCGGGGTGAACCTGGGATAAAAGATGAACCTCAACATCTCAAACAAGGCCGGGTACAATTAGCTTTACTGGAAGCCATGGAAATCCCTTATAAAATAATCGCTGCCGATTCTACTGATTATGCTGAAATTGTGAGAGATATGGTAGAAGAAGCTAAGCAGAGCTGTATGCCAGTGGCGCTGGTAGTAAGGAAAGGAACTTTTGCAGACTACAAAACAAAAGCGTCTCCTGAGACCTCATACAATATGTCACGGGAGGAAGCTCTGCAGGTAATCCTGGAAACAGACAGCTCTGACTGCATTGTGTCCACAACCGGTAAAACATCCCGCGAGCTCTATGAATTACGAAAAAAAAGAGGCAGCGATAAACACGATTTTCTCACCGTGGGGTCCATGGGGCATAGTTCTTCCATTGCCGCCGCCATTGCACTAACAAGGCCGGAAATCAGGGTGATGTGCATCGATGGAGATGGCGCTCTGATCATGCACATGGGCGCTATGGCTGTAATCGGCAAGCTGGGTCTGGAAAACTTTGTACACCTGGTGATCAATAACTTCTGCCACGAATCTGTCGGTGGTCAAGCTACAGCCGCAGAAGCTCTGGATATGGAGCATTTGGCCAAAGCAGCCGGATACAAACACTATTATAGTGTAGCTCAGATCGGGCAACTCAGAGACGCAATGCTTGAGATCAAAGATCTTTCCGGCCCGATCCTTGTGGAAGTCCGGGTCAAGAAAGGCTCCCGCGCAGATCTGGGAAGACCCCAAAGCAGTCCCCAGGAAAACAAAGAAGCTTTCATGCATCAGATTAGGTAAGCTTGATGATCTGGTCGATGCAGAAAAACCTAAATGTGCTGGCTGGGGTGGAGCTGATCACAGCCCTATCCTCATTGAGATTAAAGGGCGAGATCCTCTTAATATCAAGTTCGATCTTTGGACGGAATGGCACCGTAGCTAAAATAGTTAAAAGCCTTCAAGATTGCAATGTGCAGGTCTATGCCAAAAGTATCACCAATCCAGATATAGCGCAGATCAGGGACATTGCCCTGAGTTTTGCCAATACCCGCTTTGACACCATCATTGCCTTGGGTGGAGGGAGCATCATCGATACGGCTAAGGCGCTGTCGGTAGTGCTATTCGAGCCTGAGGGACTATCTGTTTTAGATTGCCTTTCCTCGGGGAAGGAGTTTCAGATCAGCGACAGTATTCCCATTATCGCCATTCCCAGTACTTCTGGAACGGGAGCGGAATGCACACAGTTTGCCACTTTATGGGATTTAGTGGAGGGGAAAAAGTATTCATTAGAGTCGTCTCACCTGCTTCCGCAGCAGATAATTCTTGATCCACAACTTACAGTGGGTTTGCCTCGGGCTCAGACTTTGTACACAGGATTGGATGCTCTGTCACATGCTACAGAGTCACTGTGGAACAAGAACTTCAACCCCCTTGCCAAAGCCTGTGCCAAAGCGGCGATCACAAGCATTGTGGAGAATTTACCTATCGCTATGGAACAGCCCAATAACCTTCTTGCACGGACTGAGATGCAAAATGCCAGCTTCCTCTCAGGCATCGCAATTAGCCAAACCAAGACTGCGATAGCCCATGCCATATCATATCCGCTCACCTACAGATACTTGGTCCCGCATGGTCTGGCCGCCGCTTTTTCTATACCAGCCCTATTCCGCTTCTTAAAACCACGAGCTCTATTAGACAAAAATACCTATAAAAGCCTAAAACTATCTGCCACATTCATTGAGTCTTTGCAACTCTCGGATATCATGAAAACTTACCTCAACCAGGAAGAACTCATCGGATTGATAGGAGAAATGGCAAACCCTCAGCGGTTTGCAAATTTCATTCTGCCTGTATCAGCAGATGAACTCCGCGAAATCATCATAGACTCCTATCAAAATAATTAGGAGAAATAAATGCTAAGCATACAGCCATTGACCCCTGACCTTAATTAGTGAAAATTAGTGTAAATTGGTGGACAGTTACCCCCTTTGAAATCCATTAAATCCGCCCGATCCTATCAATCTGCGTTCTATTAAATTTTGTGCCCATAATTCTCAATTCTCCATTCGTCCAGTTTTTTGAACAAAATAACTTGACACCACCCTACCCTTTAAGAAAGCTGTAACCTATGAATAATAGATATAAGCGAGCCCAAAGATAGATGAACCGATTTGTTTCAAACAGCGGTATATGCGCTGCTGAACAAAACCAAAGTGATGACTTCGGCCTTGTCCTTTTCCGGACAACCCCGAAGCCCATTTTTGTTTTAACACTCGGTTCCACCAATCTTTTTTCACCCGATATTATATCGCAATCCCTATAGAGTGTAGATTCTTTTCAACAGAGCCTTTTCGCTGTGCATGCATAAGCGACGAGGCGAAGCTGTATCTGCAAACACTTCCCACAAATATACACAAATAAAGGGTCACAAATGGACACAAATGACTCCAGTCAGGACTATCTGTATAAGAAAGAGTGTTACTCAATTGTCGGCGCTTGCATGGCCGTACAAAATGAACTCGGCTCGGCATTTTTAGAGCCGGTGTATCAGGAAGCCTTGGCTCTTGAATTCGATAAAAGAAAGATTCCGTACGTCAAAGAACGGAGACTCGAAGTTTTCTACAAAGACACTCTGCTGGAAAAGAAATACTATGCAGACTTCCTCTGCTATGATAAGATTATCCTGGAGCTCAAAGTCTGCAAAGACCTTGCCCCTCAGCACACAGCCCAGGCCTTAAACTACCTATCCGCCATGAAGCTAAACCTTGCCCTACTTGTAAACTTTGGCTCCAGTAGACTCCAATGGAAACGGATAATTCAGACCTAAGCTACCCCCAAGCAATCCCAGCTATTTGTGTACATTTGTGGTCTTTTATTTGTGTTTATTTGTGGGGAAATGAATCACGTTAATCAGAGGCTAAAACTATGAAGCGAGCAGAAAATAATTTTCAAAACTCATTTTTCAAACCCCAATTATTTTGGGACACTGATAACTCCAAACTCGATATGGAACTGCACAAGGCCTACATCATCCCCAGGGTAATGGATAAAGGCTCTCTTGATGATGTCCGCAGAATTATGTCCCATTATAGCAAGGATGTACTATTACAAGTCTTGAAGGACGCTCCCTACTTAGAAAAAAAGACCATGAGTTTTTGCGAACTATATTTCGGGGTTCCCAGAGCAGAATTCCGGGCCTATCAAAGAAGTCTGACTTTTAAAACCTGGAAATAAACACAGATGAAAGGCATATCAGAGCCCTTAATGCGTTTGCTTAAGCAATTGATGCAAGATACCATGCTGCAGGATTTTTATCTGGCTGGTGGAACCGGCCTCGCTCTACACCTGGGACACAGAGAATCGATTGATATTGATCTTTTCCATAATAGTGATTTCGATAGCCGCCTTGTGTGCTCGCACCTTGAACAAAAGTACCAAGCAGAAGACCTTATCCATGAGCTAAACACTGCTCGCGTTTCCATCA
>JAJBAW010000113.1 GCA_020532545.1 Candidatus Cloacimonadota bacterium | reverse complement strand
CGATTGCCGGAAGCAAAAGAAAGCTGAGTATAATCGCAGAAGATTTAATCAGTAAACCACAAACTTAACAAAACACAGAAACCGCCTCAACAGGGGCGGTTTCTACTATAAACTATAAACATCTTAAAAACGGGCGTACATGTAACGCTGGCCAAAGTCATTGACACGCACCGTCTGAAGACAGCGTTACGGTGGCCAAAGTCATTGACACGCACCGTCTAAAGACAGCGTTACGGTGGCCAAAGTCATTGACACGCACCGGCTAAAGCCAGCGTTACGGTGGCCAAAGTCATTGACACGCACCGTCTAAAGCCAGCGTTACGGTGGCCAAAGTCATTGACACGCACCGTCTAAAGACAGCGTTATGGTGGCCAAAGTCATTGACACGCACCGGCTAAAGCCAGCGTTACGGTGGCCAAAGTCATTGACACGCACCGTCTAAAGACAGCGTTACGGTGGCCAAAGTCATTGACGCGCACCGGCTAAAGCCAGCGTTACGGTGGCCAAAGTCATTGACACGCACCGGCTAAAGACAGCGTTACGGTGGCCAAAGTCATTGACACGCACCGTCTAAAGACAGTGCTACGGCCGGCTAAAGCCAGCGTTACGATGCAGCCGGCGTTCCGGTTCCGAAGCCTTATAAAAAGGAGATCTTGTGAAAAGACTTATCATCAGCATCGTGCTAATAATAGCCGCATCAGCACTACTCTGCGCCAAACTTGATCCCCAGCTTACGGCCCGGGGCAATCCCACTTTGTATAAACAAATTCACAAGCTCGCAGAAGATAATCTGAAAAATCTGCCCAAGGCCCAAAGCCGGAACTATAGCAATCTGCTCAGAGAATATAACGACATGATCATGGCCTTCCTCATCGCCTATGAAGAGGATTCCAAGCTGGCTGCCACCACCCCAGAAACCATCATCTCGAACTACAGCGAGATTCTGCAACTTTTAGAGAATGAAGGACTCGGCTATTCACCAGAGTTTTTTCTTTCTTATGTGGCCAAACAAAGTGTTTCTGATGAACGCATCACCGCCTATCGCAAAGCTTTGTTGGAAGATGGCCTCGCCGAAGCGCTTTTGATCACCGATCCCATGGAAAGATTCCGGGAAGTCGCCAGTTGGTGTGTGGAGAAACTCCAGTTTCAGCAGACCAGTGGACGGGATCTAACCCCGCTGGATATCACCCAAAAAACCCTCACCGGACGTTGTGAAGAGATGCAGATCCTCTTTGTAGCCGCGGCCAGAACCGTGGGTATTCCCGCCAGACCTGCCAGCACCCCCTGGTGGGCGCATACGGATAACAATCATGCCTGGGCCGAAGTCTATATCGATGGCGCCTGGCATTATACCGGGGATATGGACGCCGCCTATTGGCTGGATCAGACCTGGTTTAGCGGCATGGTGGATAAGACCGTATTGATCCTCACCGAGGGCAGTCTGCCTGCCCAGGAAGATGAGGTTCTGGTCAAGGGTCGCTACAAAACCGTGATCAATTCCACCCGCAATTATGTGGGAGAGCGCACCCGCAATATTTCCATCCGCTGTGTGGATGAATTGGGTAGCCCTTTGAAGGATGCCCGCGTCAACATCATGGTTTACAATTGGTCGGCTTTGCGGTCCATCATTACGCTCAAGGCCGATGCCAAAGGCCAATTGAATTTCAGTAGCGGTAGCGGAGACTTTTATATCAGCGCCTATTATGCCGGTAAAAAAGCCTTGCAACTGGTGAAAGCATCGGAGCAAGCAGAGATTGAACTTACAGTAGTCCTCAGTGAAAAAGAGCTGGAGAGTATCGATACCATGCTGCAATATCCCGCAAATCAGAAGGATTGGCAGAGCCCTCCCGAAGCCTACCGAGAGGACATCCAGGCCCGTAAAGCCCTCTGGCAGGCTCAATTGGACGAATGGGAAGCCCAGGTACAAGCCAGTGGCCTGCAAGACAGCCTCAATGTGGCGATCAATACCCGGGGCAATTTCCCCGCCTACCAGGCTTTTCGCCAGAAATATGCCGCGGTGGAGGATGACTTTCTGGGATACCTGGCCAGTTCCGATCCCAAATTCCTCTGGCAGGCCGATGCCGCACTCTTTGAAGCGCTTTACCACTTTTGGCGCCGGCAGGATGCTGAGACGGCCATAGAACTATTTGCCCCTACCTCACACTATGAAGAACTGCCCGAAGCCAGGATTACCAGGGATGGTGCCGAACTCTATCCGGCGAATTTCATCCAGGAAGGTAAGAACCCCCGCGAGCGCATGAAGAGCGCCCTGCACTGGCTGAAACGCATGTACAGAATCGATGAAGACAAGGCGCTCAGCGGACTAATCAGGCTTGATATCGCAGTCTTGCAGAAATATCTCACCTCTTATCAATACCGCCTTCTGGCGATCAGCGTGCTCAAAGCCAATGGCATCCCCGCGGATTTTACCAGATTGCCCGATAACATTTTGGTCTATCTGGATGAAGACTGGCACTATTACAATATCAAAGACGACACTTTTGCTCAGGATAAGAAACAGGCCAAAGACAGCAGATTGTACGAGATTGCCATCAACGATGAAGACGGCATCCCTGTGCCGGTCACCAGCCCGCAGCTCAGTCCCTGCCAATATGTGGATGGGATATTCTACACGCTGAATAGCTCCTTTGAAGATCTTGGTCGCGGCCGTTTCCGGGTGCGAGTGCCGGCAAATGATCTTTATATCCAGTTCGGTTATCGTGTATCGGACAGCCAGACTGCATTGCAGGTTTTCCCTCTCTCAGCAGGATCTGCCAAGCTGGAGATCGTGGCTCATAGTTATCCTCTTTCCTGGCAAGCGGCCAGTGAAGAGATTCTGGCTGTGTTGGAACCGGGCTTGCTAGAAAGTGAGGAGCTTATCCTTCTGGGTAACTTCGATCAGGAAAATAGCCTGCGCGTGCTGCAAAAGATCATCGATGCCGATCGCGATTATGTCTTTATAGGTTTTGAGGAGAAGGGTTCCGGCAAAAAGCTGGCAAAGTATAGAACAGACCCCCGGTGGCAGGCCTATGTGCGTACAAATGAGATAAACGCGCTGCTTAGCATCACTCTGGCCAAGACCAAGGATGGCTGGCAGATGTATGAGGGTATTTGGGAGAAATTGCCTTGAACAGGGTGTGTGGCTGATCCTGAATAGTTCTTTAATGAAAATTGAGCCCCGGTGGAGTAAATCTTCCGGGGTTTTTTGTGGTGGATGATTTGTGGTTTAGGTGTCGTCCTCCGGACTCGGGATTGGGATTGTTTGGCAACCCAGCAGTCAAACTGCTGGGCTATAGGCATTCGCCTTTCGTCCTCCGGACTAGATAGGGTATTCGTTGATTTTGGTGGGATGATTTAGGAGATGGTGGGGCATGGCAGACGTTTGTATGTGTAGTCTATGGGCGCACAAGTACGATAAATGCGCGTCTCCATGTAGACTGTGAGCGCGCGGGGCAGAATATTTGAGTTCAGGCATAGCCAAAGGGGATGCAAGATAGGATCATCGTGATTGTCAGTACGCACAAAGGGAACGGGTCTCGATAGCCACCTATTAGCATAGGATTGGTGGTTGAAAGACGTGGAGAGTCAGCATTGCCTTGGAGAGTGCGGAGCACGGTAGCCGTTTATCGGCATAGTCCAGCAGTTTGACTGCTGGGTTGGCATGAGATGATTCCCGAGTCCGGAGCGTAGCGGAGGACGGTACTTGAGTGCCATAATGAGAACGCTATATATTTTCAAGGCCTTTGGCCTTGTCGACACGGGACGCAAACGAATCCAGCGGTTCAACGCGCGGTGTTGTGCAGTTCTTTTTCTCTATCAGATCTTTGGGTTTGCTTACGGCAGCTTGAAATTCGCATCACTACCGTCTGAAGACAGCATTACAGCCGGCTTGAAATCCACATCACCACCGTCTGAAGACAGCATTACGGGCGGCTTGAAATCCACATCACCACCGTCTGAAGACAGCATTACAGCCGGCTTGAAATCCACATCACCACCGTCTGAAGACAGCGTTACGGGCGGTTTGAAATCCACATCACCACCGTCTGAAGACAGCGTTACGGGCACAAAAAAGGAGCCCCCAAATTGGGAGCTCCCTATCATTTATGTTTTGGGTTGTCCTACCGCGGGCTTTTGGCTCGCAGTGTTGGGACGCACCCAGCAGTTGGATTATTTCATCATGATCATTTTCTTGGTAGAACTGTATTTGCCAGTATTCATCTTGAAGTAGTAAATACCGCTGGATACAGAGCGACCATTGTTATCCATACCATTCCAAACCACTGTGTGCTCACCGGCAGCTCTCACATCGTTGACAAGCTTTTTCACGAGCTGGCCTTTGACGTTGAAGATTTCGATATTCACAGGACCAGCATCTTTTACGCTAAAGCTAATGGTGGTCTCAGGATTGAAGGGGTTCGGATAGTTTCCTTTCAGTGCGGTGGTGTAAACAGGGTTCACACCGTCTTGATTTGATACTCCACCAGTGATGGTGACATCGTCAACCATGAAGATGAAGTGATCATTGGAGATACATTGAATTGCCACATAGACCTGTTGGTCTGCATAAGCAGAGAGGTCATAGGTAAATTCAGTCCATTCCAAGGGTGCCAGCACTGCGCTTGCGCCAGTGATTATAGTGAAATTGGCAGGAGCGGTTCCAGTAGTGGATACGCCGATCTTGAATTCTTCAAGACCATAGTCCGCGTGGAAGGTTCTTGCCCAGAATTTCATTTCACCACCACCAGCGATTTGAGGAGTGATCAACCAGTCGTTGTTGGGAGGTGTAGTGGCAGCGAAAGAGGCAGCAAACTTGTTGCCGCCATGCGGTACTGCAGTAGTGACGGGAGGTACAGTAGCACTTGGATTGAATATGATA
>JAJBAW010000112.1 GCA_020532545.1 Candidatus Cloacimonadota bacterium | reverse complement strand
TCCTCACCCACCATCCCTTGATCTTTCATCCCCTGAAAGCCATTACCAATCCTGTGATCCTCAGGATGATCGAATCCCGGATTGCCTTAATCAGCCTGCACACAAATTTTGATGCTGCCCTGGGTGGAGTAAATCACGCTTTAGCAGAACAATTGGGCCTGGAAGTTTTGGAAACTTTGGGCGATATCGAAGCCAAAGATATCGGTCTGATCTGCGCTTACAAAGCGCCCAAAACCCTGCAAGAGATAGCCGCGATGGTAAAAGAACGCCTGGATGCCCCTGCCGTCAAGCTCTGGACTGCCGGTAAAGAGCTGAATGCAGAGATTAAGCGCATCGCCATCTGCGGTGGAGCAGGTGGGAGCGCTCTTCCTCTGGCAGAGAAGTATGCAGATATGCTGATTACAGGAGAGCTCTCTTATCACAACTTTTTGGATAGCAAGATTCCTGTATTGGATGCCGGACATTTCTACACGGAATATCCTGCTTTGGGAAGATTGCAAGAGAACCTTGAGCTCACTGGCTTAAGCAGCACGATTCTGCCCAAGGACTTACACGAATACACCCAATATATGCACTATAGTTGAAGCTTCTTTCTGAAATGTGATGCCTTTCTTTTGGGGGGGGGATTTGGAACGGGATTGTATCTGAACTGCCGTCCCTCTGGGACTCTTTAGGGTATTCATTTGTTGGGGGTGCTATCTGAACTGCCATGCCTACGGCATTATTTAGGTTATTTTGTTGCTGAGATTCTATCTGAAATAAACTAACAACAACAATCCAGAACTCTCCTCCCCAAAAAATCCAATTGATCCGATCAATCCGCCCGATCCTCGTTCTATTAAAAGAGCCACGAATCTGCCCTAACTTGAAAACCTGAAAACTCGTAAGTTTCACTGGACACGAGACGTATCCAATCCAGCACTGGTAACTCGTAACTTGTAACTCGTAACTTGTAACTCGTAACTTGTAACTCGTAACTAACCCAAGCCCTTCTTCTTCCTAAACTTCGCCTTTTTGGCTATCGCCAGAGATTTGATCAGTTCAACGATCTCCTGCGGATTATCCACTAAATAATCAGGATCTTTACTGCTGAGCAGTTCGGCGCCATGAAAGCCCCAGCTCACTGAAATCACGCGAATTCCGCTCTTTTTTGCCGCTGCAATATCTCTGATCTCATCACCCACATAGATCACATTTTTCTTGTCCAATTTGTGTTTCTTGATCTGTTTACGGATGCTGCCATGCTTTTTCAGGATGCCGGAGGTGCCTTCGATCCAATCAAAGTAGTGCAGCTCATGGTTATCCAAAAAGTGATTGACGTTTTCGCCGGTATTGGAAGTAAGCAGAGCCATATGGCAGCCCAGATCTTTCAGCTCTTTCAGCATTTCAGGAATGCCGGTAAAGGGCTCCAGTTCATGAATAACGTGGCGATATTCCGCCAAAGCCATGGTAATGGCCTTGGGCACTTTGTATAAAGGGATTTTGAACATCTTCAAAGCCTTGGGAATGCTCATTGTGCGTGCTTTGGCAAATTGCTCTTCGCTGAGGGGCTCGATACCAAATTCGGGAGCCAGATTGTTGGCAATTCTCAAACCCATATTGATGGAATCCGCCAAGGTGCCATCGAAATCGAAAAGTAAAAAGGGGCAACTCACTTTCTGTACTTCAGCACGAAGGCATAAGCCTCGTTTTTCCCGATCTTGCTATTTTCGCTGATGATGGCGGCCAATTCCTTACTTTTCAAATGCTTGTGTGTTTCCAAAAGCTGAAAGGCAGTTTCGTCTGGAAAGCTGCTTTGGATTTCCGGGGCTCCCTCGATCACGATTACAAATTCACCTTTTTCTGTGATGTCGTAATCTTCGAGTATTTCTGAGATTGTACCGCGGATGCACTCTTCATATAGTTTTGAGATCTCACGCACAATGGCGATCTTCCGGGGAGAAAGCGCTGCGTCCAGCTCTGCGAGCGTGGCTTTGAGATGATGCACACTTTCATAGATTATCGTGGGATAGATGTACTCTCGGATCTGTTTTAGCGCTTCGTCACGGTCTTTGGCCTTGGCGGGGAGAAAGCCCAGGAATTGAAAGGCAGTGCTGGGAAATCCCGATACCGAAAACGCGGGAATCAAGGCCGTAGCTCCGGGCAGAGCTTGCACCTCGATGCCTCGCTTGATGGCCTCATATACCAGGGTCTGGGCCGGGTCCGAAATCGCGGGCGAACCTGCGTCCGATACCACCACCAGGTCTTCCCCTGCCTCCAGATGGGCAAAGAGCTGCTCTTCGCGGCTGCGTTCGTTGAACTTATGAAAACTCAGCAGCTTGGGCGTGGGAATCTCGTAATGCTTCAGCAGGAAGGCGGTTTTACGGGTGTCCTCACAAGCGATGAGGCTCACGGATTTCAGAGTGTCAATTGCGCGTAGGGTGATATCCCCCAGATTTCCGATCGGAACCGGCACCAAGAATATCACCCCTTTACGCATTTTACTATTTTATTTAATTAATTCGAGTTCTTTGCCGATCTTGATGAAGGCTGCGATAGCCTTATCGAGATCTGCACGAGAGTGCGCGGCAGAGAGTTGCACGCGGATTCTGGCTTTGCCCTTGGGCACTACTGGGAAGACGAATCCGATCACGTAAACGCCTTCTTTGAGCAGCATATCCGCCATCTTGATGGCCAGAGGAGCGTCGTAAAGCATTACGGGCACGATCGCTGTATTGCCGGGAACTATGTCAAAACCGGCTTCTTCCATCTTGCTGCGGAAGTATTTGGAATTGTCCCAAACCTTGTCGTGGAGCTCGGTGGATTTGCTGAGCATTTCGATAACTTTGAGGGAAGCGCCCACGATGGCGGGGGCCAGGGTGTTTGAAAAGAGGTAGGGACGGCTGCGCTGACGCAGGAGGTCAATGATTTCCTTGCGGCCGCTGGTGCATCCACCATTTCCACCGCCCATGGCTTTACCAAAGGTGGTGGTGATGATATCCACTCTGTCTGTCACACCGTAGTATTCTGGAGTGCCGCGTCCGGTTTTGCCGATGTAACCTGTGGCATGGCTATCGTCCACCATTACCAAAGCGTCATATTTGTCAGCCAGATCGCAGATTTTGTCGAGCTTGGCGATATCGCCATCCATGGAGAATACGCCATCTGTGACGATTAAGCGATATTTCATGTCTTTGGAATCTTTCAGGGCAGTTTCCAGCTCTTCCATGTTGGAGTGTTTGTAGCGATAGCGTTTGGCTTTGCATAGTCTTACGCCATCGATGATGGAAGCGTGGTTGAGTTCGTCTGAGATCAGCGCGCTGTCTTCGCCCAAAAGCGGCTCAAACACTCCGGCATTGGCGTCAAAGCAAGCGGCATAGAGGATGGTGTCTTCGGTGCCCAGAAAGTCTGACATAGCCTTTTCCAGGTCTTTGTGAATCTGCTGAGTACCGCAGATAAAGCGTACTGAAGAGAGGCCATAGCCCCATTCGTCCATGATCTTTTGAGAAGCCTTGATCACCTCAGGATGGTTGCTCAGGCCCAAATAGTTGTTGGCACAAAAATTGAGTGCCTTTATGCCACCGCTCACCCCAATCTCAGCACCCTGTGGAGTGGTGAGAATGCGTTCGTTCTTATAAAGCCCTTGTTCTTTGAGCTCTGCAAAGAGGTCTTGCAGATCAGTTTTCATCTTGTTGTAAGCCATTGGTTCTCCCTTTGTGTGTTTATTATTAGTTTGCAAGGCATTTTATATAAGAGGGTAAATTAGTCAATAGAAAAAGTATTCAGGGCTTGGGCAGTCCAGTAGATACCATTCGAATCAGAGAGCATTTAGACAAATGCCAAACTTGTGCCTTGATCTTATCTTAAACAGGCCTTCGACTCGAGATGACTCAAATCCCTGTGCTGAAAGAGTTAAACAAGCACAGACCATGATAAGGGTGAAAACAAACGGCTTTTTCATGATAACTCTTACTGTACATATAATAGTTTTGTTGTTTTAGAGCTTCCGGAAGCACTTGTAATCTTACAGAAGTAGATTCCACTGGCAGATCTTGGACTCAGAAAGTCAATGGTATTGATTTTCATATTATTGTCACGGGTTTTCATTGTCTTAAGGTGTTGTCCCTTTACGTTGTAAAAGCTGATGGTATTATCACCAGTACGAAGCTCACCCTTTACCTGAATATTCACATACTCCCTGAATGGATTTGGGTAAATATTGGTTTCGAATCTCATACTTGTATCAAGGCACTCGTCTTCATTGGCTACATCGATGTCACCATAATCCACACCGTTGATTCTGCATCCCACCAAGGTGAACCATAGGTGTTCAGAAATCATATATACCGGACCGAATTTAGGTGACCATTGGATATATTGTATCATCGGAATTGTTTCCGGTTCATAGACTATCGTCTTGTTCAGTAATACTTCGCCAAAGATATTGGCATAGCCCTGTTCAAACAACCTGATCCAAGTCGGAATCAAAGGCCCCTGATATCCTAATGTTCTATAGGTAAAACAACTGTCAGCGGGTGAATTCAAGCCAAAGTTCTCGTTGTATAGAAAGTCAGTGTCAGGATTATCATCGGCATCAGCGTGGTCATATGCATAAACTATATCACCATCATTATAAATCCAGTACGTGCTTTGAGAACCACTAATCCCAGAAACCTTATAGCATAGTTGTTCGTTTATTAACGTGTCTGCATATACTTCTCGAAACAAAAGAACTTGAGGCGGTCCCCATCCATCTTCGACTAAATACCACCATCTGTCTCCGATATGCATAGGGTTGAACGTGTATTCATCCGGGCTTTCTCTGAGTTTTTCTTGATACCCAGCCACTTGTTCCTCGGTAGGAACGACCCGGTTGTGTGGGATGAAGGCAGGAATGCAGTTAGCTGTGAGTGTCCAGCTAAGCAGCAAGATTG
>JAJBAW010000111.1 GCA_020532545.1 Candidatus Cloacimonadota bacterium | reverse complement strand
CCGAGCAGGAAGTGCCTCCGAAAGAACGCCTCAACGCGCTGATCGGAAATGCCCTTACAGAGGGACGGAGGTTGCTCAGCGAACAAGAGTCGAAGGAATTTCTCGCCGCTTATGGAATTCCGACGACGATGCCCCGGGTTGCCCGGAATCCTGAAGAGGCGGTAGCCATCGCCGAAAAGCTGGGATATCCGGTCGCTCTTAAGATTGTCTCGCCCGATATCTCCCGCAGAAGCGAGGTGGATGGCGTCATCCTGGGGATCGACTCCCGGGATGAGCTGCCGGGTGCCTATGAAAAGCTGGTCCGAAGAGTGAGGAAATGGGCCCCGGAGGCGACGCTCAGCGGCGTGGTCGTGGAAAAGATGGTGAGCCGCGTGGAGCATGAACTCCTCCTGGCCGCAAAGAAGGATACGGATTTCGGGTCGGTCATCCTTTTCGGGGCGGGTGGGACCATGGCTGGGGCCGGAAGGGATTATTCTATCGGCCTTCCTCCTCTGAACAAGACCCTGGCGTCCATGCTGATCCAAGACACCCGTGTGTACAGGATGATGCGGAATTCCAGCGAAAGCTCAGCGGCAGATGTTGCAAGGCTTGAGGAAGTGCTGATCAAATTTTCCAATCTGATTGTCGACTTTCCGGAGATAGCGGAAATCGTGATCAATCCTTTTGCGGTATCCCCGGATGAGATGGCCGCCCTGGATGCAAGGATAACGATCGAAAGAGATTCTCGCCCGGATGGTCCATCGGCCTATCCTCATTTGGCCATCAGCCCTTACCCGACAAAATACATTCAGTCCTGGCGAATGGAGCCTGGAACGGAAGTGGTCCTGAGGCCCATTCGGCCGGAAGACGAACCTGCGAAATCCGAGATGCTCCTTTCTTCTTCACCGGAATCCTTGAGAACCCGGTTCTTTCACACGGTAAAGGACATCCCCCGCAAGTTGCTTATCTACTTTGTCAACGTCGACTACGATCGGCATATGTCGCTGATTGCCGAGATTCAGGAAAAGGAGAAAAAAAGGATGATCGGGGCGGCAAGCCTCGTCATGAATGCGGATATGACCTCCGGAGAACTGGCCGTTTTCGTACACGACAGTTACCAGGGGAAAGGACTTGGGAAGAGGCTCTTGAAGGCCCTGATTGACATCGCCAGGGATAAATCTCTTCCGGAAGTGCATGCGGAGGTCCTTTCGGAGAATGCAGCGATGCTGGGAATCTTCAGGCGCTTTGGCTTTACCGTCCGGCAGTTTCCGGGAGGCTCCAGCGAGTGCCGGCTGAAATTGACCTGATCGGTGCATCTTACATTGAGGAAATTGTCATTAACGGTGTCATGACGAACTGCTGCTGCGAGGCGACGGCAAGGCAATGATATCCTTTGTTAGAAAGGGTTACACACTCAACTTTCGCAGGCGTAAAAACTTGTTACTTATTGTAATTATTAGTATTGTAACGTCGTAAAGTATGGTGTGTGGGTTTTTGGGGGTAACCCAGACGTAACCCTCCTCCTGTAGCAACAGTTCGATAATCCCCCCTTGCCCCATTCTTATTCTTTCCGAAAGAGAAAACCGTTTTTATTACTTTGTTCTCCCTCCTGTTCTTTTGATTCCTCTGTTTATTCTGATTCCTTCTTGTAGCGCTGCCATATCGTGCTGGCATGACTTTCACTGATGCCGACACCCTCAGCTACTGCTCGGTTGGAAAATCCCTGCTTGCGAAGGCGAATAATCTGTATCCGTATCTGATGGTGGGTTTCTGGGCTATGCGTTCGTGCGTCCGTCTTTTCCATGCCCGAAGTATAGAACAGAGCACATTTGATTTATATATTTATTTGCCGGTATAATAAGTTCCGACTATTCTTATAGATCAACTTTTTCGAATACTTATTTAAGAATTTTCGAAGCCTTAAATCAGTGTATCTCCTATTGTTAATCTAAAAATAACTAATTATAATAACGATTATGTGTAGAATCAGAATCTTTTGTGCCTGACGGTTTTCAATTACTTGGAATCTACAACCAAAAAAGAGGTCTGATTATGAGAAGAAAAACTGTTTGCCGCAGTCGTATTACTATCCTTGTATCGATTGAGTGCGCAATCCGTTATGGTTGCGGCAGCTCTCGCTTTCGGCTTCGGGGGGCGAGATCTTGCGGCACGCCTACGTTGATTCATGGGGCAAAGCTTTCCACAAGAACAGCTAAATTCTCTGCCATTAATTGACAGATTGCTTCGATCATTACTGTAAAATTAAAGGAAAGGAAAGGTTCAATGAAAAAAGTTCTTCTCTCTCTGATTTTGAGTGTTTGCCTGATGATGCCTGTAGCCCACGGGGCAGATATAAGAGATTTCCTAAAGGCCGTTCCGGTGCCTTCTGTGGCAGGTTCCTCACAGGATAGTAACACCATTGCTTCGGGCCTGAAAGAGGCCCTCTCGGTCGGCACAACGAATGCTGTGGGACTGCTTTCGAAAAAGGATGGTTACTTTGGAAACGAGGCCGTAAAAATTCTGTTACCCGAAAACATCCGGAAGGTTGGGGACGTTCTGAGAATGGCAGGTTACCAGAAAGAGGTTGATGCATTCATATTCAGCATGAATCGGGCGGCAGAGAAGGCAGTGCCCAAGGCAGCCAATATCTTCGCCGGTGCCATCAAGGAAATGTCTTTTGATGACGCGAAAAAGATCCTCAGCGGCGGCGACACAGCAGCTACTAATTTCTTCAAAGAAAAAACGTCGTCGAAACTCTCAGCTGCCTTCAAACCCGAAATCTCGCAAAGTATGAACGAGGTGGGTGTGACAAAGGCCTACAAAGACATGCTGGGGAGGTACACCTCGCTGATTCCCTTCGGGAAGGTGGAGTCTTTAGACTTAGACACTTATGTGACTAATAAAAGCCTTGACGGCCTATTCTACCAACTGGGTCGAGAGGAAGCTAATATCCGTACTAACCCTGCCGCCAGGACGACTGATCTGTTGAAAAAGGTTTTTAGGAAATGAAAAGGCCGGTGTTTTTCGCAGCATTTTATATGAATTTGAATCCAGAGTGAAAGATCCAGCTGTGGGAGATGGATGGCTATTTGGCTAAAAAACAGCAAAAAGGCATAGGTGCGATGGTTAAAAATCAGGGATTACCGCAATTATCTCATGTCACAGCCCTCAAAGCGGTAAATTTAGCGGAGCAAAGGCGCACTTTGCCTTTGGCTTGCAATTGAGTCGTACACGGCAACTTCCTTCCTGCAGCGATCGACTCTATGCCGGTGCAGGATGCAACGTTCGATACATCCATAGCAACTGATCTTTGACAACTTGCAGAACATCCACAAAAGGAACTCCCGCCATGAGGCGCATGATCATTTTCCCGGAGTGGTTTACCACCCTGCCGGGTATGTTGAGCAGATTCTTACGGACGGTCGATGTCCCGGCGTTATGCCATTTTTCTGAAAGGATGAAGCGTTTAAAGATCAGGCATCTTCTTTACGGACACAAACGCTGTGCCCAAAAATAGCGTAAAATCAAGCAAAATATAGTGGTTGAGGTTTTGCAGATAGGGAATTTGCTGGATCGGGGTGTGAGGAATCTCTCCGAAGGAGAGAGGCAAAGGGTACCTATCAGGCCGGGCAATTCTTCCCAAGCCCGGTTGTTCATCATGGACGAGCCCTTATCGGACCTTGAAGACAGTCTCAAGTTCCAGATCGTTCCCTCTGTTCTTATCAGGACATCGGTCTGATGTCCCCCCTATAGCGGGTTGGCGGTTACCTATGCCTCAGCGGTGATCCGCATTTTCACATCTTCGGGTTTCCCAAAATAGACCCAGGAAGTTACCAGGATATCGATCCCCGTAGCGGCGTACTCTGCGGCGTTTGAGGCATTGATCCCTCCAGCGGCCGAGATTTTCAGGGAGGGGCTGATTTTTTTGGCGATAGAAACAAAGTCTGCAAGTTCTTTCAAATCGAACCGCTCGCATTGCACCACGTCGATTCCTGCCCGGGCAAAAGCCAGTGCATCTTGAAGAGAATCAGCTTCCACGACCGTCTTTTTTTCTGGAAGCTTGCGGGCCATGGTTGGTATCAAAGCGATAAAGTTTTCTTTGGTGCCTGTAAAGACCCGGTGCTGTTCAAAGACCAGAACGGAGTCTGAGAGACCGACACGGTGAATAAAGGCGCCACCTGCCAACGCTGCCTTTAAGGAAAGAACTTTAGTTCCGGGGAAGTGTTTCCTTGTAACCGCTACCCGGATGTCAGGTTTGACCGCTTGGGCGTTTTTGACCATCTCGGCAGTCCGGGTCGCGATACCGGAGGAGTATTCAATCACGTTCTGGGCGATTTTCCAACCTGCATGGAGCATCCCCGCAGTACCCACTGCAGTCAGAAAAACCTGTCCCGCCTTCACGAACTTTCCTTCAGGAACAGATGCTTCTGTCTTGGCGCCGAGCTTGGTGAAGATGCGGACCGCTTCATCCACACCGGCCAGGACACATGCCCGTTTGGGAAAACAGGTCAGCCGTCCCGGAGAATTCTCTATGCCCAGTGCAAGGGTGGTAAGATCCATAAGCTGAAGGTCTTCGTTGATTAGAGATTCAATATAAGAGTCAGGGATATAAAGCATAATCGTAATACCTTTCTGGATTGCAGTTTCTCAAATACAATATAAAAAAGACTTGATCCCCGAAGGAGATTATCCCTAGTCAGGGCGAACTAACCTGGCAAGAATCATTGCCAAAGTTGCTTTCCCTGCGCCGGATTTCCCAAAAAAACGTGAGACAAGGTTCCTCCATTTCAAAGGCCATATCCATGTTGAGACGCCCTGCTTTCTTTGATATGTCAACACTCGGCATGACAATGATCCGCAAAACATCTTTTTTAGTCACAACTATCAGGTATTATTAGAATTATATTTCTATGCTTGGGAGTATAAAGAAAGTGGTGCCATCTGTC
>JAJBAW010000027.1 GCA_020532545.1 Candidatus Cloacimonadota bacterium | reverse complement strand
TGACTGCATAGTATCCACATGGGACGCATTTTGGCAAATTCATAGCACTCTATGGCCAAATTTGTGTCGGTACCGGTTTACCTTGGTATTAAGGTAATAGCTGAAAGTGGGTTGTTACTACAGAGTCAGAATGTAGGATGTAGAATGTAGGATTAATCAGGGAAATTGAGAATTAGCAGGGGAATGTAGAATTTAGGATGTAGAATGTAAAATTATTGGGGTTTGCTATTTCCTGCCCTTTGAAAACCGGCTGAAGCCAGCGCTGCCTCCTTTTTCAAATTTCTGCTTGACGTATATGGAGCTTCTGATTTATGTATTATAGTTAGGAAGAAACTAAACTAAGATAGCTAAACCAAAAACCATAAATGGATGTATATATGAGAAGATTACTTTTTACCATGTCCCTGATACTGCTCTGCGGACTGCTCTTTGCGGGCAATGTGCAGATCACTGTGGATGCTGCGGCATTCGGGAAAGCCTCGGCAGACTATCCGGTGATACTAGAGCCCGGACAGCCCATGCTGAACTACTATGCCTTGAAAATACTGCTTCCTTTTGGGCAGGAATATAGATCTGCGGAGCTCAGTTTCAGCTCTGCCAAAACCCGTAAATCCGGAGTCTGGATAGAGCCTGCCGGCACTCAGATTCCCATTTCCCAGCCGCAGGACTATGTACCCAGCCTGCCAAACCCGCAAGTGTATCAGCGCGACAGCTTTTTCCCAAGCCAGGACTTTGAATATCTGGGCACCCAATACTTTCGGGGCCATGCTATTGCGCTCTTCAACGTCTATCCTTTCCGTTACAATCCCGTATCACACGAACTCATCGTCCACTCTTCTTTTGATCTGAACATCGAAAGTGAATTCACTGAAGAAGCTGCAACCCAGCAGGCTAAGTTCCTTACTCTCAATACGAAAACCACAGACCTTTTGCAGCAGATGGTGGCGAATCCCCAGGCGAGCAGCAGCTATACTTATGCGAATTATGACGCCTACAGACCCAAAAGCCGCAATCTGGATCCTGGCACTGCCAAGCGCATGATCATCATCACCGATGACGAAAGGGCTTTGTGGTTTGAAGACTACGCCCTCTGGCGGACCAGCAAGGGCATCAGCACTGCAATCTATACCACCAATCATATTTATGCGAACTACACCGGGGCGGATAATGCCGAGAAAGTCCGCAATTTCATAATCGATGCCTACAGCTCCTGGGCCGCTACCGCTACGCCTTTGGAATATGTGATTTTGGGCGGTGATGATGAGATCGTGCCGGAGCGCGGAGTATTTGGCAGAGTGGGCTCTACCCGTGACAACAAGATGCCTTCTGATCTGTATTTCAGCAATCTCGATGGAGATTGGAATGCCAATGGCAACCTCATTTACGGAGAGATGCAAGACAATACGGATATGATCCCGGAGCTGCACATTGGCCGCTTTCCAGCCGAAAGCTATCAGGAATTCAGCAATATCTTCCGCAAAACCAAATACTATGTGGATAACAGCACTTTCAGCAACAACCTCGCCATCTTTTACGGTGAAAACCTGAACACGAACCCCATGACCTGGGGTGGTGATTACAAGGACGCCGTAGCCGTTCATCTGCCCGCTGCTTACAAATACAGCACCCAATATCAGAGAGACGACAGCTATACCAGCAGCACTGTGTGGAACAGCATCAATGACGGTGTGAATGTGATGAACCACATGGGGCATGCCAATGAAACCTACCTGATGGGCCAGAGCAATGGCACCATCCAGCAATTGCGCAATACCGAATATGGCTTTCTGTATTCTCAGGGCTGTTATCCTGCGGCTTTTGATCAACGCACCTCTGGAGATGGAGAGTGCATCGGGGAACATCTGCTGATGTCCTCCGGAGGAGTATTTTCCTTCATCGGCAATACCCGTTATGGCTGGTATATGCCCGGTGGCATCGATGGCGCCTCGGAATATTATGACCGGGATTATTTTAGCGGTCTTTATGAACAAGGCCATCCCGAGCTGGGCAACGCGCTGACTTACTCGCGCTTGCAGAATCTGAATGCAGCTCTGCAAAGTGATGTAATGCGCTGGTGCTATATGGAAGTTGTCCTTTTTGGCGATCCTTCCGTATCGATAAAAATGCCAGACCCTCAATTGCCGATGCTGAGCCTGGAAAGCTATGAATTTGATGATTCTCAGGGCGATAATGACGGCATTATCAATCCTGGAGAGACCATCCGTTTTCACCCTGTGATCGGTAATGCCATGGGTTGGGCTCCTGCTCAAAACGTGAAGATCTGTTTGGAATCCGTGCCTCAAGGCATGCAGATGACCAGCGATTGCATTGTAATAAACCAGATTATGCCGGGGCAAACCAGCCCGGAAGACCTTTTCCTGGAGCTGGCTCTGCCGGAAGACTTGGGATTTGGGATTTTCACCTTCAAGATTGCGGTGGAATCCATTCACCCCATCACCAATCTCAGCACAGGCCTGAAGTATTTCGAGGCCAGCTTTGAGATCACCCTCTTTGACGGCCGTTTCCCCTGGGAGATTGCCAATAGCGGGAAATCCGCCCCCATGGTGGTGGATATCAATGCTGATGGCGACAAGGATATCGCTTTTGCCGATGTCTTTGGCGGCATCCATATGATCGGTGCAGACGGTCTGGAATTTAGCCTTATTGAGCATCCCGATCAACAAAATATCCACCGCAGCGGAGCTATGGGGCAGATCGATGGTACAGGCCACGAAGACTTCGTCTTTACCAGCAGATCGGGGCATGTTTATGCCATGACTACCACGGGTGAGCTGATCTTTGATTACGCTGCTGGTACTCCCTTTATGTTTTCCCCGATGATTGCGGATATCACAGCCGACGGCGCTTTTGAGATCATCGCCGGCGGTCTGGATGGCAAGCTTTATGTGATTGATGCCAGTGGCGAAGACGTCAGTGGCTTCCCCCTGCAACTTCCCGGGACCTTCGTGAGTGAACTCGCCGTAGGCCAATTGGAAGAAGGCGGGCCCATGATGATAGTAGCGGGAGTAAACAATGGAGACCTCAGAGTAATCGGCGCCTGGGGCGCTATTGATGAAAGCTACAACCACAATCTGGGTAGCGGCATCACCGGAGCTCCGGTAATCCTGGATAGAGGCCGCATCGCTCTGGCCACAAACACCCATCTTTATCTTATCAGCCGAAACGGGATCATCTTTGAAAGAGAAATCGATGCCCCTGTGGCCGGCGGACTCATCGCCGTGGATCTCGATCAGGACCAGCATTTGGACATCATCTTTGTTTCCATCGCCGGAAAGCTCTGGGCCGTGAGCCAGATGAACACTCTGCTCGGCAATTTCCCGGTGAACGCAGGTGCAAGCTTCAATTGCCCTCCGCTGGTGGCGGATCTCGATGCCGATGGACAGTGTGAGATCGTTCTGCACAGCAATCTGAATAGCATCTACGCCTATCATAATGATGGCAGCGTGGTGGATGGATTCCCCTTCAGCACCACTTATAATGGTGCCACACCGGGGACTTTGGTGGATTTTGACAATGATGGTTATTACAAACTGATCACCGGATTTTCCAATGGTGTCTTGATGTCGAATCTACGCCGTCCTGTCTCTGAGCTCGCACCCTGGACTGTTTATCGCGGTTCACTCAAACGCCAGGGCAGTGCCGCTTCTTCTGGCCACGTGGCCAATGCCGATGCCCAGATGGTCCCCGCAGTGGATTTACTGAAGCAAAACTATCCGAATCCCTTCAATCCCAATACTAATATAGCTTTTGAGCTGGCCAAAGCGGGCGCAATCCGGATCGATATTTACAATGCCAAAGGGCAGAAAGTGCGCGAATTGCTAGCTGACAAGCTGGCTGGTGGCAGACACACGGTGCTTTGGGATGGCACGGACGATAATGGCCGTAGTCTGGCCAGCGGAATCTATCTTTACCGAGTGCAGAGCGTAGAAGGCTCTCAGACGCGTAAGATGTTACTACTAAAATAGGTATTACATGCAACACATAGCAAAAAACATTCTCAGGATCAAAGCTGAAATAGCTGCTGAGCTGGAAAAAGCCGGCCGCAAGGATGAGGAAATCACCCTGGTGGCCGTGACCAAGACTCATCCGGTGCAGGACATCGAAACGGCTCTGAAGAGTGGCATCACCCACTTCGGCGAAAACAAGGTACAGGAAGCTGTGCGCAAGCTGGCCATGCTCTCTGCGCCCTATGCGGGCTTTCACTTCATCGGCCATCTGCAGAGCAACAAGATCAATCAACTCCTGGCCCTGAAGCCCATCCTCATCCACAGCATCGATTCGCTGTATCTGGCGGATAAGCTGCATCGGGCCTTGGGACGCACAAACCGTACCCAGGAAATCCTGGTTCAGGTAAACGTCACCGAAGAAGAAAGCAAGAGCGGAGTGGACTTTGACAATGCTAAAGAGATGATCGCCAGGATAGCCGGCTACTCCACACTCTATGTGCGGGGACTGATGACTATCGGCAAATTGGACCCGGATCCAGAGGTCAGCCGCATCTATTTCAAACAGCTCAAAACTCTCTTTGATGAGCTCAAGGAAGATTTTCCTGAAGGCTTTGACTACCTCTCCATGGGCATGAGCCACGATTGGAAGATCGCCCTGCAGGAAGGCTCAAACATGCTGCGCATCGGCAGTGCCATCTTTGGCTCCAGAGCCCATAGGACCAGGCAATGACAGCTATAATCGCTATCCTGATCTTTGGCCTGGCCTATCTTTACGGTGGATTTTCCACAGCTCAGGTGATCGCCAAGAGTTTCCGCTCTCTGAACATCTATAGAGTGGGCACCGGCATAGCCGATACGGAGAATATCTATACGAATATCAGCAAGTCCATGGGGCTGTTGGTAGGAGCCATCGATCTCAGCAAAGCCTATTTGTTCCTGATGGTGGTGGAATTCGTCCTCCGGATTTTGGGTAATGCCACTACCTTTGCAGATTTTAGCACCTTGTACAGCCCCACTCTGATGATGGCCTATGGCGTGGGCATGCTGATCGGGCATTGCCTGCCGCTGACGCATCATTTCCGGGGTGGCAGAGGGATCTTCACCTATATGGGCTTCTTCGCCTATTTCGCTTTCTTGCCGGTTTTTGTCACCGCCATTTTGGCCATGATCCTGGTCTGGCGCTTCAAACAGGTGCGTTTTGCCCAATACACCATCGTGGTCCTCCCCGTGATCTTGTATCAGATATTTTATCACACGATTCCCTGGTTCCGTCAGGATCTGCCGCCTTATTTCACCGCGATCCTCATCGGGACAGCCTGCTTTATGGGAGTCCTAAACATCATATTATCAAAACGCCTTGGCGAATTTTGAGGTTAGTAAGATGATCAAAATCATAGCCGTCGATAGTAAAAAGCTCCTGAAAAGCTTCATCATGCTGCCCTTCGAGCTCTATAAGAATGACCCTAATTGGGTGGCTCCCCTCATCATGGATCAATACAATTTCTTCAATCCCCAGAAAAACCCCTATTATGAACACTCCGAAGTGCAGCTCTATCTGGCCATGGAAGATGGCAAAGTCCTGGGGCGCATCAGCGCTCATACCAATACCCAACATCAGAAGGAGCACAACGAGGATATCGGTTTCTTTGGCTTTTTTGACAGCGTGGATCGCGTGGATGTAGCCAAAGCGCTCTTCAAAGCTGCCGGGGACTGGAACAAAAAGCGGGGTTTTGCGAGTATGCGCGGACCCACGAACTTTTCCGTGAATCAGGAAATCGGTCTTTTGATTGATGGCTTTGATACTCCGCCCATGGTGATGATGCGGCATGATCATCCCTACTACCAAAAGCTCTATGAAGCCTGTGGCCTGGAAAAAGCCATGGACCTATATGCCTATCTGAGCGAGCGCACCGAGATGCCGGAACGCATAGAGCGCCTCGCTGCGGCCATCGAAAAACGCAGTGGAGTCACCATCCGCAGCCTCTCAAAAAACAAAAAGGAACTGCAAAAAGATATCGAAACCGTCTTTGAAATCTATACGAAAGCCTGGGAATACAACTGGGGCAATGTGCCCATGACCAAGGCGGAATTTGACCATATCGTGGCCGAGCTTTTGCCTTTGGCAGATCCCGATTTGATCTTCATCGCTGAAAAAGATGGACATCCGGCCGGTTTCTCTCTGGCCCTGCCAAATTACAATGAAGTGCTGAAAGTGATGAATGGCCATGTCAACCCCATCACCATGATCAAAGCCCTGCTGGCCAAAAGGAAAATCCACAGCGCCCGGGTGATCACCATGGGCATCATCAAAGAATATCAAGGACGCGGTATAGACACTTTGCTTTACTACTACGCCTATAAAAATGGTCTGCCCAAAGGCATTTTCCGTGGAGAGTTTTCCTGGGTTTTGGAGAACAACACCATGATGATCCGCGTAGCCCAAATGCTGGACGCCATCCCCTATAAGACTTACCGTCTCTATGACAAAAGCATCTAAGAGCCTGCTCTGTGCGATCGACATCATCACTTTGAGCTTTTGCGGATGGATCCTGCTGTATATGAGCATCGGCCTGGGCCTGGACAGAGTGAAAGATGCCGGAGTGCACCTGCCCATCTTCCTCAGCATTGCCACCAGCATCCTGCTTTTGGCCTGGCTGCATCGGAATTTGAACACCGAAAGACACCCCAAGCTGGATAAAGCCTTGAATCTCATCCGCGCCTTGTATCCCATCACGCTTTTTGGCTACTTTTTCACCTCCGGATATAGCGTCAATCAGATCATCTTTACCCGCTGGCTGGATCCTTTCTTTATGAATATAGATCTGCAGCTCTTCGGCTATCTGCCCTCGCTAATCTGGGGTACACATTTTAACGGCTACCTCACCAGCGAAGTCTTCCATCTGGCCTATTTCTGCTACTATCCCATGATCATAGGCCTGCCGCTGTATCTGTATTTCAAAAAACCGGCGGCATTCAAAGAACTCATCTTCAATCTCAGCTTTGTCTTTTATATGTGTTACTTTATCTTTAGCATCCTGCCGGTGATCGGCGCTCGCTTTCTGCCTGAGGCGATGGAGCTTACCAGAAGCTATCGGGGCGGACCTTTCACCCACATCATGGTCTTTATTTACCGCCATACACATCATCTTGGGGGTGCCTTCCCCTCTTCGCATGTGGCAGTAGCCCTAGTGCTCACTGTGGCGGCTCTCAGGCATACACCGCGCCTGGGCTATCTCTTTGTCGTGATCTCTTTCTTTTTGACCTTTGCCACGGTGTATTGCCATTATCACTGGTTTATCGATGCTATATTTGGCATTTTGGCTGGAGTAGGAGGCTACTATCTGGCCAATTTCAGCCATCGCAAATTGCAAGGAGCCCAATAGATGAAATATGGATTTCTGATCCTCTTCACTTTGTTCAGCCTCACCCTGGCTGCGCAAAGCCCGCTTCCCATAGATACTTACGATTACGGTGTGCCGGAAAATAACGTCTCTGCCATCGCCATCGGCATGGGAGGCATCAATCTAACCAATCCGGACGATCCCTTTGCTTCCTATGGCAATCCTGCCCTGTTGGCCAATAACGAAGATACCATGATCTACCTGGCCTACCGTCTGGCGGACAATGAAAATCTCAGTTTCTGGGAAGCAGCCAGCGTGAGCAACTTTCTTAAGGAAAAGCAATTCAAATACTTCACCCTGGTCAGCAAACAGGCCGCTTTCTCCTATCAGCCCATGGCCGCCATCAATATCTCAGAATTCGATGCCGCCACAAACAAGACCCTGTATTACGATTATAAACTGGATAAACTGCAAGTGAGTCTGGCCATGAAGGACAAGAACTGGCCTTCGCTCACCGCCGGGCTAAATCTGAAATACATCACCGGCCGCCTGGTCTATCTGGTGGAGCGCCGCGAGGGGAGCCAGTTTGTGCGTGAACACTTTATCGATGACAAAATCAAGGGCGCTTCAGGCGATCTCGGGCTTACCATGCAGACGGGAGATGTTTCTTATGGCCTCACGGTATACGATGTACTTTCACGGCTGTGGTGGGAGAACTATGACCCCGTGAGCATTCAGCGCAGGATCGGCACCGCGGTGCAATATGGCAGTGGAGCTTCCAAGACCAATTTTGGCATCCAGAGCAAGATCTCGCGCAAGCCGGAAACCACCTATCATGTGGGCTATTCCTTTACGCAAAATTGGGATAGCCAGGGTTTTAGTGCAGATGGCGATGTTCAGCAGGGCATGGATCTGCGGGTAGGCTTTTATAGCCACGATTTCTATGGTGCAGACAATATCAATCTCACCCTGGGCGCGGGCTATCATTATCAGATGATCCGCTTCGATTTTTCCTTGAATTCCAAGGGCCTCAAGATTTCCGATAGCGAGTTCCTCTTTTCCATGGGATTGGGGTTTTAAGCGATGTTTGACCTGTCTTTCCTGAATGCCGGACTCCTGATCTTCGCTGCAGCCACAGTGCTGCCCCTGATCATCTGGCTTTTGGCAAAGAAAAAGCCGCCCAAGCTGCTCTTCTCCTCCCTGAAATTCATCAAACTCAGTCAACAGCAGGAAAAGAGCCGCGCCCGCATCACCAATATCATCCTGCTCATCATCCGCATGCTGATCATCCTGCTGGTAGCTCTGGCAGTGGCGCGCCCCATGCTTTCCTCCTCCCGCTTTGCAAAATCGGACAAACATCCCCCCACAGCCCTGGCCCTCATCCTGGATACCTCCTATTCGATGGATTACATCGAAGAGCGCCAAACCCGCATCGATAAAGCTCTCAAGGCGATTCAGAGCGTCAATGCCATCGCCACCGAGGCCGACCGCCTGATCCTGGTTTCCAGAGATGCCCCCTGGAACGATCTGCATGCCCAGATCTACGCGGGCTCTATCCCCGAAGAGATCCTGCAAAACGTGAGCCTGAGCTGGCAGCCTTTGAGCTGGGAAGAAACCTTCGCTTTTGCCGAAGCCAAGCTGGCTGAGAGCCAAATGCCAAACCGGGAAATCTATCTTTTAAGCGATTTTGTGAATGAAGAGATCTCCGTCAAAAGCCAGTATCCCATCGCCGCCATTCCCATCTCGGAAGTGGAAGCCCGCCAAAATCTCTCGGTCTCAGAAGCCAGAGTGCTGCCGCAGATAGTGGGACGCGGCAAGCAGCAGGCCATAGAATTTCGCCTCACCAATCATGGCAATGGGGACCGCGATGAAATCCTGATCCAAGTGGTCCTGGATGAGATCAAAGTAGCCGAACGCTTCGTGAGCATCCCCGCCCGCCAGAGCCTGAAAGAAGAGATCACTTTTGAGATCCGCAGTGAAGGCTGGCAAGCCGGCTACATCGAGGTACTGGACGAGCATCTGAATGCCGACAACCGCGCCTATTTCGCCTTTGAATACTTTCAGCAGCCGCGCGTCGCAGTGGTGGGGTCGCAGCCTTTGCCCCTGCACCTGGCCAGCATCCTGCAAGTCTATACCGGCGGCCGAAAACCGGATCTGATCCATCCCTCAAATCTGAACCGGCAAATGCTGGACGATTATAAACTCTTTATTTTCTACGAATTCGGTGAGATGACTCCCCGCCTTCGGGAAATGATCCTGGAGCTGGACGCACGCGAGACCGGCAGCCTCTTCTGCCTGGGCAAGACTCTCGCTCCGGATGCCATAAGCTTTTTGAATCAACGCTTTTCGCTGAAGATGGGTGAGCGTAAACAGAACACCATCAGCATAGATTTTATCTCACCACATCATCATCCCACGGCTTTGATCGCCGATAAAGACCTGCGTTTCCCCCAAATTACTTCCTGGTGGCAGAGCACTGCGCACAGCAGCAGCCTGATCTCCGCCTCGCAATATCCGCTGGCGGTGACGAGTCCCAAATCCGCCTTGTGGCTCTGGGATGTCAGTGCGCCTTCACCTTTCTTTGCCGATCCCGCCTTTGCCGTCTTTGCCTATCGCCAATTTAGTGCGCTACAGAGCGCCAGCGTCCCCATGGCAGAGCTGAAGGTGGGAGACAGCATCCGTGCCAGCGAACTCAGCTTGCCTTCACTGGATAATCTCAGCCTGGCATATCCGCATTACATCACTCAGCAGCCGGGGATTTATGTGGTGAATCCTAGTCTGGAAAATCCGGCCAAAATCGCAGTGAATATCGAATACAACGACAGCGATCCCACGAGAGTTCCACCCAAAACCAAGATCAAGATGCTCTCCGGGGACTTTACCAAGGAGATCTTTATGTCCCGCCTGGGCCGCGATCTTTGGAAGCTGCTTTTGGCTATTGCTCTGCTTTTGATGATCCTCGAAATCATCATAGTTAAGAGCCAGGAACACAAGTCTTTATACAGGAGCGACACATGAGCATGCTGGATTCGATGCGTCTCGCATCGAGAGCCGACCAGGAACACAAACCCTTACACAGGAGCATGCTGGATTCGATGCGTCTCGCGTCGAGAACCGACCAGGAACACAAACCCTTACACATGAGCATGCTGGATTCGATGCGTCTCGCGTCGAGAACTGACCAGGAACACAAGTCCTTACACAGGAGCGACACATGACTTTGGAAAAACTCAATCTCCCCGATGACATCAAAGGCCTCAGCAATGAAGCTTTATCTACTCTGGCCGATGAAGTTCGGGCCCGCATCATCGATGTCGTGGCCAAAAACGGTGGCCATATCGCCCCCAGTTTGGGCGCGGTGGATATCACCCTGGCCCTGCTCACCGTCTTCGATCCTCTTGCTGACCGCGTGATCTGGGATGTGGGACATCAAAGCTATGCCTGGAAGATACTTACAGGCCGCAATGCTCGCTTTGACACCCTGCGCCAATTAGACGGCATCAGCGGTTTTACGAATCGCGATGAAAGCCCCTATGACGCCTTCAGCACCGGCCATAGCAGTACCTCCATCTCCGCTGCTCTGGGCATCGCTGCCGCCCGGGATTTGAAATCCGAATCAGGTCACTCCATCGCTGTAATCGGCGATGGCGCCCTCACCGGAGGCATGAGCTTTGAAGCCCTCAACCATGCCGGACATCTGCAACCCAACAAGTTTATCGTGATCTTGAACGACAACACCATGTCGATCTCCAAAAACGTAGGTGGCCTACAGAGATATATGGCCCATATGTATGCTTCCAAACACTATAACTCGCTCAAGCAGCAGATCTGGGATATCAGCGCCAGCCTGCCTTCCAGAGTGCGCCGGCGCTTTATCTATGGTGCGCGCAAGCTGGAAGAATCCATGATGAATATCCTGGTGCCAAACATCATCTTTGAGGATCTGGGCTTTAAGTATGTAGGCCCCCTGGACGGACACGATATCCCGCAATTGATCGCCATCCTCAAGCGGGTCAAGAACTTCATGGTAGGCCCGGTGCTCATCCATGTGGTCACCCAAAAAGGCAAGGGCTATGTCCCTGCCGAAGAAGACTCTACCAGCTTCCATGGCGTGGGCCCTTTTGCTGCCAACCAGGACAAAACCGCCTGTAAAGACGGAATTGGTTATAGTGAAGTCTTTGGTCAAACCTTGTGCGAATTGGCTGAGCAGAATCCGGATATCGTCGCCATCACAGCCGCTATGAGCGCCGGTACTGGACTCTCCTGCTTTGAAGAGCGCTTTCCCGAACGTTTCTTTGATGTAGGCATCGCCGAACAGCATGCCATCACCATGGCCGCAGGCATGGCAACCAAGGGTATAAAACCTTTTGTGGCTCTCTACTCCACCTTTACCCAGCGCGCTTTGGATCAGATCATCCACGATGTCGCCATGCCGAAACTCCCCATAGTTATCTGTCTGGACCGCGCCGGCATCGTGGGAGAAGATGGCGCCACGCACCAGGGCGCTTTTGATCTGGCTTTTTTGAGTTACATCCCGAATCTGGTAATTTTGGCACCTTCCTGCGCCGAAGAAATGCGCGCAATGCTGGCCTGGGCAGCCCTGTACAAAGAAGGTCCTGTAGCGATCCGCTATCCCCGTGGCAAGGCCGTCTGTCGCCAGATCAAGCTGGATACCTTCGAACTGGGCAAAGCGGAAATCATCAATGCCGAAGCCGAGATCTCCCAGCCTACCATAGCCTTTATGGCCGTGGGCGATGCTCTGCAAACCGCCCAGGACACCGCAGAACTTTTGGCCAAAGAGGGCATCAAGCCTTTGCTCGTAAATCTACGCAGTATCAAACCTCTGGATGAAAAGACGATAGTCGCGCTCTGCAAAGCCTGCAAGTACATCTTTACTTTCGAAAATGGCTCCGTCATTGGGGGAGTGGGCGCGCGCATAGCCCAGCTCGGCTGTGGACACCAAGCCAAAGTGGTGAACTTCGGCTATCCCGATGAATTTATCCCCCATGGCAAGACTGCCCTGCTCAAGCAGCAGATCGGCTTTACGCCCGAAAGCCTGGCCAGGATGGTTTCAGAGCGTTTGTGAACGACATCATCTGCGCCCGCATCACCGCCCCCGGCACAGCCGCCATCGCGGTGATCCGCATCTCTGGCAAAGGCTCCATCCCGCTGGTAGCCAGATACTTTCGCCCTGCAAAGAGGCTACTAAAAGCACGTGCCAATACCGTGGTCTTTGGCACTTTTTACGATGCTGAGGCAGTGGCTCTGGATGAAGTGCTCCTCACCGTGTTTCAGGCCCCCAAAAGCTACACCGGAGAAGATACCATCGAGCTGAGCTGCCACGGCAATCCCGCTTTGGCAGACCGCATTCTGACGACTTTGCTGGGACAGGCCAGGCTGGCAAACCCCGGAGAATTCACCCTCAGAGCCTACCTGAATGGCAAGATGGACCTCAGTCAAGCCGAAGCGGTAAACGACCTCATCCTTGCCAATAGCTCCAAAGCGGAGACGGCAGCGCTGATGCAGATCAAAGGCTATCTGGGTAAACACTTAGCCCAGATCATGCAGGACATTCAAGATGCCCGCCTGCGTTGCGAACTGGCCATAGATTTCTGCGATCAAGACCTCCCCCAGATAGATTTGGAAGACCTCGCACAGCGTCTGGACACTATCCTGGGCACCGCCCGCGCTCTGAAAGAAGAAGGAGAAAGTGGCATCAAGCTCCGGGAGGGCATCAAAATCTGCCTGGCCGGTGCGCCCAATTCCGGTAAATCATCACTTTTCAATGCCTTCCTGAAACAAAACCGTGCCATAGTGACCTCCGTTCCCGGCACCACCAGGGATTATCTAGAAGAATCTTTCTCACTTTCCGGCTACCCAATCGTGCTCTATGACACTGCCGGCCTCAGAGACAGTGAAGACGAGATCGAGAAAGAGGGCATCGCCAGATCCTATGACTTGATCAAAACTGCCGATCTCATCCTCTATCTCTATGAAGGGGATTTCAGCCATCTACCAGAAGATTGGCAGGCTTACAAAGACAAGCTCATCCTGGTGGCCACCAAAGCCGACATCTTTCCAGAAAGGCGTATTCCTCCCGATCATGTCGAGACATCAGTGCGCGATCAAAATGGCCTCAAGGCTCTCTCAGATGCCATTCTGGGGCATTTAAAGCTACCGACCGTGATCCTGGAACATCCCCTCATCACCAATGTCCGGCATCTTGCCGCCCTCTCCCGCAGCATCACCGCCTTGGAAGCCGCTCAATCTGCCTTGAGACAGGAACTCGGCTTCGAATTCATCGCCTTCGAACTGATCTCCGCCCACTCTGCTCTGGAAGAGATCCTGGGCCTGGTCCCCAGCGATGAGCTGCTCAACAAAATCTTTGACCAATTCTGCATCGGCAAATAGTCCATATTCAGCTCGCTAATCTCACAGCCAGCCTCCCCGTAGCGCTGTCTTCAGACGGCGGTCCACTGGATTCGACACGTCTCGTGTCGAACAAGGCCGCAAGCCTTGAAAAACGCCGTCACCAGCCCGAAGGAAAGTGAAAGTAGCCTTGAAAAAGAGAGCAGGTCCCGTGCTCTGCAGACGGGGACGTCGTGAGTCCAGCACATCCCCCGCCTAACCTCAGTGTTCTCGGTGTCCTCGGTGGTAAAAAAACATCCGTGTCAATCCGTCTAATCCGCACAATCCGTGTGACTATTTACACCCTATCTCTTCCCAATCCTGCGATACAGCACAAAAGAATACAAAATCGAATACAGCGGCAGCAGCAAAGCCACCCACATCAAGATCTGCTGCAAAGTGCTCTGCTGCATCGGTATAAATGCCTTTGCGCATAGCATCAGGCCAGAGATTACAAAGAGCCATCCTCCCAAACGATGCGTTTTTTGCCAGACCTCTTCGCTGGAAAGCGTCCAGGGCGTTCTGATCCCCACAAAGAAGTTATTGGGCACTTTGGGCAGGATATTGCCCAAAATCACAAACATCATCCCCATCAAAACAAAGCTAAAGCGGAAACCTTCTGCCCCAGCACCCATAATGCCCAGGTACAGACTATAGACATGGATCAGAGCAAAAAACAGCACCAAAACAAAGCTGATGCTGGGCAGTATCTTATCCATTCTGTCCTTATTCTTGCGGTATCTGGGATCGTAGTACGGCATCAGATACAAGAGCAAAAAGATGCCCACACTCATAGACAGCCCAAAAATCATTGAGCCAGTCAGACCCATCCAGCCATCTATCTCGCCCTTGATATTCCAATGGGAAGGAATCTTGACTCCAGCAGGCAATTGCCCCAAAAACCAGGCCATTACGATCAGGTGCAAAATCACCACCACTATCGACCATTTGTAAGTAAGCAGTCTCTTCATTTTGTCTTTTCCTCATTTCTTGCAGTTATTTCTTTGAACCAACCCAGCACGTCCTCCAGGATCGTGGTATTCAAACTGTAATGGACGAATTGCTTTTTCTTGATCGAGCAGATCAGATCGGCATTGCGCAGAATCTTCAAATGCTCACTGAGCGCAGGCTTTGAGATCTCAAAATGCTCCGCGATCTTCCCCGCCGTCATCACCCCTTCTTTCTTGAGTAAACTGAGGATCTTGCGCCGGTTCGCATCGGCAATCGCTTTGAAAAACGCATCTGACATTTTAGCTCCTTTGCTGCGTAATGATTGGACGCAGCCTTATTAACTAATTACCTAATTAACCAACCACCGAATTACGTCAAGGAAAATCTACCGTAGGGGCGTTGGGCGAACGCCCAAATCCGTCGCATTAGCATAACACCCGAAACAACCACACACCTGCTGTAGGGGCGTTGGGCGAACGCCCGAATCCAGCAAGTTGGGCCGAACACCCGAATCGCGTTGGCCGAACGCCCAAATCCATCGCGTTGTGAATAACACCCCAAAACAACCCCGTTGGTCACATGCCAGCAACCATTGGGTTTTCGCCCAAAACCCCTACACTCGAATCCCCTCTCCACAGCCTGCAAAACCCGAAATAATATTGTGATTGACAGATATCTTCACTGTATATGAATGATAACGTAGGGGCGTTGGGCGAACGCCCGAATACATCGCATTGGCCGAACACCCGAATACATCGCGTTGTGAACAACACCATTGCCCACAATGCCAGCAGCAAAGAGTTTTCGCCCAAAACCCCTACGAATAATTTACACAGGAGTCCTGGAAGATTATGTTTGATCCAGATAAACACCACCGGCGGTCAATCCGCTTAAAAGGATTCGATTACTCCCTTGACGGTGGATACTGCATCACTATCTGCAGCCACGAAAAGAAATGCCTGTTTGGAAGAATAGAACAAGACAAAATGCGGCTCAGCGAACTTGGCAAAATTGTGGAATCCGAATGGTTGAAATCCGCAGAAATCAGAAAAGAAGTCATCTTGGATGCATATGTGGTGATGCCCAATCATTTTCATGCGATTGTATATTTCCGTAGGGGCCTTGAGCTGAAAGCCCAAAACCAATGTAGGGGCGTTGGGCGAACGCCCGAATCCATCGCATTGGGCATAACAGCCAATTCGCGTTGTGCATAACATCCAAAACGACCCCATTGCCCACAATGCCACCAACCATTGGGTTTTCGCCCAAAACCCCTACACTCGAATCCCCTCTTCCCAGCCTGCAAAAACCAAATAATATTGTGATTGACAGATATCCTCACTGTATATGAATGATACACGTAGGGGCGTTGGGCTGAACGCCCGAATCCAGCAAGTTGGGCCGAACACCCGAATCGCGTTGTAAATAACACCCTTGGCCACAATGCCGGCAACCATTGGGTTTTCGCCCAAAACCCCTACCCATCCGGTTAACATGCTTTTGCTGCGCCTTCAAATCGAGTTGACTCGAAGATTCAAGTCAACTCGAATCGAAAGTTCGTTAGAAGCAAGTCAATGAAACGTGCATTGAGGGGCTTGCAGGCTGGCTGAAGCAGGACTAAGGCAAGCTGAAGACAGCTTACGGGGGTTTTGCTGACTTGTATATATGCTGGTAAATAGCTGTCAGATAGTCAGTTCCGGCGTTGCCTTCGCGGGGACAACAAAAACTTATTGACAAATAAACTGCTTTTCAGGAAGGTGTCTGAACAATGCGTTCCGGAATAGCTCAGCGGTAGAGCGGGTGGCTGTTAACCACTAGGTCGGGAGTTCAAATCTCTCTTCCGGAGCCATTTAATTTGGCCTGCTGTAAGATGCAGGCTTTTTTATTGGGGTGGGTATTAGATCGGCTATTTATGCTCTGCAAGTCCGGGGATGCTTTAGCTCTCCATGCAGGCGGAACGGAGTCCGCCGCTACGATAAACCTTCTCAACCCTCTAAACCTTCTAAACTTTAAACTCCAGTCCCAGCTATTCCATAATCTCATAGATCATCGGCTCTCTCTCTTTTTCCACCGAAGCTACCTTGTAGGCATCCCTGATCAGCTCTGCTACCTCGCGTCCTTTGGCTTCGTCATTGGCATGGACTGTGCCGATCTGCTCACCGGCCTCGATTTTGTCAGAGATCTTGGGATTCAGGATGGCGCCAGAGCTGTAATCCAGCTTATCACCGGTCTGCATGCGTCCCGCCTTGATCTGCACCAGGGCATAACCGATGGCACGGGCATCGATTTCATGGATATATCCGCTTGATTTGGCGATGATGGGAATCTGGTATTTGGCGGTATCAAAAAGGCTGTAATCCTCTATTACTCTGGGATCACCCTCTTGAGCTGCAATGATTTCGGCGAATTTGGCCAGAGCCGAGCCGTCATCGACCACGGAGTTGATCATCTTTTCGGCCTCTTCCCTGTTTTTGGCAAATCCTGCCATTTTCAGCATTTGGGTGATCAGGGCGGTGGTGATTTCATAGGTATCCGGGAAGTAATTTCCTTTCAGATATTCGATGGCTTCGATGGTTTCCAGGGCGTTGCCCACTGCGGCTCCCAAGGGGGAATTCATATTGGAAAAGACTACCGAGACTTTTTGGCCAAAGCTGTTGCCAGTCTCGATCAGATGCTCTGCCAGTTCTTTGGCGCGGCGCAGATTCGGCATAAAGGCACCACTGCCGATCTTGAGATCGATCACCAGATATTTGGCACCTTCGGCGATCTTTTTACTCATGATGCTAGCTGTGATCAGAGCCGGACTCTCCACTGTGCCGGTGACATCACGCAGGGCATAGATGCGCTTGTCTGCCGGAACCAGATGTTCGGATTGTCCTACCAGGGCGTAACCGTGTTTTAAGACCAGTTTCTTGATCTCCGGGATGCTGTATTGGGTATTAAAACCGGGGATGGCTTCCAGCTTGTCCAGGGTGCCACCGGTGTGTCCGAGGCCCCTTCCGGAGATCATCGGAACAGTGAGCCCCAAGGCCGCAGCGATGGGTGCCAGCATCAGCGAGATTTTGTCGCCAACGCCGCCTGTGGAGTGTTTATCTGCCACCTTGAGATCGTCCGCAAAAGAGATCTGTTCGCCGCTTTCGATATAGCATTTGGTAAGCGCGCTGATTTCTGAGGGCAGGGCTCCCTGAAAAAAGAAGCACATGAGCAGCGCCGACATCTGATATTCGGGGATACTGCCAGAGAGGTAGTTCGTGATCAAAAAGCTGATTTCGGGCTCGGTCAGCACATGGCCGTTCCGCTTTTTTAAGATGAGTTCTACAGGATTGTATTGCATTATTCTTCCTTTTAATTTGAGGTTAATTTCTCCCGGATATAACCGGAAAACATATCCATGATCCAGACCACCAGGGCGATGAGCCACATGATGAGGCCTACATTGCGCCAGGAGAGCATCTGCTGCTGTTGATACAGTGCCAGGCCGATGCCGCCGCCGCCCACAAAGCCCACGATGGTGGCCATGCGCACATTGATATCCCAGCGGTAGATGGTGAAGGCCAGATAGGGCGCCAAGATCTGCGGAGCCACGGCATAACGCCAGATCTGCAGAGTGGAGGCACCGGTGGCCTTGATGGCTTCCACAGGACCGGGATCGATATTTTCGATCTGTTCACTATAGAGCTTGATCAAGGCTGCAATGGAGTGAATCCAGAGTGCCAGCATGCCCGCAAAGGGGCCGATGCCCACCCAGACCACGAAGATGATAGCCCAGACGATGGCTTCGATGGAGCGAAAGATGGTGGAAACGGTGCGGATAAAGACATAGGCGATCTTGCCTGGGATGGAGCCAAACATGAGGTTCTTGGCGGCAAAAAAGGAGAGGAAAAAGGCAAAGGGAATGGCCAGCACGGTAGCCAAAAGCGCCAGATAAATGGTCTCCACCAGGGCTGCCAGCATGGGCACGAGCTCTTTGGTATTGGGATTGAAGATGCCTTTCAGGATGGAGGTGGTATTTGAGGCTTGAGTAAAAAAGGCCAGGGGCTTCAGCTCCACTATCACCCAGGCCATCACGATCGAGAGCAGAATGGCAAAGGCGGCTTCGTATTTCCACAAAGACTTTACCTTCTTCTCACCGGCGATTTTGGCCGCTAGCGAGCCTTGGCTGAGTACGGTGATGAGGGCTATTGCCACCGGTGTCAGCAGGATAGCCCAACCCGGGACAGAAAAAGCCGCCCAACGCAATAGTAGCCAGGCGATGCAGGCCACAGCGTAGAGCCAGACGCCATATTCGATTATAAGCAGTTTTATGTGTTTCATTTTAGATAATTTTTCCTTCCGCAGAAACGGCGTTCTGCGCTACAATCGGCCGGATAAAAGGGTGGCCGGATGGACGGGAATATTTTAGGGTGAGTATCCCTGTAGCGGCTGGATTTCGTCAAGTCTTTTCCTTGGGGTGGAGGTTTTGTGGGGTGGCACGCAGATTACGCTGATTGCGCAGATGGGGGTTTAGGGGGATAGATGGCGCGCAGATTACGCGGATTGCGCAGATGGGGTTTTTGAGTTATTAGGCTAAAGAGACTTAGCGTCCGTCACAAGCTTTACAAAGTGACTCTACTTATAAAAGAAATCTGCGTGATCTGCGCAATCTGCGTGCCACTCTAACCTCCCCTATAGCCCCACAAGATAGCCCTATTGATAAATAAAATCTGCGTAATCTGCGGGATCTGCGTGCCCCCTAAACTTCACCAAGCGAACCCACCCCGCACTTTTTGATTGACAGATTTTCCCCATCTGCCATAGTTTGGAAAAGATAGAAATTACTGCATTCCGAAGGAGGAATAAATGATAGCATATTCTGTAAATGAAGTAATCGAACTCGCCGTTCAGATCGAACAAAACGGCTTCGCTTTTTATCATGAAGCCAGCAAACGCAAGGACTTGGACAACGAATCCAAGGCTTTGATCGAATTTCTGCGCGACGAAGAACTGAGACACGAAAAGACTTTCCTGGCGCTCAGGGATGACAAAGACATGAGCAATCTGGAGCTCACTCAGGATTGGGAATTAGTCTCGCAATATCTGAAAACCATCGTGGATGCCCGCATCTTCAATAGCACAGATGCCGCCATCAAAAAAGCGGCTGGTGCCAAAGACCTGATGGAAATCCTGGATTTTGCCATCGCCTTTGAAAAAGACACGCTGCTGTATTTCCATGCGCTCAAGGATAGCATAGAATTTCCCGGCACCCGCAAGATTTTGGCTAAAATCATCACTGAAGAAGTCTCTCACGTGCTGAAATTGAACGATTATAAGAAGAGTCTTCAGTAAAACCTTGAAGAACTCTCACCTGGGCAGATCAGGAGCCGGATATGGCCAGAAATAAAAAGCGCGATTTCATTGTGCTGACCGTCACCATCCTGCTTTTGGCTGTGATCTTGACTTACAACCCTGTTTCTGTGCGGATAACGACGGTAGCTGTGGCGGTCTATTACCAGATAGACCCGGGCCTGTTTTATCGCCTTATCCGCACGGAAAGCAATTTCCGCAGTTTTGCCATCTCGCACAAACAGGCGATCGGTCTAGGGCAAATGCAGGAGAATACAGCGCATTATATGAATCAGGATCACAAGCGCGGCTTACTCTTTGTTCCCCAGTATAATCTGCGTATTTCAGCGATCTATCTGAAGTATCTGCACAAGAAGTATAATGGCAATTGGAGCCTCACGCTGGCCGCCTACAATTGGGGTGAGACCAACGTCTCCCGCCGCATGCGCAGCCAGCAGATCGAGCCCAAAACGAATTATCAGGAGCGCTTCCGGGATATCCCGGAGACCTATAATTACATCGGCAAAATCCTGCCTGCCACAAAAAAGGCTTGACGGAATATGGCATTCCAAAAGAGCATATCTTTATAAATCAAGAGGAGCGTAACATGCTGCGTAACCAAAATGGACTCTCGGTATATACAGTCCTTAGTATAATTCTTTTTGCCGCTTTGATCTTTGTTCTGGCGATTCCGAATTTTTATAACCTGGATAAAGAGCAAAACGTGGAAGATTGTATTAATAACATGAAAGAAATCTGGGTGGGTACCACCGACTACCTCAGAGATACAAACCAGGATTTTCAGGGAGATCTTGAGCTGCTCAGGACCACCCGCAAAGCTATGGATAAAAGTAGCTACTATCTGACCAAAAAGAACTTTTGCCCGGAAACTGCACGTCAGAAAAACGAATACAAGGTCTATGGCAAATACATTGCAGATCAGATCGGCGACGAGGTCAAACACAACTATGGCGTGATCGTCTATTGCCCAAATCTGGCAGGCTTTCCCAATCATTTCTTACCCAAGATCTTCTATGAGAATATGGAGCCTACCCAGCTGCAAAACTATATGATCGACGACCTTGCCTATATCGATGATGAGACCGGAACCAACGGCGCCCGCAAGGTAGAAATGGTGGAGAAATACATCGAAATCTGGAAGACTGACAGCCAGGCCTTTGCCAAGCGCAAAGAAGATACCACAGCCCTCAGAGCCATGCTTTTCCCCGAGAAATTCGGACTAACAGACTAAAAGACAGACCTTGCCAAAGATTTGAACTTTAGCGGGCGCTACTAATAGCCCGCTATTTTTTCTGATCTTTTGGAAGGGCACAGATCACGAAAAACAGTAGAGGAACAATGCAATATCAGGAATTTTTGGATCACATCTACCAGCGCTATTCTGGAAACGTAAAGCTCGAACTGGGCCGGATGGAAGGCTTGCTGAAAGACATGGGTTCTCCCGAAACGAAATTTGGCGGATTCCATGTGGCCGGCACCAATGGCAAAGGCAGCGTTTGCGCCACCCTGGAGGCTCTGTGCCTGACTCATGGGCTCAAGACGGGGCTGAACACCTCCCCGCATCTGATCAATTACACAGAGCGCTTTCGCATAGCTGGGCAGGAAGTTCCCTTCGCCACCATCCTGGAGCAATTCAATAAATACGTAGAGCTCTTCAACAAATGGGAAGCCTCCTTCTTTGAGATCAGCACTGCCATCGCCTTTGCGCTCTTTGCCGAAGCCGGGCTGGATCTGGCTGTGATCGAAGTAGGTCTGGGCGGCAGACTGGATGCCACCAATCTCTTTACCCCGGACGTTACCGCTATCACCACCATTGCCCTGGATCATATCAAGACCCTGGGTGGCACTGTGGAGATCATCGCTGGCGAAAAAGCCGGCATCATCAAAGAGCAGATTTCTCTGGTCATAGGCGATATTGAGGACAGCCCTCTGGCTATCATCAAAAGTGTGGCGAAGAGCAAAAAAGCTCCTATCTATCTGTATGGCGAGGCCTGGCAGGTAAAGATTGTCTCGGACAGCACTGCCGGCATCTGTTTTGACTATCAATTCAAAGACTATCACTACGCAGGGCTCAAGGCCAATCTCATGGGCGAACATCAGGCCATCAACCTGGGACAGGCGCTCACCAGCTTCATCCTTTATTGTGAAAAGCACGGTATCAAGCCCGATCAGGACAAGGTGCGCAAAGCTCTGGCGCAGATCAATTGGATGGGACGCATGCAGGTGCTGAGCCTCAGCCCCACCGTGATCATAGACGGCGCGCACAACGTGCATGGCGTGCGGGCTCTGATCAAGAGTTTGGACAAGGTCTATCCTGATCGCAAGTTCGTTTTTGTGCTCTCGATTCTGGCCGATAAAGACTATTCTGAAATGATCCACCTGATCTGCTCTAAAGCAGAAAAGGTCTATGTAGCGCAAAACACCAGCGATCGGGCTGCCACTGCAGAAGCCCAAAAGGAAGCGGTGGAAAAACATCATGTGCAGGCCATCGTCGCAAATTCTGTGGCAGAAGCCTTCAACTCTGCCTATCAGGAGGCCGGGCCGGATAGCGTGATCGTAGCCGGTGGCTCACTATTCACAGTGGGCGAGGTCATCTCGGCGTTCAGGAAATATGTCTAAAGAGATTCAGCTTTATCTCTCCCATCTGATCCCACTTTTGGAACAGCGGGGTATGCAGATTACCGATCAAAAAGAGATCTCCTATGGAGCTCAGATCAAGCTGCAAAGGCAAGACCAAAAAGCCAATATCAATCTTTATTATAGTGCCAAACGCGGACTCACCAAGGTGATCGGCGCTCCCGATGGCTCTGCGCTAAAGCCTGAGCTGGAGCTGCTGCTCTATGGCGAAACCGAGGAAAGTACCGAGCCCGGAATGCATCTCTGGCATGCCTGGATCGGCAGCGACGAATGTGGCAAGGGGGATTTCTTTGGCCCACTCATCGTCTCAGCCTTTTATTGCACCCGTGCCCAGATTCCCAGCCTCAGCAAGATGGGCGTGCAGGATAGCAAAAAGCTGCACGACACCCGCATCGTGCAGATAGCAAAACAGCTCTACCTGGCCTATCCCGGACAGGGAGCCAGCCTGATTTTGAATCCTCCCAAATACAATGAACTGATCAGCAGCTTTAAACGGCAAAATCAGAACCTGAACGACCTGCTGGCCTGGGGCCACGAAACTGCGGTATCCGAGCTCATGGAAAAAGAGCTGCCGGCGGAAGGGATCCTGATCGATCAATTCTCCAAAGCCCAAAAAGCCAAGCTCCGTTTGTCTCGTAAATACCCCAATGCCAAGATCATCGAGCGCACTGGTGCCGAGCGCGATCTGGCTGTGGCTGCCGCTTCCATCCTCTCGCGCTATCAATTTCTGGAGGCTATGTCCAAGCTGAATAATAGATACCAGATGAGCTTTCCCTTGGGTGCCAGCCCTCCTGTGATCAAGGCTGGACATATCTTTGTGGAGAAATTCGGCATCAAACGCCTGCCAGAAGTGGCCAAGGTACATTTTAAAACCAGCCAGCATCTGGCCTATGCTCCAGAAAGTTCTTGACACAAAAGTATTATTTCAGAATATGGAATTATCAACGCTTGATATCAATCCACGACCTTTAGGCCATCATCAATAGGGGTAGATATTACATATTCATAAGGCGCACATCATGTGCCAAAAACTCTGGACTGTTGTCCGCCATTAGAAAAATAACATCAGATAGCAGAGCGCTATCATGGAGATAATTAATGATCAAAGAAGTAGGACGTCTCAATATAGATGACTATAAAATACTCGATGCTCAAGTCGAAAAGATCTTTCGAAATCTGGACAAGAAAAACCCCGAACTGGCTATCAAACAAATCATGGAACTGGGCAATACCGCAAACTACTTTGTGCGCGAAGAGCTGGGCAAACGCCTGGCAGTATATACAGGTAAGGGCAATCTGGACAAAATCTGTGGCGACCTTTTGGAGGACTTCATCTATGGAGTGCGCGCTACCGGGCTTTTTTACTTTTATTACAAATACCAGGACAGCCCCGAGCACATCATCAAAACCCTGGAAAAGACCTTTGAGACGGTGCCCTGGGAGAGTGAAACCATCTGCTTTGAGCTCTGGAAAAGCTTCCCTGATGCCATGCGCGAGCATATGCCGCTCTGGGCTGAAAGTCCCAATGAAAAGAAGCGCGCCATTTCCATGCACGGAATGGAGAATATCGCCGCCAAGAATCCCCAATTTGTGCTGATGTTTATCGGCAAACTCTTGGATGACGACAGCGAAGAAGTACAAAAGAAGATCTCCCACATCCTCACTCAGGTGGGCAGAGTACGCCCCATCCAGACCTATACCAATGTCCGCCGCTGGCTGGTGGATGCGGATGAAGCCCGCTTTCACACCATCTGGCAGACCCTGCGCAAGCTCGCCAATATCTTTACCCAAAAGAGCAAACGCGAACGCGGTGGAGACTTTATGAGCATCACCCAACGCACGGTGCTGGAATGGAAAAAAGACAGCAATCCTAATGTGCAAAACATGGGTAATAAACTCGGCTCTGTAGTTCGCATGCGCAACAAAGCCAATGCCAAGAAGTAATTCCCGCATCATCTTCATCCTCGTCGAGCCCATCTACGCCGGAAACATAGGGGCCATCGCCAGAATCCTGAACAACTTTTGCTTTGAAGAGCTCCGCATCGTGGGCAGCATCCCCAAAAAGAACGACTATTACCTGGCCATGCACTCCGAACAGCTCTTGGATAATGCCAAGCTATTCCCTGATCTTGCTGCGGCCACCACCGATCTCGACCGCACAATTGCCTTCTCCCGCAGACTCGGCAAGAATAAACCCATAGATATGTCCCCCATGCAGATGGCCAGCTATGTGCACGATCTGCCCCAGCTCAAAATAGGCCTGGTCTTTGGCCGGGAAACCTATGGCCTTACAGATGAAGAGGCCGATCTCTGCCCCCTGCGTTGCCACTTCAGCGCCAATCCGGAATTCCCCTCCATCAATCTGGCCCAAGCCGTGGCACTGGCCAGCTATGAAATCGCCAGCTATGAGCAGCGCATTCATGAACAGGGAGGGCAGCTAAAAGTGGATGCCGTGAGCGGAGCTGAACTTGATAAGATTTATCAATATATGATCGAAGTCATGAGCGGCATCGGCTACTTCAAAGACCATGAAACCACGAACTGGGAGGTCTTCCTGAAAAAGCTGCTGGCCCAGCTCAATCCCAATAAAGAAACGGTTTATCGCCTCAGGCAAATGTTCAATCGCTTCCATGTGCTGGTCAAGGGGAGAGGCAAGGGCTATGAGCAGTAGGATAGACTCTCTTTTCAGATAAAGCCAACCAGCTATCCCCTCATATTTACAGTTTTGAAACTGCTTAACAGACAAAGCCCAGAGCTTGAGCCCCGGGCTTTGCTATCTATTTAGCGTTTTTATTGTTTATTTGGCCAAGACCATCTTCTTGGTAGCGCTGTATTTACCGCTAATCATGCGGTAGAAGTACACGCCGGTACCTACCAGGCTGCCATTGGCATCGCGTCCATCCCAGCTCATCTGGTAATAGCCAGCTTGGCTGTGATTATTTGTGAAGCTCCGCAGAATCTGCCCCTTCAGGTTGTACACTTCAATGCGCAGATCACCCGCTTCTTTCATGCTGTAACGCAGATTGGTAGAGGGATTGAAGGGATTCGGAAAAGCGGATAAGAGCTTGGTTTCCACAGGGATCACAGGAATACTGGGTTCTTCGTCTTCGGCTTTAACTGTCACCATTAGTGCTCCGTAGTATTCACTTTCGCCATTCAGACTCACGCTTTCCAGCCAGTAGTAATATGTGGCATCGGTATCTATCTCAGTATCAGTAAAGAGATAGTTCATTTGCGTGCCATGGGCCACACCCTGGTCTATCATGCCATTATTGACGGTCAGTGCGGTGGAGAGTGCATTCGCCTCACTACGCAGGATATTATATCCGGCATGATCCGTTTCACTTTCTGAGATCCAGGCGATCTTGACAAACAGATCGGCCGTGAGCACAGCAGTGAAGCTGGAGAGGGTTACAGGGAGGGTGGCGTTGTTGTCATCGTCGATCATTAGTACGACTTCCCCCTTGGCATCAAAATCTATGCCAGAGAAGATGATGCTCGCAGTAGCAGCGGGAATGGGATTGTTGCCAGCATAGATAGAAGATCCTACACTGAGCCAGCAATACCAATCGCCTGTGTACTGGCTGGGTTTGAACACCTGTACATCCTGTGTGCCGGTAGCACTAATGGTATAAAGAACGGCAGGTGCTCCGGTATCCGGGCCTTGCAAGCCTTCAGGAATTGTGCCGCCAGGGACGATAGTGGCAGAGCCGCTCACGTTTCCAGCTACATCTACTACGATCAAGGTGGCCGAAGAGGTGTAGAGCTCGAAAGCCATGTCCACACCATTCTGGACGCGCACAGGATTTTCCCCCTGATTGTTTTGCTGGGCAAAGGCAGCTTCCGGGCTGCTTGCACCCTTCCCGAAATCAGTGAATTTTTGGTGAGAGAGCAAGTCGCCACCGCTGCCTTGGGCCCAGAGGAACCATAGACCAGAACCATTGGCAGCATCCACTTGAGCGGATACCCATCCACTGGCCAGATTCACTGAGGATGGAAGTGTCACCTCATATTTGTAAAGCTGCCAACCGCCCCAAGTCCAGTCTGTTACATAGGAAGTGCTGGCATCCACGGCAAATGATGCCACCGGAGTAGCCCAGCTTGGCTCCAGCGTGATCATAGTGGAAACAAATCCGATCCCTGTGGGCTCTACAGTTTGTGTATCGTCGCCATCCTGAGCGATGACACTGTCCTCTGGATCGAGGATTTCGTACCAGTTCTCAAATGCAAAGCTGCCTGCGGTGAACACAGTGGCAATTTCATCACCCGCATTGGCAGAGAATGTAAAGGGATTAGGACCCGATCCCGCTCCGGCTATGCTGCCCAGAACCAGGCTTCCATCCACATATACATCCAGCATTCCACCAGTCCAGCCGTTACCAAAAGAATCATACAGGTTTACGGTGTAAGTGCCCGTTAGGGGAGCCAAGAGCGGTGTAATGGGGAAAGAACCGATTCCTGTGGGCTCTGCGGTTTGTGTATCGTCTCCATCCTGAGCGATGACACTGTCCTCTGGATCGAGGATTTCGTACCAGTTCTCATATGCATAGCTGCCTGCTGTGTAAACAGCGATAATTTCATCACCTGCATTGGCAGAGAACGTAAAGGCATCCGGCCCCGTTGCGACACAGCTGATCTCGTCCAGAACCAGGATTCCGTTCACGTACACATCCAGTTTCCCACCATTCCACCCGTCACCATAAGAATCATATAGATTTAGGGCGTATGTACCAGTTACTGGGGCTATGATTCCAGGCTCTGCTTGCGGAGCTTGGGTCCACTCCGTTTGTATGTTATAGAACTTAACGAAGAAAGGCTCTATTGCAGCGGGAGGGCCGGTTATCCAGCCATTAATGTCGAAAGCCGCTTGCATACCATAAAAAGTAAGGCTGTTTATGGGATCGGTCAAACCACTGAAGTTGTCCGCCATTTCTAAATCAATAGGATAATCAGGTGAGTACGTGCTTGTATAGCCCACACTATCCTGGATCCAAGGCTGGTCGTACTGCTGGGCAGATAATCCGCTTATCACGAATAATGCCAGCACTATGCAAAATATATTAATTTTTTTCATCTTATCTCCTAATTGGGTTTTCACCATTGGAATCAGATGTAAATAAAACCCACCATCCACACCTGACGGGCCTGCAAGCTATCTATCTTTTGCAAACCTTGCACAAGTATATCTATCGGTTCCTGCTTTGGAAACGTTCCAGCTATACGCTGAGATATTCTCTTAATGATGGTAAAGATAAGCAGATAAGGCCTATCTGCCAAGTTATAAAATTAGCGAAAGAGAGCCCCTTGCGGCTAAAGAGCGCTCTGGCGGCAGCGGCTAGGAAACCCACCATATCCCATAACATGTGTCTGTTCAGTCACTCTATTGTTTATAAAAGTGTTGTGAGTTCCATTATGCTGATGGGTAGCATCCACGCATAAATATTCCAGATTATTGCCTTCAATAAGATTGTAGTAGGGTGTGCGTAAACTGTCAACCGGCTTAGGTGGATCCGGCTCCCTTGAGGCTGATATTGGAGTGCATTACTATTTGATTGCTGAAATTATAAACTCCAGAGGGGATATTGATCCTTATGTGCTCTAATATGTTGAGCTTCCTAAGAACTAAAAAATCGATCAAATCATTGAAAACATTGCTGTCATCTATATCGTCGTTGGGGATAGTGCTGTCAAAATATGTCGTGTCATCTAATGATGTTGTGGTATTAAAACTAACTATAGGTTCTATATTTGTAATATCAATATCGCGAATCGTTAGAGTTAAGGAATCACAACCAGCTGTTTTCCAAATGTTTGAATATGCTACAAGACTATCAGCTTCATTGTCTGCGAATAAATTAAATGATAACGATAAAATCATACCGGTCAAAATTATACAGTATTTTTTCATGATGTCCTCACTGCAAAGAAATGTCTGCATAGAAATATATTTTTGAACCATCCCAAGTAGGTGCATGCATATAGATGCTAAACACCCCCACATCATTACCGGGGCCAATGACTGTACTTTTTGTATTATTGTTAAGATCATACAGATATACATTATTTTCATCTCTAAAATAAACAAGATTTGTGTCTTTGCAAGCTTTGATGGGATTGCTTGAGCTGTGCTCATAGATCATTCCCAGCTCATGTTGACTAAAGTCACTAAGATCAATTGCTATGGCATAATAAGAGGAAGACTGTTTGTATCTGGTAAGAATATAACGTTGATCGGCTGAGGTTTCAAACATGTTTTTGTAGCTAGCTACGTATGGCAAATGCAATGTATAGGTTGAATCCAATAAGCAAACACTGGCAAATCCATCTCTGTTTTCCAGTATTTGACAGTTCAAGCCATTCATTAGCTTGGTTTTGTATGGTCCAGGAAACCATGTATTGGAATATATATATTTTAAAGAATTATCATGGAGATCAATATACACTCCAGCTTGTCTTGGTTCTTTGCCTTTAAATGTGTATCCCCTCATTGTAAGAAGTTCTTCATTGTCGGATAGCACTGGTTCCGCCCAATAATAATCTTCAGGTGTTTCGGTGATCTTGAATACCTCATTGGTTGATAATTTTATCTTGTACAAATCTCTGCTGGCGGCAAAATAGGCGGCACCTCCATCCTGTGTAAACTCAAGTTGAGGCTTATTGAAAACGGACAGATTATCCGGCGTCATTTGTACTACATTGATACTGTCCGTATCCGATATCCACAGCTTTTCCCCATAGAAGATGATTCTATCGTCTTTGGTCATGTAGATATCCCAAAACCCGGTAGTTCCAAAGTTCAAGTCCACTTTCTTTATCATCCTGAATCCGGTACCATCGGCATTAATACTACAAAGCCAGGGTTCAGGTCTCGGTGAGAGAGGTTTTGATGTGTATAAACACGATCCCAAGATCAGCAGTACTAAGATTCCCAGCAGGCATATTAGTATATATATCTTCATTATTCCCCCTGACCTTCTGTTTTGTTGAATTTTGTGCACAGCAGTATAAAGATCAGTATCAAGTATCTTGGCTTAGTTTTATATGAAAACATCGTATCCTCCTATCTCGTTACGATTTCAGCATCAAAATAGATTTTTGAGCCATCCCAGGTAGGTGCGAGCTTATAGAGTCTATACACTCCCACCTTAGCACTAGGGCCAAAGACTGTGCTTTTTGTGTGATTGTCAAGATCGTACTTGTAGATATGCTCTTCATCCATATAATAAACTATGTTTATGCTTTTACAGACTTTAATCGGATTACTTGATTCATTATCGTTTATTCTACCAAGTTCATATCGTGTATTGTTATGAAGGTCGATAGCTATGGCGTAACTCTCAGCTGATTGTATATATCTGGTTAGCAGATAGCGCTGGTCTGTGGTAACCTCAAGCATGCTTTTATAGCTTGCCCCGTATTCCTGATGCAATGTAAAGATTGAATCCTGCAGGCTGACACTGCCAAGGCCGTCTCTGTTCTCCAGTATGAGTTTGTTCATACCAGTCATAATCTTATCCTTGTATCTTGCCGGAAACCAGGTGTTTGAGTAAATATATCGCAGTGAGTTATCGAGAAGATCAATGTAAGCCCCCACTTTTCTTGGTTCTTTTCCGTTATATGCATAAGACCTCATCGTAAGATATCTCTCATCATCAGATAGGAGTGGCTCTGCATAGGTATAATCAGGTGTTTCGGTGATCTTGAATAGCTCATTGGTTGATAGTTTAATCTTATACAAGTCCCTGCTGGCGGCGAAAAAGGCAGTGCCTCCATCTTGTGTAAACTCAAGTTGCGGGGCATTAAAAACTATAAGATTATCCGGAGTGATCGGAACTACATTGATGCTATCCGTATCCGATATCCACAGCTTTTCCCCATAGAAGATGATCCTATCGTCTTTGGTCATGTAGATATCCCAAAATCCGTTTGTACCAAAGCTTGAGTCCACTTTCTTTATCTTCCTGAATCCGGTACCATCGGCGTTTATGCTGCAGAGCCAGGGCTCTGCGCGTGGCGGATCAGGCTCGGTAAGATTGAGACAAGAGCCCAGCAGTACTAAGATCCCCAGCAGGCTTATTAGTATATATATCTTCATTATTCCTCCTGACCTTCTGTTTTGTTGAACGCGCTGATTTGATAGCTGTGCTGTTTTACAAAGCCTGCGTTCCCGCTAAACACTTCCGGATTATCCAGGTATATAGCCATCAATTTGGCAGGCAGCATTTTAGGCACCGCTTCAGAAAGTAAGACTTTGGTCAATTCCTGCACAGCAGTTCTCATTTCAGGAGTGATTCCTTCCAAATCCGGCAGATCAAGAGTCCTCACGATAGTGTCCAAGCTTGATCTTCCAATAGTAATAGTTTCTCTTTGGGATAGTGTGGAAAATTGAGCTTTGGGGAGATTTGCCGGCATCCTTGCCTGCTTAGGATCTGAATCTTGATTTACCATGGTCTGTATCCGGGTTTCCACTTCGTTTCCAGAGAGAAAGACAGGCCGATGTTCTCTGCCCTCTTCATCATAGCCCCAGTACTCCAGCAAGATATTGCTTTGAAGATCAATCTTGTAGAAGAGGATATTATCTTCGAATTCTTCCTTGATGGTTACGACATCAGCAATTCGTGTGATCACTTCCAAGCTGCAAAGCTCCGGTTCTTCTCTTTGAGAATGATGATCAGTTATTTCATATTGAACATAATCTCCGGCCCCAAGATCACTCCCGAACCGGTAAGGAAAAGTGGACTGCACATAAGCCAGCATGTCTCTGGGTGCCTCAGCTTCTGCATAGGCATCATCCATATCATCAATAGCCCATACCTGGAGGCTGAGGCCTAAGATGATCAGCATATTAAGAAGCACTGCAACTATATTTCTTTTCATTGTCCAACTCCCATTTTCTACTTACGATTACACATATAAACATGTGATATATTCTGTCAATAACAATCTTCATTTGCAGGCCTTCATTCATTAGAGAGACTGTTCAGTTCCTCTCCCCAGGTCACACTACTTTCTTGTGCACTTTAAGGTGAATAAGTGACCAAAGCCTATTCCAGTCATACCAGTCCGTATTATCCAAGCATAATACCTGCAAAGCGAGAACGGGACGCTATTTTAGACAAGTCCTGCATATGAATGATGATGATGATAGAACAGTAGAGTAGAGGCAGGGGTTTATTCCTGCCCCCCTCTTCAAACCGTGCATGCGGTTTTCCCGCACACGGCTTTCCGACAAAGTTCGTCGTATGCTTTCACAGTTAGTTTGCACAAGTGTATTTTAATGGATCCACAAGACCATATTTGCT
>JAJBAW010000110.1 GCA_020532545.1 Candidatus Cloacimonadota bacterium | reverse complement strand
CGGACAGCATGTGGTATCTGCCGATGAAGGCTTGATTGTGACAGGCTACAAAGTCCTCTTCGTTCACCAAATATTGACTGTGGATGGGTTTCTTGCCAAAACGCAGGTGGCTGCGGGTGATGCCGCCACTCTTTTTGCTGTCGTATTGGAAATAGCCTTGCACATACATATCGGTATGATCACCAATGATTTTGATGCTATTCTTATTTGCGCCCACGGTGCCGTCCGAGCCCAGTCCCCAGAATTTGCAGGAGATGGTGCCTTCGGGTACAGTATTAATCTCTTCATCCAAAGGCAGAGAGAGATTGGTCACGTCGTCTTCAATACCCACTGTGAAGCCATGGAATCCGCCATTTTTCAGGTGTTTGTAGATCGCCAGGACCATGGTGGGGGTAAATTCTTTACTGGAAAGGCCATAGCGTCCGCCGATCACTTTGATATTCTTTTCTTGCAGTGCGGCTACTACGTCCAGGTACAAGGGATCGCCGATGGCTCCGGGCTCTTTGGTGCGATCCATCACAGCAATGCGCTTCACGCTCTGGGGCAGGCTGGCCAGGAAATGCTTCTGGCTGAAGGGACGATATACGCGCACCTTCACCAAGCCGAGCTTCATGCCACGTTCTTTATTCAGATATTCGATGGTTTCCTCTACGGTCTCACAACCGCTACCCATGGCGACGATCACGTCTTCAGCCTCGGGATCGCCCACATAATCAAAGAGATTATACTGGCGGCCCAATTTCTCGCCCACTTCTTTCATGCAGGCTTCGATGATGCCGGGTGCATTGAGATAATGTGTATTTGAGGTCTCACGGCCCTGGAAATATACGTCAGTACCGTGTTGACCTACTTTCATGCGAGGTTTATCCGGGGTGAGGGCACGCTTGCGGAAGTCTTCCACCAGCTTGTGATCCAAGAGCTCGCCCATGGTCTCATAATCCACCACGTCAATCTTTTGCAGCTCGTGTGAGGTTCTGAAACCATCAAAGAACAGCACAAAAGGAAGAGAGCTTTTCAGGGTGGCCAATTGGCTCACGATGCTCAGGTCCATTACTTCCTGCACGCTATTACAAGCGATCATGGCCCAGCCGGTATTGCGGGCACTCATTACGTCTGAATGATCGCCAAAAATTGAGAGGGATTGCGCTGCCAGGGAGCGGGCCGTCACGTAAAATACCGTGGGCAACATCTCGCCGGCAATCTTGTGCATATTGGGCAACATCAGCATGAGGCCCTGTGATGCGGTAAAGGTGGTGGTCAGAGCGCCTGCGGAGAGAGCTCCGTGCACTGCTCCAGCGGCTCCAGCTTCGGATTGCATTTCCATGACGTCCACAGTGGTGCCAAATATGTTCTTAACCTTGTCCGACGCCCAGGCATCGGCAAGTTCTCCCATTCCGGAAGATGGAGTGATAGGATAGATCGCTGCTACTTCGTTAAATGCGTAGGCCACATGCGCGGCTGCAGCGTTTCCATCCATGGTAGCTTTTTTCTGTTTAGCCATTATGGTAAACTCCTTATGTTGTTATATCTTAGATAAAAATCATCATTTTGTATCAACATAATAATTTGGCGTTTTATGTCAATGAAAATCAGGGGTTTGGGGTTTTAAGGTTTTAGCGTTTTAGCGTTTTAGCGTAGCGTAGGACGCCGTTCCTACGGAACTGGCTGGCGGGCACGAGCTTTCAAGTTTTCAAGTATCGGCAGATGCGTAGCTTTTCCATAGAACGCGGATCTAGCGGATTGATTGGATAGATAGGATCTAAGGGGTTTGGGGTTTTAAGGTTTTAGCGTTTTAACGTTTTAACGTCTAACGTTTAACTTTTTACGTTTAACGTTTTCACCTTAACATAAGCCGTGTCAATCCGTCCTATCTGTGTGATCTGTGAGATCTGTGAGAGACTTTTTGCACAAACCCTTAATCCCGTAGGCCTAAGATTTCAGAGAGAAACCCGCGCCCCCCTCCAATCATTATGAACCATCAATCAAAAAACTCCCTGAATTCCGTACCCAAAAGCTGCATCATCTTCTCATAATCATCACTCCTGATATAGGCTATGGCAAACACCGGATTCCTCTGGAAATCCAGCTCCACATAATCCATCAGCTCTGCATATTTCTGCAGGTAATCCCTGAATCTCGCATGATTTGGCTTTTTTGTATTCAGATCAAGACCCTTGCCATTATAGGCCAGGATAAACGCATAGTTGTATCTTTCCCGGCTCTTCCAGATAGCCTTCCAATCCGGCGCTTGATTATCAAAATATGCCGCAATTGGCTGATACTCATAGCTCAAGGAGCTGAGATCTGCCAGCCCGAATCCACCATAGCGCATGGGATTGAATTCTATCGGGATAAACTCATCTCCGCGCAGTTTGAATTCTGCATGAATAGGGAAACTCCTCAGCTTTAAGGTAGCTCCAAATTCATTAAAAAAACGCAGGAAGGGCTCCAGGTAGAGCCCAAAGAGCTCTTTATTGCTGTAATACATCAAATGCGCGTAGTCCAGGCTCTCCGAGACGGGATGATGATAGATATTGGTGATCACCGCGTGGCCCAGTTCATCGTAAAACATATCTACGGCATATTCTTCACCTGCAATGAATTCCTCCACCACATACTCATCTTTGGTCAAGACGGATTCAGGGAAAAAGCGGGAGTTTTCCGCAACTTCACTGCGGATTTCCTCCTTCAAAACCTTTAGATCCGTGTCTGCATCCGCAAAACGCACGCCGGTTCCGAAAAATCCCCTCAAGGGTTTGATCACGATCTTCTTCCCCATAGTGTCCAAGTGAGGGATATCCTCCAGCTTGCATTTGGCAAAGTAGAAATCCGGATAAAGGCCTTTCAAGGCCTCTCTACACAGATACTTGTCCTTGAGTTTGTTGACGCCTGCCACACCGTCGGGATTATCCATCCTCTCTATCACTGTGCTCAGCGCTGTCTCGGAGGGGACATAGACCTTGTCTGCTTCCAGAAAGCGGAGCTTGCTTTGGGCAAGTTCTTCCCTGCTCAGTACCTGTGTCCCAGCCTTGGGAGCGTCTATGTATTTGCCGTTATATGTGGTTCCGGTGATGATGTAATTCATTCTTGTATCCTTAATCTAACTGATATTTCTTGTAAAATGCGCCTTAAGTCTTTGATCGAATTCACGTTTACAAAGTGATCTGACCGTAGCAGATTCCATAGATTGATTCATAATCAATCCTGATGCCTCCAGATAATTCAGCAAGAGTTCCTGTCAAGAAATTCCCACAATCAGGCGGATTCCTTAAATGAGTGCTGTAGGCACGCTATTTCAGATAGAACCCACATAAGCAGATACCATAATGAGTGCCATAGGTACGATATTTCAGATAGAATCTGCCTCCCAATTATTCCACCAGACCTGGCAGCATATTCAGCTTCAATTCCCGCATCAGGTATTCCAGCGCGGTATCCACTTCCACATCCCTGTTGTGTGCTATATCCATCCGGTTTGGATACACAATAATATCGGGAATGATACCGACCCCGTGGAATCTTGTGCCATCTGGATTTTGGACAAACATGCCTGTCCACCAGGTCTCGAGGCTATCTGGCAAGTTCGTAATCACTACATTGCCAGTGGAGCCAGCGGTGGGCTGGCCGATGATAGTGGCAAGATGATTGTATTTGATTTCGGAAAGAAATGATTCACAGTAACTGACACTGTAGGAACTGCAGAGAAAGACCGTTTTCGCATTAAGATGCGGCTCTTCGGGCTGAAGGTTCCAATTGTCTACACTATCGTCCTTATCCGGTAGGAAATTGCAATCAGGGTAGATAGAACGTTTAACAAAATAGTTCTTCAGCGTATCCGGTTCTGAGAGCAGATTGCTGATTAGACCGGTAAAGCGTTTCGGATAATCGCGCAGATCAAAAATCAGAGCTTGGGCTTGGGTCAGTTCTGGCAGCAGGGCAGCAAGCTCCTCTTCTGTAATTCCATCCTGACCCAGATTCACATAAATAATCCCCTCGGAATACCGCTTTACCTTACCCACCCGGTTGAACCATGCCCCATTTTTATAGCTGTCAAAAGGGACGCTGCGGGTAATAAGCTGATTGGACGGAGTTTTGAAGCTAAATACAGCCACTGTGTCGCGATAGGATCGCATAGTATGAAGGAATAAGTACTTAGCGGTGTTCTGGGGGGAACCGGAAACGAAATAGGGCCGGTATTTATCGATGTGTTTATTGATATTTTTGCCATTGAAGCGCGTTATCTCTGAACCCAAGGGGATATTCAGGGATTCATCCGCAACCCTTGTTACCAGCCACTTGCCCCCAATCTGCTCGGCGTAGAATCCGGGCATTTTGTTTTTGGTAGTATTATCATACACGCTGGCGTGGCAGTCGCGAGTCTGGGAGGCAAGCTTGCGAAAGATCAGGACAAAATCGCGAAAGTCATGGCAGTTCAGGGTTTCTTTGAGAGCTATCTGCAAATCCTGGTCCCAATCCGTATCAGCATACTGCCAGTAAGGGTAAAAGTGCTGCAATTGGTTCCAATAGATGATCAGTGCGCCAAAGTAGGTGCTGATGTCATTGCGGTCATAGATATCGGTGGCCCCAAGCTTGCTCTTTAAGGCGTTTAAGCTTAAGGTATCTGCAATCGGATAGGTGTGCCAGGCGTCTGAAGGCAACGAAAGCGGCAGCCTGAAGTGGATGTTTTTGCTTAAGGTTCTTTCTGTGCAGGCCTCTGGCGCCGGTTCTTCTGCGAAAAGGCGGGTGATGTAAGCCATGGTATAGGGCAAATCAGTACCTGAGGCTTTGATCTCGATAAGGTTCTTTCCCCTAACGTTCTTTACGAGGATATCGATGTTGGGAAAAGCATGTGCTGATTGAGCGGGGTGTATGTTCACATCCATCCCGGCGGGCATTAGTCCGGGTTTATCCGCATCCAGGTCATTGGCATAAATGGTGCTCCACTTGTCATCAGCATATACCTCCACCTTTAGTGAATCCAGATAACACTGGGAAATATCCAAAATATACAGAGAAATCACCG
>JAJBAW010000109.1 GCA_020532545.1 Candidatus Cloacimonadota bacterium | reverse complement strand
ATGATTCGGGCTCAAGAGATTCGAAATCTATACCCGCTTCTCTGACCATGCGGCCGAGTTCCTGAGTGGTGAGCGCGATATCCACATCCGGGATACCATCTTCACGGGTGAATTCCGGACGCTTGCACTCGTATTTCTTGGCTGTACAAGGCATGATGGAGACCACCACGAGGTCTTTCTTGTCGACTTTCAGCAGCTCTGGCAAACGTTCTTTGGCGATCGCGCCAAACATCTGTTGCGGAGAACGGCAACTGGAGAGGTTTTCCAAAAGAGAGGGGAAGCTTTGCTCAGCAAATTTCACCCAAGCCGGACAGCAAGAGGTGAAGATCGGCAATTTTCCGCCATTGCTCTTGCGAGCGATGAATTCATTGGCTTCTTCCACCACGGTGAGATCTGCTGCAAAAGAAGTATCATAGACTTGGTCAAAGCCGATGATTTTCATTGCCGCTACCATCTTACCGGTAGTCAGGTCATTGGCTGGGATGCCGAACATCTCACCCAAGGCTACACGCACTGCAGGAGCGATCTGCGCCACCACAGTTTTCTTGGAATCATGAATGGCTTCCCAAGCTCTGGGAACGTCAGTTTTTATCACGATAGCGCCGGTGGGGCATACTGCCGCACACTGTCCGCAATTCACGCAATCCACCTGAGCCAGGCTCTTGCCATAGGCTGAGGCTACGTTTACTTCCAGGCCACGGCCGGCAAAGTCGATGGCGCCAATACTCTGAATCTCATCACAGAATCTCACACAGTCGCCGCAGAGGACGCACTTGTTGGGATCTCTGGTCAGACAATCGCTACCCAGATTCACGGTTTTGAATTCGCGGGTCTGGCGGAAGCGCACCTTATCGATATTGAGACGGTTCGAAATGTCCCGCAGCTTGCAATCGGTGGCACGGCTACATTGAGGACAATTCTGATCGTGGTTCGCCAGCAGCATTTCCACGATGGTCTTGCGCAGTTTCAGAATCTGCTGGGTATGAGTCTTTATTTTCATGCCTTCAAAAGGCTCGGTAGTACAAGAGGTTACCAGACCTCTGCCTTCCACTTCCACCATGCAAAGTCTGCAGGCGCCGTAGAGGCTCAGATCACTGTGGTAACAGAAAGTGGGGATATCGATGTGGGCCTTTCGGGCCAGTTCGAGGAGGTTTTTCTCCCCTTCCCACACTACAGGACGGTCGTTTATATATACATATTTTTCCATTTTTGTCTCCCCTTAGCTGATGGCTTTGAATTTACAGGCTGCGATACAGGCACCGCATTTGATGCAGATCATGGGATCTATTACGTGAGTTTGCTTCACTTCACCGGAAATAGCGCCTACTGGGCAGACTCTCGTGCAGAGGGTGCAGCCGCGGCAGAGTTCCGGATCGATATATATGGGAGTAAGAGCTTTACATTCTTTGGTAGGACAGTACTTGGCTTTCACGTGCGCTTCGTATTCATCTCTGAAATAGCGCAGGGTGGAAAGCACAGGGTTCGGGGCAGTTTTGCCCAGGCCGCATAGCGAGGCCAGCTTCACTGTCTCGCCCACTTCTTGCAAGAGCTCAAGGGTTTCTTCGGTGCCTTCGCCAGCACAGATATCTTCCAGCATTTCCAGCATTTGACGGGTTCCTTCACGGCAGGGCACGCACTTTCCGCAGGATTCGTGTTGGGTAAAGCCCATGAAGTAACGGGCTGTTTCCACCATGCAGGTGCTGTCGTTCATCACGACCATACCGCCGGAGCCGACCATCGCACCCACCGCGCCCAAAGAATCATAATCGATAGGCAAATCAAGGTGTTCGCTGGTAAGGCAACCGCCGCTGGGTCCGCCAATTTGCACGGCTTTGAAGGCATTGTTATTGATCTTGCCGTCTTTGTCCAAGACGCCGCCACCGATCTCAAATACGATCTTACGCAGGGTGGTGCCAAAGGGAACTTCGATGAGTCCGGTATTGGCCACGTGTCCTGTGAGGGCAAAGGTTTTGGTTCCTGGAGACTTTACTGATCCTACCGATCTGAATTTCTCAATACCCTGTCGCATCACAATGGGCACCAGAGCCAGGGTTTCTACGTTGTTGATGATGGTAGGTTTGCCAAAAAGGCCTTTTTGGGCTGGGAAAGGCGGCTTGGGATTCGGCATCCCGCGTTTGCCTTCGATCGAAGCTATAAGTGCAGTTTCTTCTCCGCACACAAAAGCTCCGGCTCCTTCCATTACACTGATGTGAAAGCTTTGGCCGGTGCCAAAGACGTCGTCGCCCAAAATACCGAGCTCTTCGGCATTTTCGATAGCTTTGCGAATGCGCTTGATAGCCAAGGGATATTCCATACGCATGTACACATAGCCTTCATTTGCGCCTATTGCGCGGGCAGCGATGAGCATGCCTTCGATCACGCTGTGAGGATTGCCTTCTAATATAGAACGGTCCATAAAGGCACCGGGGTCGCCCTCGTCACCATTACACACCACATATTTCTTTTCGTTGTCTTCTTTGCGGGCAAAGTTCCATTTCAGGCCGGTAGAGAATCCACCACCGCCACGTCCGCGCAGCCCGCTGTCCTGGTAAAACTTGCAGAGTTCTTCAGGACTGTATTTGAGAAAAGCGTCACGGGCTGCAAAATAGCCGTCGTGCGCGATATATTCGCTGATATTCAGAGGATCCACGTTTCCGCAATCTTTCAGACCGGTACGCATCTGTTTGGTGTAAAAAGGAATTTCCTTCACACCTTTATATGGGGTACCATCTTCAGGATCGTGATACAAGAGGCGTTCGATCACTTCGTCTTTTACCACGGAGCGAGCTACGATGTCTTCTGCATCTTCGGGTTTCACATGGCCATACATGATGCCATTGGGTTCGATGGTGACCAGTGGGCCGACCTGGCAAAAGCCCTGACAGCCGCTGCCTACCATATAGACATCGTGATGTTTGTGTTCTTCGGGTTTGTCGCTTTTCAGCGATACGGTTACTTCCAGGCCACTTAAAGCGATGGCATTTTTCAGAGCATCAAAGACTTTCAAAGAGCCGTTGGCGATGCAACCGGTACCGGCGCAAACCACGATTCTTTTATTACACAGGGCGCGGGCGGAATTGTATTGTTCCCGAATAAGTTCCAGATTAGGCATTTCCTTTCTCCTCTGCGTCTATTTTATCGATTAAGGCCAAGGCTTGAGCCGGAGTGATCTGGCCATGAATGTCGTCATCCACCACCAGCACCGGAGCCAAACCGCAAGCCCCAAGGCAAGATACGGTTTGGAAGGTGTACATCATGTCGTCTGTCGTAATTTTCTTGTCAGTCAATTTCAAACGCTCACGAATGGCCTCTATCACTTTGGCAGAGCCTCGCACGTGGCAGGCTGTGCCATCACACATCTTGATAATGTGCTTACCCTTGGGTTCCAAGGAAAAGTGACTGTAAAATGTGGCCACACCATATAATCTCGCTGGTGAAACACCCAAAGATGTTGCGATAAAGGTAAGTACTTCCTGAGGAAGATATCTATATTCTTCCTGAACTGCTTGCAGAATAGGAATGATCTTATTTTCGTTACGATCATAACGATCTAAAATCTCCATTACTTTGTTGAAGCTGTGGGCTGCAGAGTATTGCGTACTCATTGTTACTCCTGTATATGTATTTTTTTATGTTTTTTGTGATTTATTGAGTTTGTGATGATTTTCAAGCCTGAATTAGTTCTTAGTGTGATATAAGCGTTCGGCAACACGTCTGGACAGTACTGCCAGAGAAGAACTCATATCGATGTTTTCGACAATGACATGCCCCGGGACTTGCAGCCGGGTAGGCGTGAAATTCCAGATCGCGATGATGCCACCGGCGACCATCTCATCGGCAATCTCTTGAGCAGCTTCTGCCGGCACAGTCAGAATCCCGATGTGCACGTGCAAACGTGATAAGAGGTTGCTGAATTTGCTCATGGAATGGACCTGAATTCCCTGATAGTAGGTACCGGCCAGCTCAGGATTAGCGTCAAAAGCAGCGATGATGCGCATACCTTTTTTGTTGAGCTCAGAATAACCCATCAAGGCTTTGCCCAGATGACCTACGCCCACCAAAAAGCAGGAGGAGATGTCATTCCAATTCAGACACTGCTCGATGGCCAGAATCAGCTCATCCACATTATGCCCGATCTTGGGAGTTCCCACTACCCCGGTGTATGCCAAGTCTTTACGCACCTGAGTCATATGGACATCAGTAAACACCGCTATCTTAGTGGCCGGGACCATTTTCAGGCCAGCCTTTTGTAGGCGGTTGAGTGCTTCAAGGTATTGTGGCAGTCGCTTTAAGGTCAAAAGCGGAATCGCTTCCATGGGGTTCTCCTTGTCTCATATTTTTAGTTTCTACAATCAATAAATAATTCTCTGCTTAATCTGTCAAGGACTTTCTACTCTAATTATATCGATATACCGGTAAGTATTTGGGGAGCTACGAGTTACAAGCTACAAGTTGCCTGCCGTAACGCTGTCTTTAGACGGCCGGCCTGCTGGATTCGATACGTCTCGTGTCCAGTAAAACTACAAACCGCCCCGCTGGATTCGATACACCTCGTGTCCAGTGAAACTACAAACCGCCCCGCTGGATTCGATACGTCTCGTGTCCAGTAAAACTACAAACCGCCCTGCTGGATTCGATACGCCTCGTGTCCAGTGAAACTACAAACCGCCCTGCTGGATTGGATACGTCTCGTGTCGAGTAAAACTACAAACCGCCCTGCTGGATTGGATACGTCTCGTGTCCAGTGAAACTACAAACCCTGGAATACCTCGTTTGCATCTATTATTCCCTTATCTTTTGAATTACCTTGCTTTTGGGTTATCACAAGGGCACAAAACTGGCGCGTGGATTGTTTTGACCTAAAAGCGACCTTTCCCGCATTGGCTTTACCAGTTCAGCTTATCCTCTATCTCTTATTCTCGCTGTAAGTTTCAAATTACCTGGGTCGCTTTTGGGTTAAAACAAGGGCTATGCTGATGGGGAAGTTTGACTTGGCGTGGCGATGATAAGCGGGAAGTTTGACTTGGCGTGGCGATGATAAGCGGGAAGTTTGACTTGGCGTGGCGATGCTGATCGGACAGTTTTGCCCGCCCTGGCAATGCTGACAGGAAGGTCTGGCTTGCTCTGGCAATGCTATCCGGGGAGTGTGGCATCCTATTCGCGTGATAGTTCCTGTTTTAACTCTCAATTTTGGCTGGAGGGTAACTTATAGTTTGATCGGAATAATGAAGATATAGGTAGCTTGTAGCTTGCCGCCAGATCAAAATTGAAAGTCAAAA
>JAJBAW010000108.1 GCA_020532545.1 Candidatus Cloacimonadota bacterium | reverse complement strand
GAATTTGCTGCGCAATATGGAGTTGTTGTTGTCCTTAAGGGGGCGCGCAGCCTGATTGTTGATCCACACGGCAGGGTGCGCATTAATTCAAGCGGTAATCCGGGTATGGCCAGTGGCGGTATGGGAGATGTTCTCACCGGAGTAATTGCCGCATATGTTGCTCAAGGTCTTGCTCCCTTTGATGCCGCCATTCTGGGGGTGTATCTCCACGGCAGGGCTGCGGATTTGTGCGCCCAACAATTCGGCCCGGTTGGTTACACGGCTACAGATGTGGCGTGTAAGCTTGCTGGGGCAAGACAGGAACTGGAATCTGTATCTCAAGCGTAGTCCAGCTATAATTATCAGGAGATAATCTCTATGGCAAATGCCCGCGATATTATGACCACTGAGGTGGTCAGCGTAGAACCACAAACATCTCTGCAGGATTTCAGCGCTATCCTCGAAAAGTCGGGTTATAGCGTGCTGCCAGTGATAAACCCAGACAATACCCTGTACGGCATCATCTCCGCTACCGATCTGGTTGAAAGTGATCGCCCTCTGCATATTCCTACGGTGATTTCAATTTTTGACTGGGTACTATATCTGGAAAGTGAGAAGAATTTCTCTGAACAGGTAAAAAAGATATGTGCTCAAACCGTCGGAGAGATATGCACCCGTGAAGTTATCACATGTACTCCAGAGACATCGGACTCTGAGGTGGCGGAATTGATGGTGAAACATAAAGTACATTTGATCCCAGTAGTAGAGCAAGATAAGCTGATAGGGGTTGTAGGACGCTTGGATATTATCCGCAACATGGGGAGACCTAAGCGCGGAGCAGATGCTTGATATTGTGTACCTTCCTCAGCAACGGTGCAGAAGAGACCAGACGTTTTGGTGCAGAACTTGGCACCATGCTCGAACCTGGGACGCTGGTGCTCCTGCGGGGTGAACTCGGGGCCGGTAAAACCTGCCTGAGTGGTGCTATTGCACACGGAGCTGGAGTGAGTGTTGACACCGCCATCACCAGTCCCACCTATACTCTGATGCAGGAGTATCATGGGCGCTGCCCAGTCTATCACTTTGACCTGTATCGTCTCGCGGACTCTGATGAACTCTTAGAGCTAGGATTTGATGAATATCTGCCAGGGTCAGGGATAGCTTTAGTAGAGTGGCCGGAACGCTTCCCAGAGCTGGAGGAAGATGCTCTGTGCTTGACCCTTACGTGGACAGCAGAGCATGTACGCTGGTTGCGCTGCGAAGCGCTGGGAGACTTTGCGCAAACCCATCCGCAACTGTGTCATGAGGTGAAGGGCAGGTGGGGAAGGTGATTCGCACATGTGGTATAAAGGCCCACATATTCTCTACCTTTATCCTTCGCTTTAGCGAGTAAAAAGTTTTGACCGCAGAAGAAAATGTTGTTACAAGTTGCATGCTGTGGTGTAGAGTCTGGCGGTGTTTAAGTCTGATGTTTGAAGTTTGATTTAAGGGAGCACAGCATTTAGTCTATGCATAACTTGAATGAGCTTGAATACGTCTAATAGCTTATGACGGAAGTGTTGCCATCTGCACATGTGGGTGGAAATCTTCCGAGGAGGACAGGAAACAATGGCTCTGGTTGTACAGAAATATGGCGGAACTTCCGTAGGAACTATTGATAAAATTCGCGATGTTGCCAAGCGCATAGCACGTACTTACGATGATGGCAATGATGTGATCGTGATCGTCTCGGCCATGTCGGGAGAGACCAACAAGCTTGTGGCGATGGCTAACGAGATGTGCGAATTTCCCAGCGAGCGTGAATACGATGTGCTCGTTTCTACCGGTGAGCAGGTTACGATAGCGTTGCTGTCTATGTGCCTTCAGTCAATGGGGTATAAGGCAAAAAGCTACCTTGGGCATCAGATCCCTATCTTGACCGATGGTGCCTCATCTAAGGCGCGTATCCTGGAGATTGGGCAGGACAATATTCGTCAAGATCTTAACGGCGGCAGCATTGTTGTAGTGGCCGGATTTCAGGGAATTGACGCTGAAGGCAACATTACCACCATGGGGCGTGGCGGTTCTGATACCTCTGCAGTCGCGGTGGCGGCAGCGCTAAAAGCGGATGTATGTGAAATTTATACTGATGTAGACGGGGTGTATACTACCGATCCACGTATCGTGGAAAATGCAAAAAAGATTGAAAAAGTTACCTACGACGAGATGTTGGAGATGGCGTCACTCGGTGCCAAAGTCCTGCAGCTTCGTTCCGTTGAATTTGCCAAGAAATATGGCGTTGTGATTCATGTGCGTTCTAGCTTTAACGACAATCCCGGTACGCTGGTGCAAAAGGAGGATTCAGATATGGAGACCGTAATGGTTTCGGGTGTTACCTACAGTAAGGACGAAGCAAAGATTTCAGTGTTGCAGATACCGGATAAGCCTGGGGTAGCCGCGAGCATTTTTACCCCTCTGTCCGATGCAAATATCACTGTTGATGTAATTATCCAGAACGTGTCCACCAAAGGACTCAATGACCTGACCTTTACAGTGTCGCGCGCTGATTATAAAAAAGCGCTTAAAATCGTGGAAGAAACGGTTGAGAAGATAGGTGCTGGTGGGGTAGCGTCCGATTCTAAAGTGGCGAAGGTATCCATTGTGGGGGTTGGGATGCGTTCCCACTCAGGGGTCGCATCCAAAATGTTCAACGCCCTTGCCGCCGAAGGGATCAATATCATGATGATCTCTACCAGTGAAATCAAGATTTCCTGCGTCATAGATGATAAGTATGCAGAGCTTGCAGTACGCGTACTGCACGATGCCTTTGAACTCGGTGGTGCGGAAGAAAACTAATAAAAATGAAATCTGTTCTGTGCCGCTGAACCAAGGGGCACAGGCAGATTGCATCGGTGTGAAAGAGATTGGAGCTCAGAACTATGAAACGTGTCATGCTGTACGACACCACCTTACGCGACGGCACCCAGGCGGAGGATATTTCCTTTCTGGTTAATGACAAGGTGCGCATTGCGCAGCAACTCGATGAACTTGGAGTTCACTATATTGAGGGTGGATGGCCCGGCTCCAATCCAAAGGATATCTCCTTTTTTCAGGAAATAAAAAATGTACACCTATCTCACGCCAAGATAGCCGCATTTGGTTCCACCCGGCGTGCCAAGTCAACGCCTGAGGATGACAACAATATTCAAACCCTGGTTCAGGCTGCTCCTGATGTCGTAACCATTTTTGGTAAAACCTGGGATTTCCATGTCAAAGAGGCACTGCGGATCACTCTGGAAGAAAACCTGGAGATAATTTACGACTCTCTTGCGTATCTTAAGCAGCATGTCCCTGAAGTGATCTACGATGCGGAGCATTTTTTTGACGGTTATAAGGCCAACCCAGAATATGCGTTAAAAACTCTGGCAGCAGCGGAACAGGCTGGAGTGGACTGCATTGTCCTCTGTGAGACCAACGGCGGGGCGCTTCCTCACGAGGTGGGCGAAATTGTCGAGATTGTGGCACAGAAAATTAAAACCCCGATCGGTATCCATGCACACAACGACAGTGAGTGTGCGGTGGCCAATACCCTTATGGCGGTTGAAAAAGGTGCTGTACATGTACAGGGAACCATCAACGGCTTCGGTGAACGCTGTGGCAACGCCAATCTGTGCTCAATTATTCCAGCGCTGCAGCTCAAGATGGGCAGAAAATGTGTCTCTGAAGAACAGTTGCGCAGTTTACGCGTAGTTTCACGACAGATATACGAACTCGCAAACTTGGTGCCTAATAAACACCAGCCATATGTGGGCAATGCCGCCTTTGCACACAAAGGTGGGGTGCATGTGTCTGCAATTCAGCGCCATCCAGAAACCTATGAACATATCCGTCCCGAACTGGTTGGCAACGCGACCCGAGTATTGGTCTCTGATCTCTCCGGGCGTGCAAATATCCTTGCCAAAGCACAGCAGTTCAATATTAACCTTGACAGTAAAGATCCTCTCACTCTCGAAATTCTTGAAGAGATCAAAGAGATGGAGAATATGGGGTATCAGTTTGAAGGCGCTGAAGCGTCGTTTGAGTTGTTGATGCGCAAAGCGCTGGGGAATATGCGCCATTTTTTTTCAGTTATTGGCTTTCGGGTCATTGATACACGCCTTAAAGAGGGAGACAAGCCTCTCTCTGAAGCGACGGTGAAGGTGAAAGTGAGCGGCCGCATAGAGCATACCGCCGCGGAGGGAAACGGCCCGGTAAATGCGCTGGATAACGCCCTGCGTAAAGCACTAGAGTGTTTTTATCCGAAACTTAAGGAGATGCGTCTATTTGACTACAAGGTGCGCGTTCTCCCCGCTGGGAAAGGGACAGCATCGGTTACCCGAGTTTTAATCGAATCGGGCGACTTAGAGAATCGCTGGGGCACTGTAGGGGTGAGCGACAACATCATTGATGCCTCCTATCTTGCGTTGATAGATGCCTTCCAGTATAAACTTGCGAAAGATTCTGAATAACAGATTTTCTGTCTGCGTTATAGGAGCCACGCTCATAGCGATGGTGCTAAGTTTTTTATTGTTACAGAGCCGGAGTCTTTCCCGCACAGGGGAGGGTCCGGCTTTTTTTGTCCTTTCTGCGCCGGAAACCTGTTGGGTTGAGGCTAAAGGTCGTGCTGGTGCCAGTCAAATATATGACGTCTCCGGCATGGAAGGCGTCAATGAAATGGCGCTATGGCTTAATGCTACTCCTGCACAAGCATATTTTTTGCAAAAATATGAGTATGTTTCTGGGCAACATATTGAAATTACATATAAAAATTCTGAAAAAGAGGAAGTGGATTTTACTTGGATGCGCGCCGGAAAGCGTATGGCACTGGGGATTTTACTCCACCCAGACCGGATGGATGCCTTAGATTGGCAGGATTTACGCGGGATAGGGCCGGCGTTAGCACAGCGTATAGTTCAGGATCGTCAAGAAAATGGCGACTTTAATGTGGTTGATAACATAATACGGGTGCCAGGCATAGGTAGAAAAACGCTGGAATCTATCCGGCCGTGGTTTGTCCTCCCTGTAAGTATTCAGAATCAAAGCTTTTTCCAGGAAAGGCAATCAGGTTAGACAATTATTAGCATCTCTCTCTCTAATCAGCCAAGTGTTTGGCATGGAATGTGTACTAATAAATAAGCATTCATATGACTTGATTAGCTTGGGAGGGTGTAAAATGAAGTGTCCAAAATGCAAGGGGCGGATGTATACCGAAAAGTATTTTGACTATGTACGTTCATACCAAGGATGGAAGTGTAGTTGCTGTGGCGAAATGCTGGATCCAACCATAGTTTCGAATCGCGCGCGCAGCCAGAATCACTATCTGGGTTGATACTTAACAATTATCGTGTTGGCATCACTGCAACAACTCCATACATAAGCAACAGTAAAAAGCCAGGAATTTATTCCTGGCTTTTTTTGTGTGTCACCCCCGCATGCTGCTTTAACCTTGGTTATAGCTCGATTTTGCTTTGTTCATTGAGTCGATATACATAGGCCAGTACCGCTGCTACTGCCTGGTAAAGCTCTTCTGGAATTTCATGCCCAATGGGTATTTGC
>JAJBAW010000107.1 GCA_020532545.1 Candidatus Cloacimonadota bacterium | reverse complement strand
CCGAATCGCTGTCTGAATCCGAATCGCTGTCTGAATCCGAATCGCTGTCTGAATCCGAATCGCTGTCTGAATCCGAATCGCTGTCTGAATCCGAATCGCTGTCTGAATCCGAATCGCTGTCTGAATCTGAGTCGCTGTCTGAATCCGAATCGCTGTCTGAATCTGAGTCGCTGTCTTCAGGGTCTGAGTTAACAGGGGGCTCATGTCCAGGGCCTGGATCGGTTCCAGGATTTCCTCCGCCGGGGTCCGTATCCGAAGAAGAGGGAATATTAATGACCTGCCCAACCTGTATTTTATTGGGATCTGTAATCTGAGGATTCAGATCCAGCAAGGCTTGTAATGTAATACCATGCGCCTGGGCAATTTTTGACAAAGTATCCCCAGGGCTAACGGTGTATGTACCCGAACTCGTTCCAGGAATTCCTCCGCCGGGGTCTGTATTCGAAGAAGATGGAATATTGATAAGCTGTCCAACCTTAATTTTACTCGCATCTGTAATTTCCGGGTTTAAAGCCAGGAGCGCATCTACACTGATACCATGTGTCTGGGCAATTTGAGACAAGGTATCCCCGGATTTAATTCTGTAGGTATTTTCAGGCTCATAAGGATTCGGCCCTGTATATGTTTTGCCTGTTACACGTTGAACCCACTTGGCATAATCTTCTCCATTCCCGTTTTCCACGTCTGTAGGTCTGAACTGTTTTGTAGCTAAAAGATAGTTATCGATACCCTCTGCCGTTAAACCAGGGTTACTTTTTGCATGGGCCGTCATCTCATTCAATCCGCCAACCCGATTGCACCAGGCTGCAATTTTCTTTACAGTATCCGCATCAGGAGTGCCGTCAGGATCAAGGGCACCCCCTTTTCCCCTCTGGGTCTCCATAACTTTCATGACATCATTGTAAACAAAGGTCTCCTGGACTGCGTCTCTCTGATCAACAAGATTCTTCCCATTTTCACTTGAAAGGGCTTGATTGATCTTTAGGATTTCGTCGGCTGAAAAATCACTTTCTTTTACGCCTTGCACCTTAGCTCTTTCAATAATTTTTTTAGTCTCTTCTTCAGTAAAAAGCCCTGAGCCATCAAGTACATCTTTAAATGTATCCGCAGCTTTCGCATTTGCTCCCACATCATTCTGATACATGCCATAGGAAAGACCGCTATTGTTTTTGACGGCAAAACATGCCGTGTAGCGATTCGTACCGCTGGCACCTTCGCCATTTTGAATGCCCGTGCGGACATGGGCAAGAATGTTTTCATTCATTTCTTGATTTTCCTTTCATTTTTGTCTGTTTATTTTGTCTGTTTATAAAAGTAGGAGGTAATTTTTCTGTCCATACATTCCAGCCGGATCCTGCATCCTTCCACGGGCCAGATCCAGAGTTTTTCACCCGAAGGCAGCTTCCGGACTTCCATGGGTTTTAACTTGAGGCTCTCCCAGAAAAACTCTTCAATTTTTTTAATAAATGGTTCAGCATTAAACATCAGAAGTTTATCGTTGGTGGCTATGTAAGGCGTTGAAAAATCCTGACGGAAGCGTATCAGAATCGATTTATCCATATCCGCAACAATATAGGTACCGTCCTTCAACATCCAGATACTGGTAAGATAGAAAGCGGATGTATGCACAAGCGCCTCAGTAGACGTACCGCTACCGTCCATCATACTGCTTTCATAGGCTCTTCGAATAACAAAGGGTTTTTCCGATGTGCACAAAATCACTCTGCGAAATAGTTCTTTGCCATCCGGATCATATTTTGCAAACCACGCTGTTGATGGATGCACCCAATTTTGCACATAGTCTTTCTTCAATCGTCCGCCATCGGGCAGTAAAACATCCGGTAAAATGGACTTGCTATCAAGCTTTTTTAAATTGTTTAAATAATTACTTATCAACTCATTTTTTTTCTTTATTTCTTCACTAATGTAAAAATATTCAGCTTTTACTTCACCTGTAAAAAAAGAAACCAGTCGAACAAGATGTTTATCATCAAAAAAAATCGAATACTGCACAATAAGATCTCCGTTTTCATCCTCATACAACGCGCTAGGACTTGCCCATCGAATGTTTTCCTGCGGCAATGGCAGTTCTATCCCCCAGACATCCGGATACATCTGTTGTGCAGCCAGACTCCCATTTTGTAAGCCTATCTGTTTCCCTGCATCCTCAGCCCATGCCAAAAGACACAGGCTCATCAAAAATACTACTGACAGCACACCTCGTTTCATTGCTTTTCTCCTTAAAATGAAAAAACCACTATTTTGAAGGCAAAACTTGGCGTGTAGCGATTCGTACCGCTGGCACCTTCGCCATTTTGAATGCCCCTGCGGGCATGGGTAAGGATGTTTTCATTCATTTTCTGATTTTCCTTTCGCTTTCGCCTGTTGATTTTATCTGTTTATAAAAACAGGACGTGATTTTTCTACCCAGACATTCCAGGCGGATTCTGATTCTGATAAAAGATATATTAAACCATCCTGAAAACAGGGGTGGTGTTGAGGACACAGGGCATCGACCACTTAATGGGCGCATGCCTCCTGATCCAGAAGAAACATCCCGTACTCCTCAGTGGAGAAACACGTTTCTGCAGGTGAATCTGATACCTTGGCGGGTTAAGACGCTGCAAACGTTGGCAGCGCTGAAAAGCAAAAAACATACCGATCCAAAACACCGGGAAATAAAAACACCCAAACAACGGCGGAAAAGAGTTTTCCATGCAAAAAAACAACACTGCGGAGCGGAAAAGAAGGGGGAGTGCCTGGAAATCCATGCCACTTAACGTCAGAATATGACACATTTTGTCAATTATTCACTGGCGCATCAAAGCGGGCGCATCAAAGCGCGAATATCCACATCCACCCGGTTCAGCCGGGCAGCCACTTCAAAGGCGATCAATCCTGAATCCTTTCCTTGCTTCCAGAAATGAAAACGCAGGATATCCGCCTGACGCCGGATACGCATCAGCTCCGCATCCAGGGACTCTTCCAGGAAATCCATTTCCCGATTACCAGCATTCCCATACAGAATGTCGTTGCCTTCACCGCCATGGAGCACATCCCTGCCTGCGCCGCCATGCAGGGTATCGTTGCCCTTGCCCCCATGCATGACATGGTTCACGGCGCTGAGGGTGGAGGCGTAAAGAGTGTCATTGCCATCCCCGCCTTCCAGGGCAATACCCAAGGCTTCAAGCCCTGCCAGATCCAGAACCCGGCCGTCCGCAAAGGTAAAACGCTCAAGGGCGTAATGCCTTGAAGAAAACCAGTGCTGCACCGTCACGGAGTCTGAACCCTCATGGATGCGGATCTGAAGATCATTGCCCTTTTTAAAGAGCCGGAGGTCTTCAGGGGCAATGCCCGAACCAAAGGCCAGGGTATCCGTGTTGCCCGCTGTGGTATCGTAGTCCAGGATGACATCATGACCGTCTCCCTTCTCAAAGAGATACAGGTCATTGCCCCGGCCGCCATCCAGGAAATCGTTCCCCCGGCCGCCGACCAGAATGTCCTCCCCATTACCGCCGTAGAGCTTATCGTCTCCGCCGCCGCCATAAAGAATATCCTTCCTTTGGCTGTCTCCCCTGATAATATCAGCCCCTTCTCCAGATTTATGAAGAAATCGCCCCAGACCTTCAACGAAGGATCGTTCCCAGTCCTGGGTCATACTGCCGCCCAACTGAGCGAGCAGCAGCGATTTCGCATTCTCCACATTGGTCACAATGGTTGGATTCATGCCCCGGACACTCCGCATGAAATCCTCAACCAGCCCCGCACCTCCTTCCGAGTTATCTTTGAGGATATCAACGATTTTAAGGACGGCCTTAGCGTAGTCTCCTGTCCAGACTTCCATCTCCCTGTCGTATGAAAAGGAAACAAGCTGATAAACTTCTTTCAGATGGGTCTGATGCATCAGTTGATACAAAACAATGTCTTCCAGCTGCCCATAGCGGGTAGCAAGGAGGTTGGCATGATTGGGCCCATTCACTCTGTCAAATTTACGGTGTCCCCAGAACGCTTCCAGGGCTGCCAGCTGCTGATTATTGATGGTATCTTCATAGGCATGCCCTGGGACAGAAGATTCTCTGCCGCCGGACCAGACAAATACAAGCTGAGCCAGCAGGGCATGGCGGGCTTCAGAATTGTCTTCCGACACAAACTGTTCCACAAGGCCCCGCAACACTCCGGTTTCATCCAGAGCCATGGATTCATGCAAGGAACGTACAATGCCAAACCCCAGAGCATCGGGCAACACACGCAGATCTTCCGGTACAGCCACCGATTCTACCGGCCGGGAAAGGGTGGGGTTTCGCTCAAACCACACATCCACCATGGCATGGGTATTGCCATGCACATCCTCAAAAACTCCTATCTGCCGATGCTCATTCCCGAAGGCATCTTTAAAGTTCGAATTCGTATAGTTTGTATTCAGGCGGGCAATGCCCAGTTCCTCCAGGGTAAACAGCTCCCCCTCACCCGTTTCGCCATTCATGTCGAAATCGCGCCACACACGCAGCTCAGAATAAATGGCATCCTTTTTATCGATCCAACGATCCTTGTTGTCATCAAAATCTCTGAGAGCAAGAAAACCATTGCCCGCCAAACTGCCGCTTTTCAATGGGGAATAATTACCGAACAGCTCCGAGCCATTGTTGATGATCCCATCTCCGTTGCGATCAAGCACAAGCAAACCATCTCCACCGCCAACCCAGCCTGTGGTTTCACGAAAACCATTGCTGTCCAGATCAAACTGCACACCTGAAGCAAGACCTTGGGTCTCAATGCCGTTACCATCCAAATCCAGCAACAGAGGGCTGCCGGGCGGCGTATCGTTTCCACCGGGAGGCCCCGGGGGGTCAGGCGGTCCACCATTTCCATCAGAGTCCGAATCGCTGTCTGAGTCTGAATCGCTGTCGGAGTCTGAGTCGCTGTCTGAATCTGAGTCACTGTCTGAGTCTGAGTCGCTGTCTGAATCCGAGTCGCTGTCAGAATCCGAATCGCTGTCTGAATCCGAGTCGCTGTCTGAATCCGAGTCGCTGTCTGAGTCCGAGTCGCTGTCTGAATCCGAGTCGCTGTCTGAATCCGAGTCGCTGTCTGAGTCTGAATCGCTGTCTGAGTCTGAATCGCTGTCTGAATCTGAATCACTGTCTGAGTCTGAGTCGCTGTCTGAATCTGAATCACTGTCTGAGTCTGAGTCACTGTCTGAGTCTGAGTCGCTGTCTGAATCCGAGTCGCTGTCAGAATCCGAATCGCTGTCAGAATCCGAATCGCTGTCTGAATCTGAGTCGCTGTCTGAGTCTGAGTCGCTGTCAGAATCTGAATCGCTGTCTGAATCCGAATCGCTGTCTGAATCTGAGTCGCTGTCTGAATCTGAGTCGCTGTCTTCAGGCTCATCTTCTACAGTTCAGTTTCAATAATTCAATGAATTCAGTATGATAAAAAGCAATAACAAATCTTTGGCACCACCTGCCATCCTGTTTTCCCAAAACGCTCTTTTTTATATTTCGCAAATTGCCTGTGGCATGGCTACGCCAACAGCCTTGAATATTTTTCCACATACGCCATGACTTCTTGTACGAAG
>JAJBAW010000106.1 GCA_020532545.1 Candidatus Cloacimonadota bacterium | reverse complement strand
ATGGGGGAGAATTGGCAGGATAATCTGCATTGGTATATTGTTGGATTGGATGCGTCTCGCGTCCAACAAGGCAGCCGTAACGCTGGATTTATCCGGCCGTTTCACTGGCTTCAGCCGGTGCGTCCACAGTAAAAGAAGTCTCACGCAGATCTCGCGGATTTCGCAGATTATGGGGTAGAATTGGCAGGATAATCTGCATTGGTATATTGTTGGATTGGATGCGTCTCGCGTCCAACAAGGCAGCCGTAACGCTGGATTTATCCGGCCGTTCCACTGGCTTCAGCCGGTGCGTGTAGCAATCCCGGTACTCACACAGATCACACAGATCCCACAGATTCACACTGATGATTACAGATTTGCTTAGAAATATCTTATCAGTTTATACACCTTGATCTGTGAGAGACTCCCAAAAACACAATTCCATTGACAAAATACCCCAGTTTCCAGAGCTTGGTCTCTCAGCGTGGGGCTATAGCTCAGTTGGTAGAGCGATTGGTTCGCAATCAATAGGCCAGGGGTTCGAATCCCCTTAGCTCCACCAGACTTTAGCGCTGGGCTGGTTCTGGGTAGGGCCGGATCAGCTCAGGCGCTTTTTTGCAGGATTGCAGGCGTCTCGCCTGCAGAGCGCGGGACGCGCTCCCTTTTGTCAAGCCTGTTCCTCTCCAGGCATTCCCCCATTTTTACTAAAGCCTGATTATGAAGTGGTCTTGGCTTGCTATCTAAAATATCGTCCCTACAGGACTCATTATGATAGGGTATTGAAGCGGAATCATGAGCCTTTATGCCCTAAGTCAAGATCTGAAAAAAACGGACATGTATAAGAGCTAATAGTCTATCTTCATAGGCATTGCAAATATGATATATAGATATTTTGGGGGAATGCCTGTGTTCCTCTCCCCTCAAAGCCTGCTCCTCTTTTATCAAGGTCTGCGACCCTGTTCGACACGAGACGCAAACGAATCCAGCAGCATACCATTGCAGACCATCCTGCCAATTCTCCCCCAATAATCTGCGAAATCCGCGAGATCTGCGTGAGACTTTTTAACTGTGCACGCACCGGCTGAAGCCAGTGGAACGGCCGGATGAATCCAGCGTTACGGCTGCCTTGTGGACGCGAGACGCATCCAATCCTACAGCCCGCGAGACCAGCCAAACCCAACACACCGACTCAGACCATCCTGCCAATTCTCCCCCAATAATCTGCGAAATCCGCGAGATCTGCGTGAGACTTTTTAACTGTGCACGCACCGGCTAAAGCCAGCGGAACGGCCGGATGAATCCAGCGTTACGGCTGCCTTGTTGGACGCGAGACGCATCCAATCCAGCAATATACCAATGCAGATTATCCTGCCAATTCTCCCCCAATAATCTGCGAAATCCGCGGGATCTGCGTGAGACTTTTTTTACTGTGGACGCACCGGCTAAAGCCAGCGGAACGGCCGGATGAATCCAGCGTTACGGCTGCCTTGTGGACGCGAGACGCATCCAATCCTACAGCCCGCGAGACCAGCCAAACCCAACACACCGACTCAGACCATCCTGCCAATTCTCCCCCAATAATCTGCGAAATCCGCGAGATCTGCGTGAGACTTCTTTTACTGTGCACGCACCGGCTAAAGACAGCGTTACGGGGGTGGACTCACCGTCTGAAGACAGCGTTACGGGGGTGGACTCACCGTCTAAAGACAGCGTTACGGAGCAGCACCGCCGTCTGAAGACAGCGCCACCGCCGGATGAATCCAGCGCTACGGTCTGAAGACAGCGCTACAGATCGTCGATCTGAGCGCGGGTCAGCTCCACCTTGGTATTCACCTCGGTATATTTCTCCCGCTCTTTTTCCACCACTTCAGCTTTGGCGTTGTCCATGAAGTTCTTATTAGACAGCTTTTTGGAGATGATCAGCAGTTCTTTTTCCAGCTTCTCGAGCTGTTTGCCCAGGCGGGCTTTTTCCACTTCTGGGTCGATGAGTCCAGCCAGGGGCACAAAGATCTCCATATTCCGCACCACCGCACTTACAGCGGGTTTGGGCTTGATTACATCTTCACCGGATTCGATCTTTTCCACTTTGGCCAGGTGCGCGAGATATTGGGCATAATCCACAAAGAGGCGGTTTTGTGCGCTGTCTGCGGTGCGCACCACGATGCTGATCTGGATGGCAGGGGACAGATTGAGTTGATTTCTGAGATTGCGGATGGCGGTGATGCTTTCTTGCATCAGGCGCATCTCATCGTTGATTTGGGGATTGATCAGGCTGTCATCGGCCTGGGGAAATTTGGCGATAATCAGCGCTGCTTCCGGCATGGGGAAGAGCTCTTTGATGCTTTGCCAGATTTCTTCGGAGATAAAGGGCATGATGGGGTGCAGCAGTCTCATGCCGGCTTGCATCACGTTCAATAGTATATACTTGGCAGTGAGTTTCGTGCCCAGCGGGGAGTCCTCTTTGAGGCGGTCTTTGGAGAGCTCAATATACCAACTGCAGTATTCATCCCAGATAAACTGGAAGATGCACTGAGCGGCGTCATTGAGGCGCAGGTTCTCATAATGCTCGGAGGCTTCGCGGCTCACTTCATTCAGGCGGGAGAGGATCCAGCGATCGGCGAGTTCCAGTTCCAGCTCTTCGGGCTGCGGCAGCCCCGGGATATTTTCCATATTCATCATGATAAAACGGTAGGCATTCCAGATCTTATTGGCAAAATTGCGGCCGGTTTCCAGCATATTATCGCTATAGGCCAGATCCGCGCCCTTGGGGGTATTGAAGATCATGGAAAAGCGCAGGGCATCGGCTCCCACCTGCTTGATGATGTCGATGGGATCGGGAGAATTGCCCAGGGATTTGCTCATTTTGCGTCCGATCTCGTCTCTCACGATGCCGTGCAAGAGCACTGTATCAAAGGGAATCATCTTCTTGAAATGCAGCGTGCTCATGATCATGCGGGCCACCCAGAGGTAGATGATTTCCGGAGCCGTGATCAATACATTGGTGGGCAGAAAGCGAGCTAAATCTTCAGTTTCGTCCGGCCAACCCATGGTAGAAAAAGGCCAGAGCCAACTGGAAAACCAGGTATCCAGCACGTCTTCATCCTGACGCAGATTGCTGGAGCCGCATTTGCTGCAGGCTGCCGGCTGTTCTTTGGCCACCATCATTTCTTCGCAATCGTTGCAATAGTAAGCCGGGATGCGATGTCCCCACCAAATCTGGCGGGAAATGCACCAATCCCGGATGTTGTTCATCCAGTGCATATAGACTTTGCTCCAGCGTTCCGGCTGAAACTTCACCTCGCCATCTTCCACCACGCGAATGGCCTCTTGGGCCAAAGGCTGCATCTTCACAAACCATTGATCCGAAAGATAGGGCTCGATCACGGTATCGCAACGGTAGCAATGACCTACGGCGTGTTCGTGATCCTGGATTTTGCCCAAAAGATTCTGCTCTGCCAGCAGCTTCAGAGCCTTTTTGCGGGCGGCAAAACGGTCCAGACCGGCAAATTCGGGGCCGGCTGCTGCGTTCATTTTGCCATGTTCGTCCATGATCAAAATCTGCTGGAGCTTATGCCTCAGGCCGATCTCAAAGTCATTGGGATCGTGCGCGGGGGTCACCTTCACGCAGCCGGTGCCAAAATCTTTATCCACATAATAATCCGCAATCATAGGGATGCGGCGATCCGTGAGCGGCAGCAGCAATTCTTTGCCGATGAGCTCTTTATAGCGCTCGTCTGTAGGATTCACGGCCACAGCCACATCGCCCAGCATGGTTTCCGGACGCGTGGTAGCCACCGTAACAAAGCCCTTCCCAGAGGCAAAAGGATAGTTTACATGCCAGAGCTTGCCTTTTTCGTCCGTGTGTTCCACTTCGTCATTGGCCAGAGCGGTCACGCAGCGCGGACACCAATTGATGATGTATTTGCCCTTATAAATCAGGCCATCCTCATAGAGGCTCACAAAGACCTCTTTCACGGCGCGGGAGAGCATATCGTCCATAGTAAACCTCTGACGCCCCCAATCGCAGGAAGCGCCCAAAAGCTTGAGCTGATCTATGATGATGTCGCCTTTTTCATGCTTCCAGGCCCAGATTCTTTCTACCAAAGCTTCGCGGCCGATTTCGTGACGGGTCTTGCCTGCTTTGGCGAGCTCTTTCTCCACCATATTTTGGGTGGCGATGCCGGCGTGATCCACTCCGGGCAGCCACAGCGTGGGGCGGCCTTGCATGCGGTGATATCGGACTACGACGTCCTGAAGGGTATTATTTAGCACATGGCCCATATGCAGGATTCCGGTTACGTTGGGTGGCGGGATCAGTACTGTAAAGGGCTTGCCTTCGCCCTGCGGGGCAAAATATCCGGCTTGGTCCCAAATGCGGTACCACTTGTTTTCGATTTCTTCTGGGGAATAGGTTTTCTTGATTTCCATTTTGTTTTCCTTCTTTGTCGTAGTCTACTCTGATTGCTATGCGTTTCAGATAGATACCACTTCAAATAAGGGGGGTAGGCTGTCAAGTCAATTGGACTAATTTAATGTAGAATTTATGATGTATAATGTAGAATTGGCGTGCTGGGTTTGTTTAGTCTCTCACAGATCACACAGATTTCACAGATTTTTTGGTAATAAGGGCTGTATTGCTGCGTTGCTGGATTCGTTTGCGTCTCGTGTCGAGTGAGGTTTGGGTTAATGTAGAATTTAGAATGTAGGACTTCATTAATGTAGAATTTAGAATGTATGATGTAGAATGAGCTGGCAGCCTAAACCCTCTAAACTCTCTAAACTCTCTAAACTCTCTAAACCCTCTAAACCCTCTAAACCCTTTACATTGAGGTTATAGGGTTTTAGCGTTTTAGCGATAAATGTAGGGGCGTTGGGCGAACGCCCGAAACCACTTTGCTGGTCATATTGCGCGGATTAGGGCTTTCACCCAAAGCCCCTACTCTGATCTCTATCTTCCATCAGCCATGCCTTGACCTCTATCTCACACCTTCCTTAAAAGACTCCAGGCCGCTGCTTTAGCTGCGGTGCTTGGAGGCATCAGCTTGCCAAGACTCTTTCCTGGTCTTTTAAGGCCAGGCACCCGCAGCTCTATGCCCACATTTACCACAGATCATATACACGGTTTTCAAGCAGGGACATTTCTCTCCCCATTCTGTCAAGGCCTCCGGCCTTGTTGGACGCGAGACGCATCCAATCCAACAGCAGACCAATCCAACACACCAATCCAGCCCTTTTTACCAAATAATCTGCGAAATCTGCGTGATCTGCGCGCGACTAAACAAAGCCAGCCTGCCCCTTATTACCAAATAATCTGCGAAATCTGCGTGATCTGCGCGCGACTAAACAAAGCCATCCCGCCAATTCTCCATTCTCAATTCTCCATTCTCCATTAACTAAGTTCTCCATTCTCCATTAATTCTACATCCTACATTCTAAATTCTAAATTCTAATTGACATACCCGGCTCCCTGATTTATCGTGCCTAAAACAAAAATAACAACTACCTCAGGAGAATACATGGAAGAAACCAAAGTAATATATTCGATGTCCGGAGTGGGCAAAGTGGTGGATGGCAAGAAGTTCATCCTCAAAGATATTTATCTGGGCTACTATTACGGTGCCAAGATCGGCGTGGTGGGGCTGAATGGCTCCGGC
>JAJBAW010000105.1 GCA_020532545.1 Candidatus Cloacimonadota bacterium | reverse complement strand
AAGTCGAGCACACCCAGTTCATGCACAGTATTCCAAGACTTTTTGTTCAAGGCGTGCAAGAGATAATAGTCAATATGATCGGTCTGAAGCCGTTTTAGCTGCTTTTCCAGAAAATCATCCATATCGGCGCGGGTTTTGACCAGCCAACAGGGTAATTTGGTGGCTACAAATACTTTATCACGATCGATCTGACTCAGGAATTTGCCTATAAATGGCTCCGAGCCTTCGTCGTGATAGCCCCAGGCCGTGTCATAGTAATTCACCCCTGCCCGATAGGCTTCGTGCAACATGGCAAGGCTTTGTTCTTCATCAATTTTGCCATCCTTGGTGGTGGGAAATCTCATACAGCCGAAACCAAGGACGGATAGTTGGTCCTCGGATTTGGGCATTTTTCGGTATTTCATGTTTGCTCCTTATGAAAATAGTCGTAGATATTTATTGCGGTTTTAGGGCCAATGCCCTTGATGGACTCAAGCGTCTCAAGATCTGCGCTGCGGACACTTTCTACCGAGCCCAGCTCTTTGAGCAGGAGGAACTTAGTCTGTTCACCGATACCGGGAATCTCTTCCAATTCACTGATTAAAGTGCGCTTACTGCGCCGTTTGCGGTGAAAATTAATGGCAAATCTATGTGCTTCATCGCGGACGTTCGTCACCAGCCTCAAAGCGGATGAAGAGCGAGCCAGGATCACGGATTCGCTGCGGCCTGGCAGGAAGATCTCCTCCGCTCTTTTGGCCAAAGAGACGATGCTGATATCCTTGTACTGGGAATCTTGTAAAATCTCATTAGTAGCGCTGAGCTGTCCCTTACCGCCATCGATGATAAAAAGGTCTGGTTTCATGTCCTCGACTTTGTCTATCTCATCCAGAAAGCGGCGCAGGGTTTCCTGCAGGGCCGCATAGTCATTCTGAGTTTCGATATCACGGATGATGAAGTGCCGATAATACTTCTTTTTGGGCTTCCCGTTCACAAAAAAGACTGCGCTGGATACAGTGTCTGTGCCTTGGATGGTGGAGATATCCATGCAGACTATTTTGCGGGGGAGTTTGCTGAGCCCCAAAGCTTCCTTGAGTTCCTGAATGGGGAAGATGGTGCGGTTTGCCTTCCTCAGATGCGCCAGCTTGCGCTCTTCCACCAGGTGAAAGGCATTGCGTTTGGCCATGGCGATGAGCTTGCTTTTCTCACCCCGCTGAGGCAGGATTAGTTTATTGTGCAGCCATTGGTTGATTGAATCATAATCTTCGGGGGCAAAGGGGAGTAGGATCTCCTCCGGCAGTTCTTCTTTTTGGGCATAGTAAAGCTTCAAAAAAGAGGCCAGAATGCTTTCTCTGGTTTCCAAGCTGATGTTTTTCAGGGGATAGTTTTCCTGATTGATGATGCTGCCTTCCTGCATACGGATGATCACGGCGATGGCATCTTTTTCTTCCTGATAAAAGCCAACGATATCGATATTGCGGCGGTCTGCAAAATATACACTTTGCCGCGTCTGGATCTTTTGGATGGCGATGATGCGATCGCGCAGTTTGGCTGCTTCCTCAAAGCGCAATTCCTCAGCGAGTTGGTTCATTTCTTGCTGATATTCCTGCATTACTTCTTCGTATTTCCCTTCAAAGAAGCGCAGGAGCTTGTTTACGATGATCATATACTGTCCCTGCGAGATTTTACCAATGCAGGGAGCAGTGCATTTGCCCAGTTGATAGTTGATACAGGCTTTGTCGAAGACCACTTTGCCGATGGGGATTTTGCGCTTGCAATCCCGGATGGGGAAGAGCCACTCAAAATTGCGCAAGGTGCGCCGCAATGATCTTACATCCGTATATGGTCCAAAATAGCGCGAGCCATCTTTGACTACGTCTCTGGTAATGAAAATGCGTGGGAAGGGCTCATTGAGGGTGATTTTTACAAAGGGATAACTCTTATCATCTCTGAGCAAGACATTGTATTTGGGCAGGTGGCTCTTGATCAGGCTGGCTTCCAGGAGGAAGGCTTCGGCTTCGCTGGCTGTGATGATGTACTCCAGAGCGGCGATATGAGCCACCAACTGCTGGGTCTTGGGGTCTTTTACGGAAGCGGACAGATAGGATGGGACACGATGCTTGAGCGAGGAAGCCTTGCCTACATAGATCACTTCACCCTTGGAGTTTTTCCACAGATAAACCCCGGGTTTGCCCGGCAAAAAAGCCAGCTTGCTTTCTATTTGCGGCGTAGGCGCTTGCATAGGTTTTGTGTGGCCTCGGATATATAGCTGAGTTTGAGCAAAATGCCCAAGAGATAGAAGATGGCAAAGCTAACAAAGCCAATGATCGCCACCTTGAGCACGAGCTCAAATCTGCTGGTCAACGGCAAAATGTGACCCAGGAAGATGGCAACGAAATAGATCAGCACGCAGATGCCCAGGCTCTTGAACAGATTGCCAAAGATGCCCTTGAAATTCACCTGGGGTAGATGCTTATGGATGAGATAGATCAGCGCCAGATAGTTGATGAGGGCTGTGATCGAAGTGGAAAGAGCCAGTCCGCGGTGCTGCATGAATTGCATCAGGACGTAGTTCAGGCCTATGTTTAGCGATACGATGAAGATGGCCAGTTTCATCGGTGTCTTGGTATCGCCATTGGCATAAAACAGCGGGGTAATCACCTGATTCAGACTGTAGAAGATCAGTCCCAAAGAGTAAAAGATCAGAGCTTGGGAACTCATCCAAACGGCTTTTGCATCAAAGGCGCCATGGGCAAAGAGGATGGTGATGAGATCCGGTGCCAAAGCCAAAATCAGGGTGGTGACGGGTAACATCACATAGGCCAGAGAAAGGGCGGTAAAACGCATGCTATCATTGAGTTCGCCATATTCCTTGCGGCTCACCAAACGTGAGTACAAAGGCAGCACAGCGGTTCCTGCACTGATGGCAAAGATGCCCAGGGGGAGCTGCATCAGACGGTTTCCATAAGCCAGAGCGGTGATGCTGCCCACCGGTAAAAAGCTTGCCATCAAAGCATCTGCGATGAGATTGATCTCCCGGATGCCTATTCCTATCATGGCGGGCACAAAGCGTTTCCACATTGTGCTCAAAGCCTGCCCGCCGAATCTGATCACAAGCTGGAAGCGATAGCCTACCTTTTTCAGATAAGGGAAATTGATAATGGTCTGTAGAAATCCTCCGATTGCCACACCCCATCCTGCCACATAGATCAGCTTTTCCGGGCTGAGACCCCAAATCCAATACGGGACTACAATGCTGAGGATCATGCCGATATTGAGCAGAGCGCTGGACAGCCCCGTCATAAAGAAGTATTCGTGGGAATTCAGGATGGCTATAAAGCTGGAGGACAGGCCGATGAAGAAGAGGTAGGGGAAGATGATGCGGGTGAGCTTGATGGCAACCAGGGTTGTCTCTTCTGCCAGCCCGGGATAAAGAGCTCTTACGATCCAAGGGGCAAAGGCCATACCAAGCGCTGTTAGAATTAGTAGAAACAGGGTGAGGATGCTGAGCACATTGAGGGCAAAATCTATCTGCGCATCCTTGTCTTTCTTGATGCCAATCTCATTGTATATAGGTACAAAGGCTGTGGACAGTGCGCCTTCACCAAAGAGTCTGCGCAAGAGATTGGGGATATTGTAGGCCACGTTGAAGGCATCGTTTAGATATCCACCTCCAAAGAAAAACGCCATCACAGTATCCCGCGCCAGCCCCAAGATGCGGCTGATGAGAATCGCGATGCTCATCACGCTGATGTTGCTGGCCAGACGTCTTTGACTCATGGACTCAGCAGGTTTTTAGTGGCCAGGAAAAGGTTGATCTGGATCAGGGTGGGGTTTACGTTGCCTTCCAGTTTGCGGTTAAGATCGTCCAAAAGCAGCAGGTAGTCCGGGATGCGATCGGCAATCTGCTCATGGGATAAACTGGCCAGGAATTCGCTCTTATCCAGGTTTGTGACCTCTGCCTGGCAGTAATGCACCACACAGAGATCATTGGCGATAATGCCCATGTGCGCGATCAGATCGCGGATGGCATCGGCACTATCCCGGCGGTTTTTCAGTTGGTTGAGATATTCCAAATCCTGCTTTTCTGCGGCCATCTGGATCAGCTCAAAGGCTTTGTCCCGGCTGCTGCTACTGCTGTCCTGGGCGATGCGGATGGCGGTTTTCAGATTTCCACCACTAATCCTGGCAGCGTTTTTGGCCAGCACAGAATCCACCTGGAAACTTTCAAAGAGAATGTCCTGAATCACGCGCTGGGAAAGCGGCTTGAAATACACCGGCTGACAGCGGGAGATGATGGTGGGCAGCAGTTGCGGCAGGCGCTCTGTAATCAGCACGATCAACGTTCTTGGAGGCGGCTCTTCCAGTGTCTTCAGAAAGGCATTGGCCGTCTGGGTGTTCATCATATCTGCATTTTCGATGATGACCACGCGGTATTGACCTTCGTGGATGGAAAGCTCCAAACGCTGGATGAGTTGCGACATGCTGTCTTTGCGGATTTCCGTGGAACCTGTAAAGAAGTAATCCTGCCAGGGCGTTTCAGTCTTATTCTTGATATAGGCTTCATATTGCTTCAGGGCATCGCTATCCTTGATTTCTCCCTCAGAGCTGAGCTTGAGATTCACGGTGGGGAAGAGGTAGATGAAATCCGGATGCTGAAAGGAGAGGAATTTGTGGCAGGAAGTGCAGACTCCACAGGGGCGGTATTCACTGCTGTACAGGCAATTGACGGCCATGCCAAAATACAACGCAGTCATGAATTTACCCACCCCATCACCACCATGAAAGAGGTATGCCTGCGCAATTCTCTCCTGCTCGATAGCGCCTTGCAGCAGGCCTATCACCTGGTTTTGGCCTTTGATCTTGCGAAACATCCTATATTATAGAGATCTTGTTGCGTCCGGCTTCATCGCTGATCGCATATTCAAATGTCTTTTTCACATAAGGGCTTTCAAAGTTTTCAGCCAGCATTTCATATATCAAAACGTCGTGATATTCGCCTGCCATAAAGGCGTACTTGCTGCGTTTGCCTACATACTGGAATCCCGTTTTTACATAGCTGGCGGCAGCGCGCTTGTTATAATCTGCCACTTCCAGATTGATGTTGTTGAGATTCAGGATGTTGAAACCAAAATCAAGGATCAGAGTGGTCGCTTCTGTGCCGATGCCTTGATTCCAAAAAGTCTTTTCTCCGATAAAAATGCCAAATTGGGCATGGCGGTGCACTTCGTTGATGTTGTGCAAGCTGCAATTCCCGATCACTTTATTCGTGTCTTTTTCTATGATAGCAAAGCTCACGCTGTTTGTCATCAGATCTTGCAGGGCAGCGCGTTCTTTGCTTACATCGAGGACTTCAGCAGAAAAGAGCACAAATTGGCCTATTTCCAGATCATTAACCCATTCAGTATAGCGTTCCACGTCGTCCAGGGATATGGGAGACAGATAGCACTTCTCTCCCACTAATTTGCGAAAATACTTCATCTTTTACCTCATAATATTGTTTTCTTCAGTTTGAATATAGCGGAATTCTGTCAAGCAGATTGTGAGTATTTTGGTGTCGTACCACTTTTCTTTGGATTATTAGATAGAAGAATATCTAATGGTCACAGTAGAGTAGAGGCAGGAGCTTTAATCCTGCCCCCCTCTTCAAACCGTGCATGCGGTTTTCCCGCACACGGCTTTCCGACAAAGTTCGTCGTATGCTTTCACAGTTAGTTTGCACAA
>JAJBAW010000026.1 GCA_020532545.1 Candidatus Cloacimonadota bacterium | reverse complement strand
AATGGGCAGGTTAACAAATTGAAATTGTGCTACATACCTATCTTTTGTGACCCCCTTAGAAAAGTTTTCCTTGCCAACTGCAACGACCCTGATAAAAGTGGATACTTAAAAGGGTTTCATTCCACCTGGTGTCTATGTCTGGGACGGTCAAGTCAACATCAACTCATCGGTTACTCTAAACGGTGGGATGAATGATGTCTGGATTTTTCAGATTGCCCAAGGGATTGAAATGAGCCCAAACACCAGCGTGATTCTGGGCGGAAGTGCCCAAGCCAAGAATGTCTTCTGGCAAGCCTTTGGTCCAGTGGTCATGGATATCAATACCCATATGGCAGGCAATGTGCTCTGCTCCACTGCTATCAATCTGGGCCAGGGTGCCTCTGTAAACGGAAGGCTCCTGGCAGAGACAGAAGTAACCTTAAATCAGAATGTCGTAACAGTACCAACCCCCTAAGTTCAAAGCTATCTGCGTCACATCGGTGACATAATAGCTAGCATAATAGAACCGGCTTCCCTATAGCGCACTATGAGGGTAGCCGGTTCTTTTTTGTCGGGGCTGTGGTGCTTTTTCAAGGCCTGGGGCCTTGTTTGATACGAGACGTATCAAATCCAACACGCAATCCAACCCGCTTTCCAACACGCATTCCAACCCCCCATTCCAACCCCCCATTCCAACCCAGCCAATCAAGTCCGGTACTGCCAAGCGAATTCAGCAGTTCAATCAAGTCCAATACGCTCAAGGAAAACCCCCGGCAGCATACACGGGGGTTTTCGAGATAATGGCTTGATGGTTTTATCCTTTAGTCTGTGGGCTCAAGAGCCGATTTCCTCTGGGATAGTTCCCTTGCCCCGCCGCTACTCTAAAGAATGCTTTGCCGAGGGGGAATTCACTAAGCCAGATGTCAGTTTCTGTTTGTGTAATCCAACCAAGTGAAACAAATCCCTGATAGGGATCTTCACTACCGTAGATATTATACCACGCTGCACCAGGTGTTTCATCCCAAGTCAGACGCACGAAATTACCAAGACGGCGGATCTGAAGATTGCTCACCTGCAGCCCAGAGAAGCCCAGCATGATATTCGGATATCCGGATCTCAGCGTTCCGATAGGAGGCGCGGCTGGATCTGGATTCGCACTATCGGAGCGGCACATAATGCTGCGATTCGTTGCGGTAGCGGTGCTATGGAAGTACATCACATCTGTTTCGTAACCCCATTCGTTTTCATCCACAGCGATCATTAGGTTGTCTATATTGTTATACAGAAAGGGGGTAGTGAGTGTAATCTCGATCCAGCCTGCGGCGGCAGGAAGGGGCACATTACCCTGAAATACTGGCGTGAGATTGGACAGCGGGATCCAAGTGCTGGCATTCGCAAAGGCAGTGAGTGACGTGTGCCCCATGTAGATGCTCCAATCGTTGCTACTACTTGCATCGCCGGCACCATTCCAGTAGTAATACAGCTTATCAATGCTCTGATTGCTCGTATTGATCGCGCTTTGCAGGAAGATGCTCTGGCTGTAGCTGTAGCCGAAGTAGGGATTGATGGGCAGATCGAGGTTCTCAGTACCACTGCCGATGCTCACTGTGTTTGCGGACGTACCTTTTGCACTGAGCGGAACGTCATAAGTTGTGCGGGTCTGCGTGTTTATGATGCGCAGGGTGGCCGAGATGGGGCCTACAGTACTGGCATTCATAAAGATCGGGATATTTGCGGATTGACCGAGGCTTAGCGCTACTGGCAGGTTGCCGGTACTGAATCTGAACTGAGCGGCATGGCTGCCCATCAAGCTAAGATCGGTCGCCGAGATATTCAGGATGCCACCACCATTGTTGGTGATCGTCAAATACCGCGGAACCGTATCCACACCATGCTTCACAACGCCAAAATCGATAGTGCCCGGGCTGTAGCTGAAGACTGGGGTTTGAGGCACTGCATGGATGCCCACATCGTCGATCTTCACATTGAAGAGATTGTTCACATCGCCATGGCGGAAGGCAAAGTGCACAGTCTGCCCGGCATAATTGCCCAAACTGAACACACGATAAGCCCAATTGTCATCCGCCAGGAATTCGCTGTGCACGCAGTCAAAATCATCCAGAGCGGTTCCCGTGGTGGAAATGTAGAAGCCATAGTATTCTCCGGCAGACGTAGGATCTCCACCCCCCACGTAGTAATCTACCACGTATAGGCCAGTAGCGGGGATCACCACCGGAGCTGTGATCAGCCAGTTTTCCGGGTTGAGTCCTTCGGGGCTGCCGTTCCAGGAATAGGAAGCCACATAATAAGATCCCGTGTGGGCAGCGTCATAATGGTCGTAACGAGACCAGCTTTCACCGTCTGCATCGGCATCCACGATGCTCCAGCCTCGCGGTGGAAAGACCGCGCCTTCAAATCCTTCACTCCAGGGGAATTGGGTGACAGTGGGGTTTGCTTCGATCTGAAACCAGCTTGGCTGAGCCCGGGCCATTTGAACCGGATAGGCGTTTGCGTAAGCCTCCACGGTCCAGTTGTAACGATCCAGATAATTGAATGTGAGCGCAGTCTGCGGATTCCCCAACTGATCCAGAGGAGGATTACAGGGGTTAAGCGAGGTTCCCGTGGTTCTCCAAACCCGACCAGTATTTATCGTTTGAGCATCTGTCCACAGATATACCTTGTAATAATCTATATGCCCGCTGGTGGCATTGGGTGTCCAGCGCAGATCAAATCCGGTGTGAAACAAAGCTGTGGCCGCCAAAGGAGAATTCAGAATGGGAGCTTTGGGTGCCCCGGCCGGGACATTGCCCATAGCCAGCATCACATTGGGAAAGCCAGATTCTGGCGCCCCGTAACCTGGGTTGGCCGGATCCGGATTGTCGGAAAATGCGTAACTAATCATGCTGCGGCTCGTGGCGGAAGCGGTGCAGGAGAAAAACCCTGCGCTTCCATCGGTATATGCTTCATTTTCATCCACAGCGATTACCAGATTGTTCAGGTTGTTATACTGAAAGGGCGTATTGAGCGGGATTTCTATCCAGCCCGCAGTGCCAGGCAGGGCTACTTCGCCTATAAAAACCTGGCTCAAGTTCGCCAGCGGAATCCAGCTATTTTCCCCCACGAATGCACTGAGTGCCGTGTGTCCCATATAGATGGTCCAGTCGTTGCTATTCACCGCTGCGGTAGTGCCGTTCCAAAAATAATACAACTTCTCAATGCGCTTATTGGCCGTGGCAATCTCGCTTTGCAGGAAGATGCTCTGGCTATAGCTATAATGATAGTAAGGGTCAATGGGTAAGTACAGGTTTGAGACACCCTCACCAATTCTCACAATGCCGCTGGGCAAGCCGCTGGCCTGCAAGGGAATATCATAATTGCTGCGGGTCTGAGTGTTCGTGATGCGCAGAGTGGCGGAGAGTGCACCCGTGGTGAGGGGGGTGACAAAGACGGGAATCTCCACCGCTTGTCCAGAGCTTAAACTGGCAGGCAGAGCGTCTGTGCCGAATCTGAAGCGGGCAGCGTTCGGGCCCATAATACTGATGTCTGCTGTCGCGATATTCAGGATGCCGCCACCGGTATTGGTGATCGTAAGGTTTCTGGGATCAGACTCTAGGCCCTGCATCACCATGCCAAAATCGATGGCAGTGGGGCTGTAGCTAAGGATAGGGACAGAAGGCAATTCATAGATGCTGATATCGTCCAGGCTGATGTACCAGGGGCTGCCGCTGATCCTGCCCTGAATGCCGATGTAATAGCGACCAGTGGTGGCCGGTGAGAACGATCCGTAGAGCCTCTGATAATTGCCCAGGTCCAAGTTCGTGGCCGGGATAATGCTCGCAGTCATGCCGGCGATGGTGGGTTGATTGCCGTAACTTACCTGAATGGTGGCATCAGTGGTGACGATGGTGCCTTGACGGGCATACAGCTCGATCGCATATTCTGTGCCTGCGGTCAATTCTATGGGCCTGAACAGATAGCATTGCCCCGACTTTTCTAAGGTCACGTTCCAGTCGCCAGATCTGGGAGATCGATTGTAGCTTCCCTGGGAAGTATTTGGCTGCCATTTTTTGCCAGTGTAATCCGGACCGGGAGCTTGTGTCCAATGCTTGATGAAAGTAGCCTGGTCATAATTTCCGGTCTCAAAACCTTCAAAGAAGGGCGTGGTGATCACGCTGAGAGGGTCGTAGCAGCTACCGGAAAGAGCCACCGTCCTCACTGCCACATTACTATTGATCGTAAGCACAGCATTGTGTGAGGGGGCGACGGCGAAGGGCAGATATTCTACCGTAAAAGTGGTGGATTCACCGGGCGTAAGCTGCGTGTCATCAGGAGCCGTACCAATGCGGCAATATCCACCTGAGACCACTACGGTATTGAGATTGAGCGTTCCACCACCGCTATTGGTGATGGTAAATAGCTTGGTAGCAACGGTATTGATGGCGGTTTCGCCAAAACTCCAGCTTGCGACATCGGGATCAAGGCTCAGGACGGGCGGGATGAACGAATCGTAGCCGATCATATTGAGACGGATATTCGGGCGGTTTGAATTCACTGACCCAGTCTGAGTAACAGGTGGATTGTTATCCTGGTGACGGTAATAGTTTTGATTATAAGCATAAGAATAATACCAATTTTCCTTCGCTATGCCGCTGCCACTGCCACCACCGCCAAAGTTTGATTCTATCATGACTTGTAGATTGTTGTGTATATAGGCAAAAGGGGTGTTGAAGGTGAGGGTTTTCCAGTCGCCGGCGGTAGTGCCATAAACGTTTCCCACATATATCGGGCTAAGCCCTGAGATCATTGTAGGCCAGGATACGGGTAGCAATGTAGCCGCGGTGGTCATCGTCATGTACACCTTAATTGGCACAATATTAGTAGTGGTATTAGCGGCTTGGAACGAAATACTCTTTATCGTTCCAGAGCCAGCAAGCTCGGCTTGGGTGTAGATCGCGGCACTCCGGTGATAGCCGAAACGGCTGCAGATTGGCTCATCTTCAGAGCTGGTGCCTGTACCTATCGTGATTAGATCGGCAAATATGCCGCTCATGAGCATTAGCGCTATGCTGGTCAAAATAAGCTTTTTCATCCGGGGTACTCCTTTTATTTAGACCTATTTCATTTGAGGGGGTTGAGCTGAGCCGGCGGGCTGGAGGGCTCTGTTGCTCCAGGGAGGGGCCCTGCATTTGCAATCACTTTGAAGAAGGCTTTGAACTCCGGCAATTCACTTTGCAAGATGCTGAGCTGGGTGTTTACAGTGTTGCCATAGAGCAGATAGCCGCGATAGGGATCTTCGCTAAGGTAAACACTGTAGCTACTCGCCCCAGGCACAGCAGTCCAGCTCACGATGGTGCTACTGCCAGGATGCTGCAAGCTGAGACCGGTAACGGGTGTTAAAACAGGATTGGAATTGCTGATAGCGATATTATCGATGTACCAAGCGTTGATTGCATGGCTACTTACACCAGAGGCTACGAAACGGATTTTGAAGATTTGGTTTGCTGCATAAGCCGAGATATCGTAGCTGTAGTGAGTCCAGGCCAGATCATCATTTACGGAACTGTAGCTGCCCAGGGTGTACCAAGAGCTGCCATTCCAGATTTGCCAGGTCATCAGGTTTTCTGTATAGGTGGATGCGTTATCCAGAGACAGATCAAAGCTGAATTGCAGACTATGCATAGCAGTAGCATTGAAGCTATAACTACGCAGGACGCTGCTGTAGTTCCATACTGTAGGATTACTGCTGAAGCTTGCAGTGGCCCCAGGATTTCCTAAGTTGCTTTTGATCGCCCAGTTGCTGCTGCTGGTGCTCCACAGCTTGGTCGCGAAGTTCCCGCTACTCCAGGTTTCCGTAAAGGGCAGTGCGAGGGGAGCCGGAAGCGTCTGGATAGTGACAGGAATGCTACTGGAAACAGGCCCTAAGGCACCGTGATGTACGGATTGTACCGCATACTGATAGCTGCCGGCGGCAAGATCTTCATCCAGGTAGTAATAGTCTGGCACGATGCTGCTATTGATCTTTACTCCATTGCGATAGATATTAAAGCCCAGCAGAGCGCGCTCCGCTTCAGGGTTCGGGCGTGCAATAAGCAGACTTTCGTGCAGATCGTGTTCACGGGCAGGCTCACTGTACATGGAAATGGGCTTTATGAGCTCGGGATCTCCGCTCGTCTTGGCAGAGGCAGCTTCGAAGTAAGGATGGATCAGCCAATTGCCGGATCTATTGTAGTCTGTAAGTGTGCTCCAGCCCATATAATCAAGCAGGTTGCCACGTCCGGGAACTGCTGGCAAATAATCTGTGGAAGCGACATAGGCGTCCACAGCAGATGTCATATGGTAACCCACATAAAGAGCAGTGCTGCCACTCACGGTCAATGGAGTGGTAAGCACGATGTTGTTCCAACCGGAGACAAGGCCGCTGACAGGCTGCGTATATAGCAAGTGGGTGGGAGCAAGAACACTATTCGAGCCCTTCCAGACCTTGATGGCGTCCACAGCTTGGGGAGATTCATCCAAGTGAATCATCACACTCTTCAGCTTCATGCCGTTTGCTCTGGCCGTGACGTCTGTGCCGAATTTGCTGGCCACGTTGTAGTTCGTCCCCCCCAGAATACCTTGGGTATCGCGCGGGATGGCATCGTCCCAATGCAGGTATCCGGGCGTGCCGGGATTACCGAACATGCTACTCCAGCTAAGGGAGACATTATTGGGGGCGACTGCTGCACCGGTGAGGCCCAGGATGCTGACGATGGGCTCGAGGCTTGCTTCGCCAAAGAGCTGGATATGGTGAATAGCGCTGCTGATATTATCCTGGATGCTGAGGGTGGCAGTTTTGCTGCCTGCGGATTGCGCAATGAACTGCACGCTAAAGATGTAGGTCTGTTGATACCCAAGGCTTACAGGCAGATTCTGGGCGGTGAGCACAAAGTTCCCCTCGGGATCGTTCAGAGTGATGTCGCCACTGTTGATCGTGATGCTTCCGTTCCCGTTATTTTTGAGCACGAAATCTTTGGGAGTAGAGGGGGTCAGGGTATGGGTGCTGCCAAAATACCAGGCGGCAGGTCTATAGCTCAGGATCGGGGTTGCAGGAAGTTCACGTATTACGATATCGTCTATTTTCAGGCATGATGAGCTCGGGGTAGAGTGGTGACGGAAGGCCAGGTATAGCGTCTGCCCAGCATAGCTGCTCAAGTCAAACATACGATAGTGCCACCCCTCCTCTTCAATGTTTTCTTCTTCCAATATACTGAAATCTGCAGCAGCGGTTCCTGTGGTGGAAACGCAGAAGCTATAGTGTTCTCCGGGATGGCCAGGATCCGAGGCACCCACGTAGTATTCCACCATGTAGGCGCCAAGTTCTGGAATAGCCAGAGCTGGAGTAATCAGCCAGTTATCCTGGGCAAGTGGCCCGTTTGGCTCTGTCCAGGAAGCGGAAGCAGCATAGTAATCTCCGTTATTAGCAGCTCCATCATCGCCCCAACGATACCAGTTTTCGCTGTCTGCATCCGCATCCAGCCGGCTCCAGGCCTGGGGCGGGAAGGTGGCAGCTTCAAAGCCTTCGCTCCAAGGGAAGTCTTTGACGATGGGTGAATAAAGATCGGGGCCCACAAAGTCGTCCACGGTCAGGAAATTATCGTTAGTCCCTATGTAGCGCACGGCCAGGTAAATTATGGCATCACCATAGCTATCCAGATTGTAACTTTTTTGCACGTATTCCGGCATATGTCCGGTGCCCTCATCGATCATACTGAAGGAGGCGGGAGTGGTATCGGTAGTGGAAATCAAGACCTCCCAGGCATCATCATAGCTGGCGCCTCGGCTCCGCATCCAAAAACTGATCTCATCATGGGCGGTGGCACTAAGCTGCACAGGAGGGGTGATCAACCAGTCATTGTTTGCAAATGAACTGCCTTCATAGTTTACACGTGCGGCAAAAGTGCCGGTGTGAGGATCAGACGTTTGGGCTAACCACAGCTTGCTACCGTTATCGACATTGAGGATGGTCCAAGTGGAGGGAATGACGCCAGCTTCGAAGCCTTCATAAAGAGCGATTTCGGAGGGAGCATATCCGCCTAAGTCCACATCGTAATCCGCACCGGCATAGCGAAGCCTCAGCGCAGCTGATTTATAACCAGCGGAGCTGGGGACAAAGCGCAGCGGGATGTTTACAGATTGACCGAGCGTTAAGGCAGCGGGAAAACCGGTGGTGGTGAAAGCAAACTGGTCGGCGTCTGGGCCTACCAGACTGATATTGGCTGCCGCAAGGTTTAGCGTGCCACCGCCATAGTTGCTTACAGTTAGATTCTGATAGTCGGACTGGCTATTGGGAAATGTGGCAGCAAAGTGCGGGGATTCAGGTCGGTAGTTCAAGACTGGGCTTGTAGGTAACATATCGATGGTGATGTCATCCAGACTGATGTATTGATCATAGCCATCCTTCCAACCCTGGATTCCGATATAGTAAGTGCCGCTACTGGCGGGAGTGAATACTCCGTAGAGCCTTTGGTAATCACCGTTGACCAAGCCTGTGCTGGGGATAATGCTTTGGGTCATACCGGCTACTGAGGCTGTGCTGCCATATTTAACCTGAATCTTAGCATGGCTGGCAACAGTGCCGTCCTGCCGGGCATAGAGCTCTACTGAGTATCCTGTGCCGGCAACAAGGACGATGGGCCGGATCAGATAGGACTGCCCATTACGTTGCAGACAGACGTTCCAGGCGCCAGTTCTGGGAGCTCTATTGTAGTTTGTCAAGGAACTGTTTGCCTTCCAGTATTTGTCGGTATATTCCGGACCGTTAGCTTGTGTCCAATTCTTGACGGTAGTTGACTGATCTGTATTTCCAGTCTCAAAACCTTCCACACAGGGGAAGCTGGCGATGGTGGGATTAGAACAGCTACCAATGAGATCAATAGTCCTTATGGCTCTATTATCGCTAATCGTAAGCACTCCCGTGTGATCTGTTCCGACTGCAGTGGGTAAATATTGCACCGTGAAGCTGGTAGATTCACCGATGCTAAGTTCCAGATCTGCAGGAGCAACGCTAATGCTGTAATATGCGCCGGAAGCAACTATGCTGCTGAGGATAAGAGTTCCAACCCCAGTATTGGTGATGGTGAATTGCTTGGTGGCTGCAGTGTTGATCGCATTATGGCCAAAATCCCAGACTGCCAGATCGGGGCTCAGGGTGAGGAGCGGAGTCGTAGGAATTTGCCGGAACGTAATGTTATCCACCATCAAGTCATTATCGGCATTACTTACGGTTGAGATGCCATAAAAGGCAAGATACTTGATCCCTGCAGATCCCAGCGGCAGGCTAACCTTGATGCCTGCAGGAGGAATACTGTTCAGCACATAGGGCGAGCCGGCATTATCCCACTTGCGCAGGATTTTGGCCGGAGTCCAGCTACTGCCGTCACCGATCAGAACTGCGAATTGGTCGTCTGTGCCTGTAGCGACAGGGGCATTGTTATTTCCAAAAGCCATATAAGCGACATCAAAGCTCACTTCATAATCAGCCGCAGGCACAGCAATAGGCGGAGAAATCAGCCAGCCATTAGCAGAAGTACCGTAGATGTTGATTCTGGCAGCTTTATTAGCAGGAGAGCTTATATTCTTCCAGTCGTCCTGAACCCACTTACCGGTTTCTGCTGCTCCCAAGATAGTGGGATTGGCCAATACACCGCTATGCCTGCTCCAGTCCAGCGGAGGAAAGGCATCAGAGCTTGTAGTGCCAAAATCATACACGGTTGGGAAAGATGTGATCGCCGTACCTGTGCCGGTAAGCGCTAGATCGTGACTTCCCAGGCCAGTGCAGACAAAGTGCAAATAAGCAGAATGGCTTCCTACCGCGATGGGACTAAAGGCCACTTTCACTATTTTGCTGGCTCCAGCGCCCAAAATCCAGGGCAGAGGATTGGAATTCAGGTCAAAAAGGAATCTTGCGGCATCTCCTCCACCCAAATCCGCACTGGTGATAGTGAGCGTGCCAGCACCATTATTAAAAATGCTAATATCTGTATAAGCTGCAGTGGTATTGATGCTTATATTGCCAAAATCCAGGCTGGTGGGGCTTGCGGCAAAGGCAGGAGGATAAGGAAGGTATTCGTCAAATTGTAATCGGATATCAGGACGCTCCGAGTTCACTGTCCCAATCTTTGTGGTGGGGGCATTGTCATCTTGATAAATGTATAGGTTTTTGTTTAGGGCTGTGGAATTGTACCACTTTGGAGATGTTGAGATCCCACCGCCGCTGCCACCATAGTTAGATTCTATCAGGACCTCCAGATTGTTTCCGGTATAGTCGAAGGGGATATCCAAAGCAATTGTTTTCCACTGACCCGCGGTGGTGCCCAACAAGTTGCCTTCATATACAGGTGTAAGTCCAGAGATCAGGGTGGGCCAATCTGAAGGTAATAACGTAAACGCAGGGGTCATTCTCATATACACTTTAATCGGGATTGCAGTAACAGTGCTTCTTTCGGCTTTGAACTCGATCTTAGTAATCTTGCCAGAGCCACCAAGCTCTCCGGCAGGATAGATAGCAGCACTACGGTGAAAACCATAGTAGCTGGATATCGGATCCTGGCCGCTGCCGGTGCCAGTGCCAATCGTGATTTGAGTACTGGCAGGTTCGATTAATTTTAGCTTGAGGTTGGGACGAATATGCCAGACAAATCCTGGGGGCGGAGAGGCTGGATTCGGATTGTCGGTGTCGCTCTCGCAACGGATGCTGCGCCGTCCTCCAGAATCTGAGCAATAAAAGTACATCTCACCCTGACCGTGATTGTTTCCAGATTCGTTTTCATCCACAGCGATCACCAGGTTATCGATGTTGTTATACAGGAAAGGAGTAGGAAGCGAAATCTGAATCCAGCCGGCTCTGGCGGGTAGATTGACTATAGGCTGAGACACCTGAGTAAGCTCGCTCAAAGGGATCCAACTGCTGTTGTTCTCAAAAGTACTGAGCGTGGTGTGTCCCATATAGATAGTCCAATTGTTGCTAAAATATGCATTAGCTCCACCATTCCAGTAGTAATACAGCTTCTCAATGCCCTGACTGGGATAGTTGATTTCGCTTTGCAGGTAGATGCTCTGGCTATAGCTGTAGTCCCAATTGGGATAGATGGGCAGGCCGGTAAATTCACCGCCGATATCATTGCCAATAGTCACGAATCCTGCCGGCAACACACTTGCACTGAGCCCAACATCATAATTTGCGCGGGTCTGATTATTGACGATGCGCAGGGTAGCAGAGATGGTGCCATTGACAGTAGAATTCACATAAACCGGAATCTCCACGGAATGGCCAGAGCTGATGCTGGCGGGTAGATGGCCCGTGCCAAAGCTGAAGCGGACAGCATCGGCACCAATGATGCTGATATCTTCAGCAGCGATGTTCAAATTGCCGGTGCCAGTATTGGTGATGATCACGTTTCGAGGACCGGTCTGAATGCTTTTTATCACTTCACCGAAATCGATGGCAGTGGGGTTGTAGCTGAGCACGGGGCTGGCAGGCAGCTCAGCGATGGTGATGTCGTCCAGGCTGATGTAGTCTGCATTATAATTGATCCAACCCTGAATACCGATCTGGTAAATACCGGTAGTCGCTGGGCTGAATGTTCCATAGAGCATTTGGTAATCACCGCTGGGCAGGCTCGTTTCAGGAATGATAGTTTCAGTCATACCAGCTATGGAAGCTTGAGTGCCGTATTTGACCTGAATGCTGGCATCAGTGGCACTGATATTGGTATTTTGACGGGCAAAGAGCTTGATGTAGTAGTCTGTACCAGCAGTCAAGTGAATTGCCCGGATCAGACAGGATTGTCCGCCCTTGGCCAAATAGGCGTTCCAGTTGCCTGTTCTGGGCGTTCTATTGTTGTCTGTCAAAGAGCTGTTTGCTGTCCAACGCTGGCTGGTGTACTGGGGACCGGTAGCTTGTGTCCAGTGTTGGAGCGAATTTGACTGGTCTGTATGTCCGGTTTCAAAACCTTCAAAATAGGGGGTGGTGGTACTGAGGTTATAGCAGTCTCCACTCAGCGCAATTGTCCTGCTTCCTGTACTATGCCCGATCACAAGGTTATCTGTTTGATCCAATCCCCCGGCTGTGGGTAAATATTGCACCGTGAAGCTTGTAGATTCGCCACTGGAAAGCTCTGTATCTGTAGCCGCTGCACTAATGCTGAACTGGCTATGCTGTAAGTTATAGGGGGAAATGCTGTAGATGATGAGAGTTCCACTGCCGGTATTGGTGATGGTAAACTGCTCTGTGACAGCAGTATTGATCAGGACATCACCAAAATCCCAGCTATCATGATTAAGGGTGAGGATGGGAGGGGGCCCGCTGATCTCCAAGCGGATGTTCGCACGGATAGATCTTATGTGCCCGGGATCGGTGGGAGGATTATAATTATCGTAGATTTGTTGGTTTCGGGATGCGGCATAGGAAGCATACCACTTAGGGACTGTTGCGCTGCCGCTGCCGCTGCCGCCATAGTTAGATTCAATCAGGACTTCCAGATTATCTGCGCTATAGTCGAAGGGGGTGGTGAGAGCGATAGTTTTCCACAGAGAAGCACTGGTGCCTGAGACAATTCCCTCATACACAGGTGTAAGCCCTGAGATCAGATTCGCCCAAGGGACAGCAGGTGCCAATGAAACTGCGGAGGTCGTTTTCAGATACACCTTAATGGGGATTGCGACAGTAGTGTTAGTTAGGGCTCTGTACGCAATAGTAGATATCGTCCCGAAAGCTCCGATTTCAGAGGCGGTATAGATAGAAGCATCACGGCAATAGCCAAAACTGCTGTTTATTAGAACATTGTTGGGGGTTGCATCGGTACCGATCGTTATTTCATAGGCAAAGATGCCGACCATGAGCATCAGGGCAAGGCTGGTCAAAATAAGCTTTTTCATCCGAATCTCCTGTGTTTAGCTGTATTTTAATTGAAAATTATGGGGTTTAAGAGCGAGCTGCACTAGCTTCCTCAGCTCGCAGAGCGGGCTGGGGCAAGATGTCGCGTTTGGTTTTAAGAGCTGTTTCAGGGAAGGCTGAGGAGAGGAAGTGAACAAGTGATAAGCTGGAGAGATGATGCACGTAGGCTGCTGTTGTGGAGATTTTCCTATATGAGGCTTATCAAAAATGCTTACAAAATTCTGCGCGGACCGGGGCTGCTCTTTGAAAATTGCTGACGAGCAGGGACAACGCAATCTTGAAAACATAAAACAAATCCTTTTTTAGTGCTTAGTCTTGGCAAATCGCCAAGATCTTTTACCAGAATATCTAACGAGCAGGATGAGAGCATTCGCAAGTGTTAATACCTTCTTATTCGGCTTTCCAAATGCGTCAAGAAAAATAGTTGAGATTTGACTTTTATTTATAGATTGAATATAGATGTCTTTCAGATTTGGCTCATAAAGCACAATAGATTAGTGAGATGCGGCTTTATTTTGAATCATAATTTTCTTTGCCATCAGTCTTAAATCCACTTATCTTCTATCTCTAAAAAACACTTTGGAGGTGTTGAATGAATAAATTAATGATTACTCTGCTCAGCCTTATAATGATGGGGATGCTCTGGAGTGAGGTCACTTATAGCGAATCGCTGCTGCAAAAGGCAAACAATGGCGATGCCGAAGCACAATACATGATTGGCGAATGCTACGCCAGAGGTGAAGGCGTCGGGATGGATCATGAAGAAGCCGCGAACTGGTATCTTCTGGCAGCCCAGCAGGGACACGCTGAGGCACAATACAGATTGGGTGATTTTTACAAGCTGGGCATAGGAGTCGAAGATAACGAAAATGAAGCTGAGAAATGGTATCGCCTGGCGGCCCTGCAGGGACATGCCATTGCTCAATTCCAATTGGGCTGGTGTTACTTCTGGGGTAGCGGTGTAGCGGAAGACAAAAAGGCAGCGCTGAGCTGGTATCGCCTGTCCGCAGAGCAAAACTATCCTAAAGCGCAATACTATTTGGGCAAGTCTTATTACAATGGTGAGGGCGCTATGCAGGATAATGAAGAAGCCTATTTTTGGCTTTTGTTAGCTGTTGCAGATCATGATGAAGATGCGCTACATCTGCTGGATACGGTCCAGGAAAAGCTCAATTCCTCGGAGCAAGCGCAGCTACTGGCAAGAGCCGCTGCCTGGCTTGCCAAGAATAAGCAATAGAGCGCAGAGGATATAGCCCTTGCTGTTTCATCAAGGATTGTAAGGCGCTATAATCCCAGCGCCACACCTTTCCCTTGGACTTGCAAGTTCAAGACTGAGGTGTGCAGGGCTGACATAGCAACTGTCGATGCTGTCGGCAATCGCGATTCCGCTGCATAACAGCCTGGCATCAAAGCAATAGCATGGATCTGCTGGGAAGCCTGATGGTATGCTTGTGATATTTTCTGCTTGACACTTCTTGCCTGTTTGTTATTCTGTTGAGAGTGCAATATTCAACAAGGAGCAAAAATGAAGAGATACTTAATTATAACGCTTTTAGTCCTGATCCTGATCGGGATTGTGGGCTGTTCTGGAAATCGGGCCAAAGCCAAAAATATGATCGTGAAATACGACGTGGAGCTAAGCATGGTGCGCAAAGCCAGCGACATCAACCAGCGCTATCAGGCCCCTGTAGCAGATACTATGGACGTGGTCCGTTATGCCTATGAAGATGATCTATTCCGCAGTATTTGGAGCGCCACCGAAGCCGGCTGGAACCTCTCCCTGTACAATAAGAGTGAAGAACCGCTCATGATCGATTGGGACAACGTAACCTATATGGACGTGGATAATATGGGGCACAGGGTACTGGCCTCCGGCACCAAACTCAGTGCACTGGGCGATCCTCAAACCCCTGCGGTGATCCCCAGACGGGGAGATATCTCCGAAACTCTGTATTCAGCAGATCACGTTTACCACTCCAGCACTGGCGTTTTGGCCAGACGTCCACTCTGGCCGGTAGATTTTACCGAAGCCAAACGCTATGAAGGCAAAACTGTGCGCCTGATCATCCCCTTCACAGTGGATGGCCTCAGCGCTCAATACGAATTTGTCTTTACCATCAAAAACGTGAGACAGGTGACTTCGAAGAGCAATCCCTGGAAGCTTTATCTCTCAGATCGAGCTCTGGGCGTCAATTTCTAAACTAAACGATTCATGACATTTAGGCTGAGGTGCATGCTTCAGCCTATTTTCGTATGGTGACTTTGCGGCATATGGACATCGATCCAGAGGAAAATATGAGGACGAATCTGCCAAACCTAGTGATCTCTAGTGGGCTTCACCCGTCTGCGGAAGAGGATGAAGAATCGCACTTGACACAAAATACGCTAGGGATTAACTTGGTCCAAAGGATAATTCAGGAGTAGATAATGTTTCCGATTAGTTTTGGCAGCGACAATCACAGCGGTATTCACTTTACCGTGTTTTCCGCATTGCAGCAGGTTAATACCGGATTTTGTCCGGCTTATGGCGATGATCAACTGACCCGCGATGTTTTGTCTCACATTGAAGCCCTCTTTGGGGGAGATTGTGAGGCCTTTTTTGTAATGACCGGAACCGGTGCAAACGTACTGGCCTTGCAGTCTATGATCAGTTCATTCAATAGCGTCATCTGTGCCGCCAGTTCCCACATCAATGTGGATGAATGCGGTGCCGTGCAGAAATGCACAGGAGCCAGACTCTTGCCTATCAAGACTGTGGATGGCAAACTCACCCCCCAGCTTATCGCCCCCTATCTTTTGGGAAACCGGGATCAGCACCACTCCCAGGCCAAGATCATCTCCATCTCCCAAAGCACTGAATACGGAACTCTTTACAGCTTAAAAGAGCTCAAAGCGCTGGCGGATTTTGCACATGAACATGAGATGTATCTGCATATCGATGGCGCGCGTCTGGCCAATGCGGTGGTGGCTCTGAATACAGATCTGAAAAGCATGACCTACGATGTCGGGGCCGATATCATCAGCTTTGGCGGCACCAAAAACGGCCTGCTCCTGGGAGAAGCCATCATCAGCTTCCATCCCCAACTTACCTCTGATATGCGTTTTTACCGCAAGCAATGCAATCAGCTCTTTTCCAAAATGCGCTTTATCTCGGCCCAATATGAGGCCTATCTGAATAAAGAACTCTGGCGTATCTGTGCCAAGCATGCCAATGACATGGCGGCCCTGCTGGCCAAGCGTCTGGCAAAGTTCCCGCAGATCACCATCACCCAAAAGGTCTATGTGAATTCGATCTTCGCCACCCTGCCCCCAGAGTGGATCGAGCCCTTGCAGGAAAAGTTCATGTTTTACACTTGGGATGAGAGCCGCAATGAGGTGCGCTTGATGTGTAATTTCAATACTTTGGAAGAACATATCGATGAGTTCATCAACGCCATAGAGGAATTGATCGCGGAAGCTGCCGAATAAAATCCCCTTGCCAGATCTGAAATTAGCTTTATCTTATCAGTAAAATAATGATAATAAAGGAACATAAGTCATGAAAATCTTAGTATTGTTTTACTCCTGTTATGGACATGTCTTCGAAATGGCGAAAGCTATGGTGGAAGGTGCCAGCAGCATAGCCAATATGGAAGTGGTGCTGAAACAAGTGCCGGAAACCCTTCCTGTAGAGGTCCTGGACAAAATCGGCGCCAGCCAGGCACGTAACGCCTTTGCCCATATACCTATTGCCGATCCTTCCGAACTCGGGGATTACGACGCCATTATCTTTGGCGCTCCCACCCGCTATGGCATGATAGCCTCACAGATGAAAGCCTTTATAGATGGCACCGGTGCACTTTGGGCCGAAGGTGCCCTGATCGGCAAAATCGGTTCAGCCTTTACCAGCTCTGGCACGCAGCATGGTGGACAGGAATCCACCATTCTCAGCATGCACACCGTGCTGCTGCATCATGGCATGATGATCGTGGGCCTGCCCTATAGCTATGCCGGACAATCCACTATGGACGAGATTACCGGAAATTCACCCTATGGAGCCAGCACCATCGCCGGCCCGGATGGCAGCAGAACCCCCAATAAGTTTGAACTCGATGGAGCTTTCTTTCAAGGACAACATGTGGCCAAGATGTTGGCGAGGATGAAGTAGGGGCCGTAACGCTGTCTTCAGACGGTGAGTGCACTGATCGTAACGCTGTCTTCAGACGGCGGTGATACTGGATTCGTTTGCTTCTCGTGTCCAGAAGCAGATCAGACGCCAGTATAGGATTGGATGCGTCCCGCGTCCAGTAAGGCCACAGGCTTTTGCGACACACAGGATTGGATGCGTCCCGCGTCCAATCCAGCAGTGCCAGCGTCTCTTCCTCAGTGTTCTCGGTGATCTCGGTGGTAAAAACAATCCGTGTAAATCCGTCTGACCCGCACAATCAAATTCAGCAACTGGACGCGAGACGCATCCAATCCAGCAAGCTCCACGCACCGTCTAAAGACAGTGCTACCATCAGCTTGGGTTTTTACCAAAAACCCCTACAATTTACTATCGGATCACAGCACTAAGCTGTTTGCGTAGTACCTTACCGGACGTTGCAGCCTGGGATTCCCAAAGAATGATATACAGTCCCCTTTTAGCATAGCTGCCATTTTGCCTCTTCCCATCCCAAGACAGCAGACCCCTCGCTTCCACCAGGCTATGATCCGCCAACTGCCTGACCACGCGTCCCTTGAGATCGTAGATCGTGCAATTGATCCGGTTAGCAGGATCGGGCAGATTGTAGCTGACCGTAACAACTTCCCCTGTTGAAGGATCGCAGGGCGAGCCCAGGATCTTCAGCTTTTCAGCATGTTCCGGCAATTGGTTCTGATGAACTGTATTTTCCTGCCCGGGATTAGCTTTGGCTACTCTCCAGACTATGCTCCCGTCCGGAGTAACTATTCTCTGCAGAGCCAGATCGGATACCGCTTGGGCTGAACTGTAAATCATGGCATCCACAGCGTTTTCCTCGCTGGCATCCAGCAGAATCAGGCTATCGCCATCGTTATTGAGGCTGGCCCAAGTGGATACCTGTATCACCGCCAGAGGAGGGCAATCCGGATAGTCTGCCAGCAAGGCGTCCCGATCGCGACACAGCACGAAATATCCGGGCACATTGGGCAGGCTGAAGGAGATGCGATTGTTGCTCGCATCCAGAATCACGTACTCCGCTCTTGTGGGAGCTGCGGAAGGGGCATAAAGCTCTATCCATTCCTGCTTTCCGGGCAGGGGGGCAGGGAAGATTTCATTGATTAGAGGAGGTAAGGCTTCTGTGCCCAAGGCGCTGATATACAAACTGTTATTGGCAGGATTGGGGTCGTCCTCCAGGTTCAATTGGGCGAAAAGCAGTTGATAGCCACTTTGCAGCCAGATCTCGATGGTCCTCTCTTCGCCAAAGGCCAGTGGGGCAATCGCTTCAGTGTGCAAGAGCTGCTCATCCTGATAGATCAAAAGCTCTGCCGAAAGCAGCGGCTTGTACAAAGAGAGATTGCTGATGGAAAGCTGAAGCTGCTGGGCATTTTCAAAGCTGGTAAGTAGGGGATCAAACAGCGCATAATCGGCATACACATGGTTTGGAGCGCCGGGGGTAGGAGATGCTTCCACCACAAAGTCTTCCCCACTCTGCTCAGTATCCCAGCCATCACAGACCCGGGCCAAAGAGCTGCCTTCAGGAGCGTCTTCCGCACAAGAGCTGGCGGGAAAACCATGATCGTCAAACAGGAGATTGTCATTGGGGCTATCGTAAATCACGGTGTCCGTATAGCTGCTATCCGCATTGACAAAGCAGATGCCGTCACTGGAGCTGCCACCATTCTGAAAGCGGAAATTGTGCACAAAATGGGCATTTGCCACTTCCGAGCCGCCAATCAACAAATAGCGCTGCGGCCTCAGCATATAATAAGGGAATTCAAAGTCTTTGCTGAAGCGCGTGCCACCGCTGTAAATCTTGCAGCCGCTGAGATCTACGCTATTATCCGAGTCATTATAAAGTTCTATCCACTCTTTTCCAAGGTCAGCACCTGCGGGATCGTAACAGACTTCATTGATCACCACGCGGGCTGAAATCAGGCTGCAAAACGCCAGGATCGCAAAAAGTAGCCGGATCTTCATGGCTTAAAAGCTATTAACCGCCAAAATCAAGCTGCAAGGGCTTCACGTGCCAGATGTCTTCGGCATATTCCTTGATCGCCCGATCGCTGGAAAACTTGCCCACGCGAGCGATATTCAGGATGGCCTTATGCACCCATTCATCGCGCTTTAGATACAGCTCGTCCACCTTGTCCGAAGCCTCCATAAAGGCCCGGAAATCCGCCATATGCAGATAGGTGTCGCCATCTTCCATCAGCACATTCCAGATCGGGGCAAAGATGCCGGGTTCGTCCGGACACCAGGTATCATCCAAAAAGGAATCCACCACGGCTCTGAGCTCCGGATCGTTGTCGTAAAAGAAGCGGGGATTGTAGCAGGATTGCTTGAGCTGGCTTACTTCGTCGGATTTCAGGCCGAAGATAAACATGTTTTCCGTGCCTATCTCCTCTGCCATCTCCACATTAGCGCCATCCAAGGTGCCCAGGGTGAGTGCGCCATTCAAGGCAAACTTCATATTTCCCGTACCGCTGGCTTCATATCCGGCGGTGGAAATCTGCTCGGAAAGATCTGCTGCCGGGATGATCTTTTCCGCCAGAGAGACGCAGTAATTGGGCAGAAACACCACTTTCAGCCGGTCTTTCACATCCTGATCTTTATTGATGATGTCGCCCAGGTTGTTGATCAATTTGATCAGGCGTTTGGCCAGAAAATATCCGGGAGCGGCCTTGCCCGCAAAGATCACGGTGCGAGGTACATAGTCGCCATCGGGATTGGCTTTGATCCTCTGATAGCGGGCGATCGTCCCCATCACATTCAGCAATTGGCGTTTGTACATATGCAGACGCTTGATCTGCACATCAAAGATGCTATCGCTGCGGGTACGTATGCCCGTAACCCTGTATATATAGCGGCTGAGGCGTTTCTTATTGATTTCTTTGATCTCAAAAAAGCTGTCCTTAAAATCCTGATCATCCAGATAGTCTTCCAGACCGCGCAGGCGCTCCAGATCACGGGTCCAGGCACTGCCGATGTGTTCGGAGATCAGGCTGGCCAAAAGCGGATTGCAAGTCAAAAGCCAGAGCCGGGGCGTGATGCCATTGGTCTTGTTTTGCAGCTTTCCAGGATACAATTGATCCAGATCGGCAAAGACCTTTTTGCGCAGGATCTCGGTATGCAGCGCGGCCACGCCATTCACCGTGTGCGAGCCATGGAAGCAGAGCTGAGCCATGCGCAGGGACTTTTCGGCCCCTTCTTCGATGATCGAGACATTGCGCATTTTCATGATGTCGCCGGGGTATTTGGCGCTCACTTCTTTCATGATATGCTCGTTTATTTGATAAATCAGCATCAGATGCCGGGGCAGCAGCTCTTCAAAAAGCGCTACACTCCAGCGTTCCAGGGCTTCGGGGAGGATGGTGTGATTCGTATAACTGAAGACCAGTTTGCAGATCCCCCAGGCAGCACTAAAATCCATGCGCTCTTTATCGATAAAAATACGCATCATCTCTGGAATGGCCAGGGCCGGATGGGTATCATTGAGCTGGATGCAGATCTTATCCGAAAAGCCGTCGAAGCCGTCGTGATCCCTCTTCCAGTGAGAAAATATATCCTGCAAAGTGGCAGAGACGAAGAAGTATTCCTGCTTAAGGCGCAGCACTTTGCCCAGATGCTGATTATCATTGGGATACAGTACTTTACTGATGTTTTCGCTGATGTTTTTCAGCTCCACCGCCTTCACATAATCCCCGTTATTGAAGTATTCGAAGTCAAATTCATCGGTAGCAGTGGCTTCCCAGAGCCGAAGGTTGTTCACATTATCTACTTTGTAACCGGGAATAGGGATGTCCCAAGCCACGGCCATCACGTCTTCGGTATCGCTCCAACGGTAGATCGGACCGTCGCCATTTTGCGCTTCGGTCTTCACTTTGCCGCCAAAACGCACGCGATAGGTGATCTCAGGGCGTTTGATCTCCCAGGGACAGCCTTTTTTGCGCCAGTGATCCGGAACTTCTCGCTGATAACCCTTGACGATGTTTTGGCGAAAGATGCCAAATTCATAGCGGATACCATAGCCGTAACCGGGATAGGCCGAGGTGGCCATGGAATCCAGGAAACAGGCTGCCAGGCGTCCCAAACCGCCATTGCCCAGACCCATATCGGGCTCGAGCTCGGCGATATCTTCCAGAGAGTAGCCGCGCGCTTTGAGCATGTCGTAGCTTTCATTGTAGGTATCCAGATTGATCAGGCTATTGCCCAAAAGCCGCCCGATCAGAAACTCCATGGAGAGGTAGTAAACCTTCTTCACATCACGCTTGCGGTATTCGTATTGAGTCCGCAGCCAACGCTCGATTAGCCGATCCCGCGAGGAAAGCGCCAGGGCATAGAATATATCCCAAGGCTCCACGGTGGTATTGTCTTTGATGAGAGAATACTCCAAGTGATTCAAAAATCGTGTCTTTATATCGTGCGGTGTCCCTGCCGTATCGTCCGAAAAGAACATCGAATCATAGTCATTGTTCGGTATAAAACCTTCTTTCATTGATTAAACCTCTATATTAGCACCCAATAAATGGGGTTTTCACACGATCAATATCAGGGGCAGTTGCTGTCAAGCAAAATCGATCAACACAAGGCTGAAGGGAGATACAGACTGTTCAAAATAGGGAAGCAGATTAGGCCGTTTCCAGTGTAGCCTTTGAGAAAAGCAGGTCGATAATTGGATTCGATGCGTCTTCCGTCGAGAATGCTGGATTCGATGCGTCTCGCGTCGAGAATGCTGGATTCGATGCGTCTCGCGTCGTGAATGCTGGATTCGATGCGTCTCGCGTCGAGAATGCTGGATTCGATGCGTCTTGCGTCGAGAATGCTGGATTCGATGCGTCTCGCGTCGAGTGAGAACTGCTTCTTTTAAAAAGGCCTGAGGCCTTACTGGATGCGGGACGCATCCAATCCTGTGGTGCCGTCCTGTAGTGCCGTCACACCCATTTCCTGACTTACAGAGTTCTTCCTGCATAGGATGCCGTGTAGATATCGTGGAGATAAGAGGATTTTTCCCTGCTATCTGCCCGTCATCTTCCCGACAACGGACAGGGGACAGCCCAAAGCGGCAGTATACTGGACGCGAGACGCATCCAATCCGGGGGCATTCTGAAGTCATTTGAGTTCTGATAGCCAGGATCCTCTCCAGATGAGACGACTTTGCACCCTAATAAGGAGAGGAAGCAGTTCTCAGGCAAAGATTTCCCTTTACTAAATTTGCTATTTGGAAAAACTGGCATATAAATGAGATTACTATAAAAATAAAAATAAGGATAGGAAAAGCATGGATACTATCAAACCTCTCGACAAGCTTAGAGTACGACGGGGGAAAGCCCTTTTGGGCGGTGGTGAAAAACGTATCAGCGAACAGCACGCCAAAGGCAAGCTGACTGCCAGAGAACGCATTGATCTCTTGGTGGATGCTGATAGCTTTGAAGAATTTGACCTCTTTGTGAGGCATCAATGCCAGAATTTTGGCATGGAAAAGTATGTGTATGACGGAGATGGCGTAGTCACAGGCTCCGCCACCATCAATGGTCGCGTGGTATACATCTTTTCACAAGACTTTACCGTATTTGGCGGCTCTCTGTCCAAGACCTATGCAGAGAAGATCTGCAAGATCATGGATATGGCGCTGAAAAACGGCTGCCCTCTGATCGGGATCAACGATTCCGGTGGAGCCCGCATTCAGGAAGGCATCGACGCATTGGCCGGTTATGCCGAAATCTTTTGGCGGAACGTGATGTCCAGCGGCGTGATTCCACAGATCTCAGCGATCTTGGGACCTTGCGCTGGTGGAGCGGTGTATTCCCCTGCCATCACAGACTTTGTGGTGATGGAAAGACACAATAGTTATATGTTCGTAACCGGGCCCAAAGTGCTCAAAACCGTGCTCAATGAAGACGTGACCACCGAAGAACTGGGTGGCGCCAAGATTCACGCCAGCAAAAGCGGAGTAGCACACTTTTTGGCCGATAGCGAAGAAGAAACGATGCTGCTGATCAAAAAGCTGCTATCCTATCTGCCCTCCAATAATATGGAAGACCCTCCTGTCTGCCCCAGCCCAGATCCCGTCACCCGGGCCTGCACAGAGCTCAATGACATCATCCCCGAAAACCCCAACAAACCCTATGACATCCTGGATGTGATCCATCCGATCGTGGATGATGGCGAGTTTTTGCAGGTGATGCGCAATTTTGCCCAGAATATCGTGGTCGGTTTTGGCCGGCTCAACGGTCACACTGTAGGCATGGTGGCAAATCAGCCCAGGTTTTTGGCAGGTGTTCTGGATATCGATGCTTCCGTCAAAGCGGCAAGATTTGTGCGCTTTTGCGATGCCTTCAATATCCCGCTGGTAGTCCTGGAAGACGTCCCCGGATTCCTTCCTGGCACGAATCAAGAGCACAACGGCATCATCCGCAACGGTGCCAAGCTGCTCTATGCCTTTGCCGAGGCCACTGTACCCAAGATCACAGTGATCCTGAGGAAAGCCTATGGCGGTGCCTATTGTGTGATGAACAGTCGTCACATGAGAGCAGACCTCGTCTATGCCTGGCCCACTGCTGAGATCGCAGTGATGGGAGCTCCCGGCGCGGTGGAAGTAATCTTCCGCAAAGAAGCCAAAGCCAGTGAGAACCCCAAACAGGTACTCAAAGATCGCGAAGCCGAATATCGCGAAGAATTCGCCAATCCATACCGCGCTGCCGAACGTGGCTTTGTAGATGATATTATCGAACCCGCTTTAACCCGTTTCCGCCTGGTGCGGGCTCTGGAAATGCTGGCCAACAAAAAAGACAGCATTCCTCCCCGCAAACACGGCAACATGCCATTATAAAGGCAAGCTAATGCGAAAGATAATTTGTCTTGCCCTCCTGATAATCCCCTTGCTGCTTCTGGCTCAGGAACCCGTAGCAACGTTAGCACCCGAAAATGGAGCTTTCAGGGTTCAGGCGATCCTGGATTCACTTACTCTGGTACGTGAGCAGGAAATCATATCTGAGTACGGTTTTACGGATACCAATACCCTGCTCTATGTGGCCGAGAAACTGGGCATTGAGGATCTTTACCGCTGGAAAGGCGCCTTAGGCCTGGAACCTGCCAATAAGGTGCTGGATACGATGACGCTCAGAAAGCTGGAGATTACTCCCTACCGGGCCCTGCTGGCTCAACAAAAGCTTCAGTATGGGTTCAATGAGATCAGCACAGTGTCTGAAATCGCCACTACCTTGAGTATCCCCATCAAAAAGCTCAAAGCTATGCTGGGCAATACCGATCCCCTGGACAAATCCTGGGATGATATGTCGATTCAGGCTCTGGGCATAGATCTGGAGACCATGAAAAGCACCAATGCAAAGTTCCTGCAACACATCATGCTCTATGGCTCATCGGTGACCCTGGTGGGCATGGTGGTGGTCTTTCTCGCGCTGGTTCTGACCAGCCTGATCATCAGCCAATTGGTGCATCTGAACCGTGGCAAAAAACAGGCGAGGACCATCAGTCTCTCCAGCGATGGAAAAGTGAAAAGCGTCCCCAAAGATCTGAGCCGAAACGTGATAGTGGCAGCCATCACAGCGCTGCACATGCATGAAAGAGATGTGGAAAGACGCCGCAAAATGGTGCTTACTTTTCGTAGAACCCCCATTAACCAATGGCGGGCCAGTGCCATCCTTTCCATGCCAAATTGTGAAATGAAGCCCTTAAGGAGAAAATAATGAAAACCTATAAATTGATCATCGATGGGGAGCGTTATGAAGCCAGCATCCTGGAATACAGCAGCTCCCATGCCAAAATCAACATTAATGGACACGACTATATCATCCAGATCGAGCAAGATCCATCCAGTAGAGTGCCCAAACTCGAGAGACAGGAACAGGACGTGCCCACGGCTCCTTCCCTTTCCAGTAAGGTAGATCTGGGTTCTGGAGAAGTACGGGCTCCGCTGCCTGGCGTGATCATCTCCATCCCCGTCAAAGAAGGCGATCTGGTGAAAAAAGGACAAGCGATACTCATCATCGAAGCCATGAAAATGGAATCCGAAATCGCCGCTCCCGAAGAAGCCAGAATTGCCAAAATTATAGTCAAAGAACGCTCTTTAGTGCAGGAAGGCGATGTGCTGATGGTGCTGGAAGCGCTCGAGCAAAAAGAGCCTCAAAAACAGGCTCGCAAAGCTCCGAAACAGCCCAGCATCCAGACCGCTCCACCTGCTGCTGCACCAGTCATACATAGCAGCGACAAGATCCTGCGGGCACCGCTGCCGGGCACCATCATCGATGTCTCGGTGAAAGTGGGACAAATGGTTCATGACGGTGATGTCGCCCTCATCCTGGAAGCCATGAAGATGGAGAGTGACATCCACTTTGAAGCCAAAGGAAAAGTGAAGACAATCCATGTAAACAGAGGAGATATCGTTCAGGAAGGTGATCCTTTGATCGAGTTGGAGGGCTAAAGCATGCAAGAACTCATGCAATTCATTCAAACAACCGGTTTCCTGAACGTAGCCTGGGGCAATCTGGCAATGATGCTGGCGGGTGCCTTCTTCGTCTATCTGGGTATCAGCAAAGGATTTGAACCCCTGCTCCTGGTCCCCATCGGCTTTGGTATGATCGTGGGAAACATCCCCGGCGTAGCAGCCCAGGGTCTGGGAGTGGCCACAGAAGGCTCTGTGCTCAATTACCTGTATTTTGGAGTGAGCAAGGGTGTGTACCCTTCGCTGATCTTCCTGGGTGTGGGGGCCATGACGGACTTTTCCACCCTGATTGCCAATCCGCGTCTGATCCTTTTGGGAGCAGCCGCACAGTTTGGCATATTCGCTACATTCATGGGCTCTCTGCTTTTGGGATTCAACATCCTGGAAGCTGCCTCCATCGGTATCATCGGTGGCGCAGATGGCCCCACTTCGATCTTTCTGGCCTCCAAACTGGCTCCGCACCTCTTGGGCTCCATAGCCCTGGCAGCCTACTCCTACATGGCGCTGGTGCCGGTGATTCAACCGCCCATCATGCGGATGCTCACCACCAAGAAAGAACGCGTGATCAAGATGAAACCCCTGCGCGTGGTGTCCCAAAAAGAAAAGATCGTCTTCCCCATCGTCGCCTTTATCGTTACTTCCTTTATCGCGCCGGGCTCGGCAATACTTCTGGCCATGCTGTTTTTGGGCAATCTGCTCAAGGAAAGCGGGGTTACAGAACGCCTGGCCGGCACCGCTAGAACCGCTCTGATCGATATCGTTACGGTTTTGATCGGACTCACAGTAGGCGCCAAAACCACGGCGGATGTTTTCCTTACGCCGTCCACGATCAAGATCTTCATCCTGGGAGCAGCATCATTCTGCGTGGCCACCGCCACCGGAGTGCTCTTTGCCAAGTTGATGAATCTCTTCAGCAAAAACAAGATCAACCCCTTGATCGGTGCGGCAGGTGTATCTGCGGTGCCGGCAGCTGCACGTGTGGTGCAAGTGGTAGGGCAGCAATATGATAAGTCAAACTATCTCTTGATGCACGCCATGGGTCCAAACGTAGCCGGAGTGGTTGGTTCAGCCGTGGCAGCAGGTGTACTGCTGGGTATCTTCGGTTCTTGATAATCTACTGCGCTGCCAGCTAAATAGAGCAGCCGCTAATAGTTAAATAGTTCCCTGGGGAAAGTCTGAGATCAGGCTTTCCCCTTTTGTGTATGCCACAATAACACACAAAAACCTGAAACTAAGCACTTCGTAAGCATCGTAACGCTGTCTTCAGAACTTGTAAAAAATAGTCACACGGATTGTGTGGATCAAAGGGATTAACACGAATAAAGAAAATAGTAGCAATCACATAGAAATTTCTGCTTTTTTTAGGTCTAAACAGGTAAAAATAGCCATGAAATACCTTGTTGTATCCATTGCCTCCCTTCTCTTCTGACAATCTGTGTGATCTGTGAGATCTGTGAGAGACTTTTTTACAAACTCTTCAGACGACGCGTCGAGCAGGCTTCTGCCGGCCGATCTGCTGTTCAATCTAACGAGCGCTCTAAGCTCGTTTTTTCAGATAGAATTGGCGTAACATTCACAGCCCGAGTCCTGTAGAGACGATATTTCAGATAGCTGTCCAACAATAAAATACCCTATAGAATGACGTAGGCATGGCAGTTCAGATAGCAGCAGTCCGGCAGGACGAAAGGCGAATGCCTATAGCCCAGCAGGTGACTGCTGGGGTGCCCGGAGATGGCTCCCCGAGTCCGGAGCGTAGCGCAGGACGACACCTGATCCTTCAACAAAGAATCCGTCAAATCCGTGTGACTATTCGTTTGTTTGAGTCTAGCACCAACAACTGGACGCGAGACGCATCCAATCCTGCAATCCTGCAAACGGGACGGTTGCAATCCAGCAGATCACCAAATTGCATCCACTGGCCAATATGCTCTTTATCCGTGTAAATCCGTCAAATCTGTAAAATCCGTGTGACTATTCTTTTTTGGGACACGCGCACCAGCTCAAGCTGATGCACGCACCGTCTAAAGACAGCGTTACGATAGCATTACTTAGCTTCCGGACTATCTTCCTCGAAGGGATTGAGCAGAATCCGGCCGCAATTTTCGCAATAAACGACCTTTTCGCGCAATTGGAGTTCGATCCGCATTTGCTGCCGGATCACAAAACCGCAACCACCGCAGGAACCGTCATGGGTGTATGCCAGGGCCTGATTCCCTTTGTTCTTGATCATATTGCCATAGCGTTTGATCAAGGCCACAGGCAGCGTCACAGCGAGCTTATTGCGCTCTGCCCGGGTGCTTTCCACCTTCTCTTCCAGGGTCTCGATCTGGGCTTTGAGATCGCCCTCTTTGGCCTTTTTATTGGCTTCAGCTTCAGCCAGAGCATTTTTATATCCCACAATGCGGGCTTTGACTTCGGTTTCGGCATCCATCAGGACGAGGAGTTGGGATTCAATCTCCGAAATCTTGTCCTTAAGATAGGCTATTTCGCTGTTTAAAGCTTTATACTCTTTGTTGGTTTTGATCGCAGATAGCTGATTGCCATACTTTTGGATCTGTTCTTGATGAGTCTTGATCTCACCTTCCTGAGCGCGCTGTTGCTTATTGATCTCTGCCTTTTCGGTCTCGCCGGCCAGCAGATCGATGGTAGCTTGCTCCACCCTTTCGTTGATCTCGTTCAATTGCTTTGGCAATACCTCTTGTAAGACGCGATATTGCCCTATCTTATCATCCAATTTCTGCATTGCTGCCAGGACATTAAGTTGTTCTTTCATATTCTACTCCTTGAATAGCAAACTGATATCCAGTGATTTATATGAGTGGGTAAGTGCTCCACTGGAAATGAAGTGCACTCCCGTTTTTGCATAAGTCAGGATGTTTTCCTCGTTGATTCCACCGGAAACTTCGAGTTCCACCTTGTTTTTGAAAGCCTTTACAGAGGCCCGGATCTCTTTCAAACTCATGTTGTCCAGCATCACGCGATCCACTTTCGCAGCCACAGCTTCGGCCAATTCTTCTTGATTGGTTACTTCCACCTCGATTTTATAAGTGGCGTTTTGGCTCTTGATCTTGGCCACGGCTTTCGTGATGCCGCCGGCAGCGCGCAGATGATTTTCCTTCAGCATGATCATATCAAAAAGTCCGTGCCGGTGGTTATATCCGCCACCCACCCGAACCGAGTATTTTTCCAATTCGCGCAAGAGCGGAGTGGTTTTGCGGGTATCTAAGAGGCGGGCTTTGGTCCCGGAAATCTTATCGACCATGCGTCTGGTGACTGTGGCCACGCCGGACATGCGCTGCAAGAAATTCAAAGCTGTACGCTCGCCTTGCAGGATGCTGGCAGGACGCCCTTCCACCCGCAGGATCTCGTCCTGGGGCATTACTTTGTCGCCATCTTTGCGATACAGAGTGATCTTGAGCTCGGGGTCCACAGCCTTAAATACCTGCACTGCCACATCGATCCCGGCCAAAATGCCCTCGGCCTTGGCAATCATATAAGCTGTGCTCAGCATGGGCTCCAGATCCAGATAGCGGGTGGTAATATCTCCAGAACCCAGGTCTTCTTCTAAACTTTTGCGAATAATCTCATCTAATTGCACACTTCCTCCAAAGCACAAAAAAAAGCATTTGCGTTCTGCAAATGCTTAAGCTTTATCGTCTTATCATTACTGGTCGAATTTATCTTTTGTCGTACACGCATATTTTTTATCAATACCTCTTTAGATTCCCATGATTTTCTATGTGGTGTTTTTGTCAAGAAAAAAGGGGAGGACAATGGAGAATTGAAAATTGAAAATTGAGAATTTGTCGTAGCGCAGGAGAGATTCGGAGCTTTCAGGTTTTGAGGTTTTGAGGTTTTCAAGTCATGGCGGGAGTAAAGGCTGTGGTAGAGGAAGTTTAGGAGCAGACAGAGTCCCAGCAGGACAAGATTTCAGATAGAATCCAGCAAGTAAACACCCAAACGAGTGCTGTAAGCACGGTATTTCAGATAGCCATGATGCTCAAAAGGCCGTCTAAGTGCTGTAGGCACGGTATTTTAGATAGCAAACGACAGCCACACAAGGGATTGAGTCCCGTGGGGACGGCATTTTAGATAAGACCGGTACGAGGACTTTTTTGAAGGAAACACCAACCAGCGAATACCAATATGAATACGGAATCCGAATGTCTACCTTGATACTTGAACTTGTCTTGAGCGGAGCTTCTACACGAGATGACTCGAGCACTCGAGTCATCTCGTGTTAAAAATGAATCAAAAGCGCGTCCGGCAAACAGGGATGGCAAGTGCCGGAAGCCTCCCTAATATCTGCGGCATCTGCGGCATCTGCGCGCCTGTCGTGCTTATGCAGAGACCTCTTCAGGCCCCATCGATTATTTAAGATCGCTGGCTATCAGCCGGATCTCTTCCCAAATATCTTCCTGACGTTCCTGACCATCTTGATCGCGCACTATTCCTGTGCCCAGGGCTAAGAATTTGACCAGACCTTTGCTGGAGTAATAGTCAAAAAGCTCATAATCATTAAATCTGGAATCCCAATTCACGTGACTGCGTTTTACATGACATTTGAACGAGCCGATATCCGTAACCACGGTTTCGGGATCTTGGATCACGTAGTGCACTTCCGACCAGTGGTCATCCTCTGGCTGCATCCAGGTGGCTCCCACTTCAGGATTTTTGGGGATCAAGAGATGAGGGTGCCTGAACCAAGGGCTATCGCCATCTTGGGAAGCTTTTTTGCCGCCAGAAAACATGGGCATTATCGCCCTATTTCCCTTTAATTCAAAGACACCTGGATTCCCTCCCAAGCTACACAGGCCTTCAGGCAGATTGGCTAAATATTGATCGTAAAAATACGATTCGCCTTCATAGATTTCTTCAAAACGCATGCGATAGCACTCTTGCCCACTGGGAGAAATCAGAATAGAATCTATCGATGCCTTGATGATACCTACAAAGGGGGGCAAATCGTGATCTTGCTCATAAAGCGTGCGCTGATAAGTCCAGGAATTGCCGATCTTCAGAGGGTAGCTGTAAGAATTGTCGTCTTTGCTTTTGCTGCAGGCGCAGATAAAAAGCAGCATTGTGATGACAAACAGGGCTAATACTTTAGGTCTCATAATATTCTCCTTTAGTCTTTGGTATATTTTCTGAACATCAGGGAAGCTGTCAAGGATTATTTGGTTTCTGCCGCTCATTTTTCAAGCCCGAAATTCACGCCAAAGAAAAGCGGGACGCCGAAGCATCCCGCAGATTGTTTAGGTATTATTATTTATTGTATGGCAATCACTTTGAAGAACTTCTTGGCTGGAGTGGCGGGAATACCATAACTGGTATTGTTGGTAGTCCCTTCCAGGGTAAAGGTTCCATAGGGATCGTCTGAGGATTCTATGCGGTAGCTGCTGGCGCCGGTGATGGCGGTCCAGGTGAGTTCTACGTTGTTGCCGGTGTGGACGATGGTGACCACGGGGGTATCCAGTGCTCCACCAGGAGTGAATACGTGACTGCCCAGGTCGCTATGATGTCCCACGGGCATTACGATCCATTCGCTATCGTCTTCATCGGTGCCAAATTGAACAGCCCAATCTGTATTGCCTTGGGCAACGGTGGATTTACGGATGAGAGTGTGATCCACTGTAGCATTGGGTATTCCGGCCACGGGCCAGCCTGTGCCAGGATCGACACCGATCTGTCCAAAGACATCGAGGAGGGTGGGAGGATTGATGCAGCGCAGGGCCAGGGCATCATCACCGTTGAAATATGTGATGGTGGAGGTGATATCGGCAACAGCCAGGATTTCTGCAGCGGCAGATTCATTAGCTATTACATACACGTCCCCCGCAGCAAGGATGCCTGTAAGAGCCAGTGTATTATTTGGTGTTGAAGCGCCATTGCTGTAGAGTTCCACTTTGTAGCGGCTAAGGTCCACGGGAGATCCCGAGGCATTGAAGATCTCGATCGCTTTGTTGTTGCTAAGGCCTTCAATGTATTCACTGAAGAAGAGATTTTCCACTGGGCCGACGGGTACACCTATGGTTCCCGAAACGGTGATGCTTACTGGACTCGCATTGGCATGGACGTGATCAATATCGACATTATTGTGTGTGCCTACCGCTATGCCATTAAGACGCACGTAGATGAGGCCATTATAGCTGGAAGCAACGTTTATGCTGGCTGCCCAGCCTGTGCTGCCATTCTGAGAGAGCTCATAAGGCGCGCCAGCGGTGATGACGATATCTGAATTGAGTCCAGTGCTGCTGAAGCTGTAGCTTTGCGAGGCAGAGGGTGTTCCCAGTTCCTGATAGAAAGCGGTCATGTTGCTGGTTACCGTAATCACGCCTGAAGGAGCCAGGGTTTCGCCATCCACGCGGAAGTTGACACTTGCGGCGCCAACGCTGCTGTGGACGATATCGCCCCCGTGTTCTCCTATTACTTCGCTATTGATGCGCACGTAAATAGAACCATTGAATGAAGGAGCCAGCGTAAGGGTGGAAGTGAAGGGGCCTGCGGAGTCTGTAGAAATTTCGAAATGTAGGGGAGCCGTAACTTCGATGTCTTCGGTGAGGTCTTGACCGATCAAGCTGTACTCGCCAAATTCCTCGGAAGGCAGGCCGGCGGTGTTGAACAGAGGATCGATCGTGCCAGTTACCAGAATCTGAGGATTCAGAACTTGCGGCCAGTTGCCGGTTACGGATTCGAGGAGATTATTCATCACATCGCGGACTTCAATGCGAGTGATGGCGGTGCCAGTTTCTACCCAGACGGTGAAAGCGCCATCGGTGAGACCGGTGGAAGCTGCTGAGATCAAGGTATTTGCGGCATCATAGGCCAGGACTACATGTTTTACGCTGAAATCATTCCAGGTGATAAAGTTTACCTGAGATTTCAGGATCGGTACGCCAGTGACGATGGCGGTAGCTGTAGGCAAAGCGGCGGTTTGGTAGTTGGTCGTATAGCCTGTGCCTAAACGGTCACGATAGCTGGCCACGATAGTGTTGTTATTTCCTCTTTGGAAAGGAATCCACCAGCTTACGCTGCTGCTGGGAGTGCCGGGAACATTGGGGCCTGCGCCATAACTGGAGGTGTTGCTCCATTCACTGGTTATGGCATTCCAAGGATTGTATTGGTTACTGCCATTATACAAGCGATATCGGGCATCATCCGAAGAATAATTCTCCACCTTCACCAATACTGCACTCTCGTGCGTGGCATCAGCAAGGCTGATCTGAGTGGGGCGCAGGAGCACGGCAGCAGAGGGAGCTGTGGACACAGCCACGGTTCCAGTTACGGCCATATTCTGAGTAACGGCACCGCTGCTGTGGCTGATATTGCCAGAGAAAGTGCCTAATGCAGCACCGGTAAGGCGTACATAAACATCTGTAGGTGCTACGGTTCCGCTTACATGGTTGAGCTGCAAAGTGCTGGTGTAAGTTCCGGCTGGGGTCAATGAGAGTTCAAAGCCGGCCGGAGCGGTAATCGCGATGTTTGCCGTCAGGTAAACACCTTCCACACTGTAATGTTGCACGGCGGAAGGACTGCCAGGAGTGGTAGTGAACGCGTTCAAAGTACCGCTGAGGCTAATGGTGGGGGTGGGGGCAATTACGGTTCCGCTTACGGGCAGATTCACCGCTGTGGCACCAGTGCTGGTGTGGGCGATATTGCCGCTGAAAGTTCCTGCACTTGCGCCGCTGAGGCGAACGTAGATGCTGCCACTGAAAGTACTGGCTACAGACTTGGTCTGAGCAAAGGCAATGTCATCTGTGGAAACCTGGAATCCAGCCGGTGCGGTGATAGTGATGTTGCCGGTCAGACTTGCGCCGGAAAGGCTGTAGCTTTGTGAAGCGGAAGGAGTGCCGGTAAAGGTGGTGAAATCGGTGAAAGTGCCAGTAGCATAAATGGTGGGGGTACTCGCACCAGTATAATCGGTCAGCAAGATATCATCGATATTCAAACGCTTGTCTCGGCTGCCTCCGGTGTCTGCCACCAGGCTGATCTTGATGCGCACGTTCCCAGCGACATTGACCACTTCAGAGAAAGTCTGCACAGTGGTGGTAGCGGTGAAGGCTGATCCAATCTGATTCCAGGTGGCACCAGCATCGCTGCTGTATTCAGCTTTCCAGGCTACTTGGGCATCGGTGCCATAACTGCGATAGGGGAAGCTGAGGGTACCAAGACCACCGGTTTTGTCAGCCAGCATGGTCATGGAAGAAGTTGCTTTCCCGCTAAAACGTGCGGATCTTATTCCATTGAGGAAATCCGTGGTGGAAGTAGCAATCAAGGCCTCGGTCATATCCCAATCAAGGCCGCTAAGATTTACCGTACCAGTGGCATAACTGGTCTTTACCTCACCAGCGCCGTCAAAATCGACCAAATAGCCGGTTGTGGGTGTTGATGAAGTGACGGTGCCGCTGAGAGTTACGGATATGGGAATTGCTGTTCCGGCTGTGATGTTGATGGTTTCGCCATTGTAAACTCCGACGCTGAGGCCGGCTATAAGACGTGTATATACTGTGGTCGGGGCCACTGTGCCCGCGACATGATTTACGGTAAGGCTGCTGCCAAAGCCACTACCGCTAGCAAGAGATATCTGATAATTCGTTGGAGCGATGAGACTCACATTGCCGTCCAGAGCGCTGCCGCTGAGGCTGAAGCTCTGTTCTGCGGAAGGGCCACTGCCTTCTACATAGCTGAGGCCAGTGAGAGTAACTGGGGTTACTGTAAGCAGAGGCATAGGTGTAGACGGCATCCCTTTGATGCTGATGTCGTCGATGCCGATACCAACAGTGTTGCTGGTTCCTGCTACAGAAAACTTGATCTTCACCTGAGTGCCATTGTAGGCGCTCAAGTCAAATTGTGCCATGTTTACCAATGAGTTTGTAGTAGGAGTTCTGGTCCCTAAGACAGTCCAGCTTGCTCCATTGTTAATGGAAATTGATACGGTGACTTCGTTTTCAACTGCGTTTGTGCCGCCATAGGTTCTGGCTTTGAAATCCAGAGTTTCAGCGCTGAAAGCAGTAAAATCCATGGCTGGACTGATGGTATTGGCATTAGCGACCAGCAATTGCAAATAGGTGGTACCGGCTACATCCGTATCGGTCCACGTTGGGAACCCGGCTACATCTGTGCGCACGGGGATGATGTTAACCTGCGCCCAGGCAAAACCTAGACTGAGCACGAGGCTAAAGATTAAAATCCATTTTCTAAGCATGGCATTCTCCTTGCTTTTTCTTAGTTGTTATAAGCTCATGGGGCTGTCTTGCCCCGTTATCAAAAGATTCAAATAATCTGTGTGTAACACTCTATATGCCTTTCTTGCAGCGGGTACTACTGGCGCAGCAAGAGCGATATTCACTAAATACAGTACATGGGAAGGCCGATAATCCGTCAACTGATTTCTTCTCCTTTGCAGCACAGGTAAAAGAGTAGTACGCGTCACAGGCTTCGGCTACTACGCTCTCTTAAGCATAGTCGATATATCTCCACAAACAAAAAAATACCTTGGCGAGCCCGGAATTCAAATCCAGAACTTTCTCTACTCAATGTAGCTGGCTGTTGCGGGGTAAACTACAGCAGTTTGGACACAGAATCTTCCGCAAGAACGGCGTCTTGCGCTACAACAAGGCTCTGTGCCCAAACTAAAAAGCGGGACGCCGAAGCATCCCGCAGATTATTGATTTACTATTATTTAGGGTAGGGCGATCACGCGGAAGAACTTCTTGGCGGGGGTAGCAGGAATGGGATAAGTAGTATCACTTGTAATGCCTACCAAGCTGAAGTTGATTGCGTAGGGATCATCTGAGGATTCCACACGGTAGCTATTGGCACCAGTGATGGCAGTCCAGTTCAGTTCTACGTTAGCACCATTAAGAACGATGGTGACCACAGGGGTGTCCAGATCGTCACCGGAATTGAAACTGTGTGTACCCAGATCGCTGAAATAATTCACGGGCATCACAATCCATTCGCTGTCATCTGTATTAGTACCGGCAGAGCTGGCCCAGTTTGTATTGCCTTGGATTACTGAGGGTTTGCGGATCAGGGTATGATCTTTGGTAGCAGTTGCTACTCCAGCCACAGGCCATCCAGCACCTGGATCTACACCCTGTACCCCGATGACATCAATCAGCGTGCTGCCATAGAACAGGCCGATCGCATCATTTCCATTGTGGTTGAGACTGGTAGAAGTTTGATCTGCAAGGGCCAAAATCGCGGCACTTGCGCCGGAATTTGCCAATACATACACTCCATGATTGGCCAGAGTTCCAGTCAAGGCAATGCCCGTAGTACTCCAAGCACCGCCATTTGTTGCTAACTTCACAGAGAATTGACTGAGATCAATCTCCGCACCGGAGGCGTTGAAGATTTCGATGGCTTTGTCGTTGCCGACGTTGCCTTCGATGTATTCACTGATGAATAATTCCGGTGCGATCACCGCTTCTGTCACGCTGCCACTGCAGGAGACGCTCTTATTGGGACTTACGCCAGGGCTGGCAATCACGATCTGTTCGTTAGCATAGTCACCGACGGCCAGATTGACTTTGAGGCGGA
>JAJBAW010000104.1 GCA_020532545.1 Candidatus Cloacimonadota bacterium | reverse complement strand
CGATTATCCATGCTCATTGAGACTTGTTTTAGTTCTGTGACAAGGTACAATATTGATCCTTACAAAGGGAAATGGCAAGAAGGAAACCAACTTATCATACCCTGTTTAAAAAACGGGGGGATGTGAGTTTTCCGGTATTATGCCTGGACAATACGGATCGGAATAGGCTTTGGCCACTTATTCAGCTTAAAGTGCATAAGAAAGTAGCGCCACTTGGGGAGAGGAATTGAACAGTCTCGCTGATGTATAGTATGAATCGCTGAAAATTATTCTTGACAGGAAAAGTCATTCACCATACGGTGTGTCTATCAATCCATAAGTTTCGTTTAAGGAAGAATTAAATTTAGCGCTTAGAGCTAAAAAGGCCTCTGGTGCTGAGCTTTTGAAGTATATGTTATAAGAATAATGACAGGTAGCGTTACGCTGCTCTTGCCACAAAACCTCGATGAGAGATCACCTATTAAATGGAGAAACAATGAGACCGAATACTCAGCACATTACAAAGGCTTTACTTGTAATGGCCTTACTTAGCATTTTCAGTTTCGCACTGGCACAGACCCCAGTCAGCAACATACTGGATTTATGGAATGTCCGTAATGCCCTGAATGGCACTTTCGTCCAGACTGCAGATATTGACCTATCTGCGACCAATCCTGATAATCTGGCTGTTTGGGCAACCGGGGCCGATTATGCTGTAGGAGACATCAAAATATACTCCGATAATGGATTTGTCTACTATTGCTTTAAAGCTGAAGGATCCGGATCCGGAACTAGCCCTGGAGCAGGAACCTGGACAAATATGTGGGAGGCCTCCAAAGGCTGGCAACCCATTGGATATCAAACTTCAACTGAATATAGCAATGCCTTTACAGGCGTGTATGATGGCGCTAACTTCGAGATCAAAAATCTTTATATCAAACGTGGAGCGGCTGTCGTAGTCCCGGCAAATAACAATGTCGAGCCTTCTGGTGGAGAAGGCAACGTAGGCCTCTTTGGCTTTGTAAGTGCGGGAACTGGATCTAACACTGAGATCAAAAATGTGCATCTCATCAGCCCTAAGGTAACTGGGAAGCGCGGAACTGGCAGCTTGGTGGGGAAAGTTCTCCTTCCCAATACCAGCGGTAAAACAACCGTCATAATCAGCAACTGCTCTGCCTCTGGAACAGATGCTACTGTGTCCGGTTTTGGCGCAACTGGTGGCTTAGTAGGAGCTAATAATAGTGATCGTAAGCAGCGGGTTCCCATTGTTCGATACTGCTCGACTGACGTGTCCGTAAGCTCCACACATCCCACAAACGTTACAACAAATCCAAATGATTATTTCGGTAGTCCAAGAAAATATAATCCTTACAACATCAAATATGGTGGCGTGGTTGGCTGTAATGAAAACGGCGTGACCTCCGATAGCTACTCTTGGGGCAGTGTTTTCGGTGGCGACAGGGTCGGCGGAGTAGCTGGTTGTACCATCAACGGAGCCATCATTCGTTGCTATGCCATCGGCAAATTGACTCAAGGAATTTCCTCCCCAAATTGGGAAGGTGGGATTGGCGGCATCACCGGGCGCACCGGCGGCAGCTTGCCTCCCGGCCTGGGCGGGGCTGAGTCCAATGGATCAGTGGACTACAGCTATTATCCTGATAACATGGATATCACACGTATCGGAGGCGGGATACCTTATATCGGCAACACATCAGGCCCTATGGACAGCACTATCATGAAGGACTATCCTATAACGGTAACAGGTCTCTACGTAAACTGGGATACAACTGTATGGCAATTCAATAATGGCTATTGGCCAATATTTACGGGTACTTCTCTCACTCCCTATTTTTACAGGACTATGGCGAGTGCCAGTGGAAATTGGTCTGACAAGGCAACATGGCAGTCAAGGCCCACTCAGACAAGTTCATGGGATCCCGCAACTAGCTATCCTGATTTCAGCAATTCTCAGGGTGTAACCATAAATCATAGCATAATAGCAGACATAGATGTGAGTATTGATCAGCTGTCGGTATTCACCGCCGGTATTCTTTCCATCCCCAGCGGGAAAACGTTAACACTAGTAAATGGCGAGGACACAGACCTTAGCAGTATCGGCACTATTATCGTCGATGGTACTATGATAGTAGACCAAGGCTCAACGTTTATACAAAAGGCAACTTTCACCATCAATGGACATTTCATCAATTCCGGTAGCACATCCTGGATATCTGGAACCGTATCCGCAGCAACCGGCTCTACTATTACTTATAATGGTGTTACAGCACAATCTACCGGGGATAATTTCCCCAGCTCTATCCATCATATGGTCATAGACAATATTACAGAGCCAGACACTAATGCAAAATTTACCTTTACAAACGCTATAATTATCAATGGCACCCTCACCGTGACTAGGGGCACGGTAATCGGTTCTCCCAGTGTCCATGGCTATTCTTCCCCTGCTCTGAATTTCTTGGAAATTGCCGAAGACGGCGAGTTGATCTCAAGTTTTTCGGCCACTACCAGTTCGGATCCCGATCACTACCCAGTCCGTATTGAACGCCAATGGAAAGTCACCGGCAGTATTCCTGATGACAGCCCTGCAATCCGCGAGAAAACCCTCACTTTCACTTGGAGTGCGGCTGAAGATAACAACTTTAATTGGGACATGGACGATTTAGATCCAACCCGAACCGCCACCCTCTTTGCCGACAGTGCTACAACTGGAATTTCAGGCGATTTAACCATTCTTCAAGATGGCACCAGAAAACTGGTTGTGACCTATCCCTTCTCTAAAACACTGGCCTCTCCAGTCTTCAGTATTGGCAGGCAAGACAACCAAACCCTCCCCGTAGAGCTCTCCTCCTTCACAGCTCAACCTCACCAGGGCAATAGTGTGATGATCCAGTGGCGCACCCAATCCGAGACTAACGTCCTGGGCTTTAGCATTTACCGGGGCCTTGATGAGGATCTGGCCGCAGCTCTGCGTTTAGATATCACCATCCCCGCCACCAATACCTCACAGGCCAAAACCTATGTTTATTATGACCGTGAGGTCCAGACCGGCCACTATTATTATTGGCTGGAAAGCATCGATTTCGATGGTGATTCGCAGCTTTTTGGTCCGGTGAACATCCATTTGGATGGCAACGATCCCGGCTCTCCTGATGTGGCCCCCATTCCTGGCTTCAAGGATATCTATCCCAATCCCTTCAATCCCGAAGCCACCATCCGCTATGGCGTGGATAAGGCTGGCAGCGTGGATATCAAGATTTACAATTACCGTGGCCAATTGGTGCGGAATCTGGTAGATACCCAAAAGTCCAAGGGCTGGCACCAAGCGATTTGGGACGGCAATAATGACCAGGGAATCAAAGTCACCAGTGGCGTATATTTTGCCCGTATGAACATGAACGGTAAGCAGTATATGCGCAAAATGGTAATGATGAAGTAGGATAAGAGCTAAACATAATCCTTTGTTAATAACATAGCCCCGGCGGATCCTGCCGGGGCTTTTTGTTTGTTTTGACCTAAAAGCGACCTTTCCCGTAATTGCTTTACCAGCTTCACGTAACCTATATCATTTTCCCGGCAGGCTGTCTTACATCTACCTGGGTCGCTTTTGGGTTAAAACAAGAACGAGGCTTGGTCTGGCTGGGATGAACAAAGAGAATGATGGCACTTGTTATGCCCCATCTTGCCGAAAATGTTTGGCTCATCCTGGCAATGCTTTCCGCTGTGTTTTACCTCGCAATATTGTGGATTCCCTGTTTTAACTCTCAATTTTGGCGGGATAATGTTTTGAAGTTTATTCAGCAGTTAGAAGATATAGTTTACTTGAAGCTTGTTGGCAGGTCAAAATGGAAAGTCAAAACAGGTAGATCTGCTGATTGGGAAATTCCTGTGAGCTTATCCGTGTGAATCCGTCCCATCCGTACAATCCGTGTGACAATTCTTTACTAACTCTGAGGATAGAGATGCCATTGTCTTACAATAGCTAAAACGGATTCTCGGGTCCGGCTGAAGCCAGACTTACGGTAGCGTTACCATAGAAAAACGCCCGCTGCATAGTGGCCTTGATCCGGCCATATCCAACGGGCGTATTATTATGTATTTACTTAAGGATTATTTAGCTGCGATCCCGGCCTTCAGGGCACGCAGATTATCTTCCACGATCTTGTCCCCTTTTTGGGCAAAGATGGCCTTGATGCTTGTCGCAATCTCGGCTTCCGAAAAGCCCAGATATTTGATGGCGGCACCCAGGATCACGATATTCATGGAGCGGGGTGCCTTGATCTCTTTGGCAATGGCATCCGCATCAAAGAGCACATGATTCTTGATCTTCTTGATCTCGGCAAAGAGCTTGTCTTCCTGGGGATAGTTTGTGATATTCTTGAAAGGATTGGAGTTTGTGATGATCCAACCCTCATTATTCAAGTAAGGCAGATAGCGCAGGGCTTCCATCGGTTCCACAGAGAGGATCATATCGGCATCGCCCATGGTGATGAGATCGCTGTGAATCGGGGCATCAGACAGTCGCAGGTGACTTTGTACATCTCCACCGCGCTGGCTCATGCCATGCACTTCGGCTTGCTTGAGCTGCCAACCCCGTTTCAGGGCCGCGTTTCCCAGGATGGTGGCAATGGTGAGGATACCTTGACCGCCTACTCCGGCGAGAATAATATCTTTCTTCATTTCTTGGCCTCCGCTTTGAATTTCTTTTTCATGGTTTGCACACATTCGCGCCGGGGGATGATTACAGATACGCCTTCATAGGCAATCTCTTCCTTATAGATCCGGGTCATTTCCTCGTGGTTTTTCACAAAGGGGAAGAAGGTGCGGATATGCTCTTTTTCCACTCCCAGGCCCAGGCAGATCTCTTCCAGTTTCCCAAAAGCGGTGTATTCCTGGCCACCGGTCATGGCTGTGGTGGAATTGTCCAAGATGATGATCACCACATTGGATTTGTCATAGATGCAGTCCAGGAGGCCGGTCATGCCGCTATGCGTGAAAGTGCCGTCTCCGATTACCGCGATGGCAGGGAACAGTCCGCTATCGGCAGCTCCTTTGGCCATCGTGATGGAGGCGCCCATATCTACACAGGCATTAATGGCATTGTAGGGAGGCATAAAGCCCAGGGTATAACAGCCGATATCGCCGAAGACATGGCCTCGGCCATATTCTTCAATTGCTTTATTCAGAGCGATAAAGCTATCTGCATGAGGGCAGCCCACACATAAGGCCGGCGGACGGGGTACGACGATCTCAGGGATGTCTTTGCCATACTTTTTGGGCAGACCCAGGGCAGCGGCTACTTTGTTGGGATTGAGCTCGCCATCGCGATCCAGAGTGCCGTCCAATCTGCCATGAATGGGTTTTTGACCCTTGAAAGCCAGACCTTTGGTCAGCTCTTCCAGGATCGGCATGCCTTCTTCCAGGAAGTAGAGGCTGTCGCACTTTTCATAAAGCTCATGAATCGGCTTTTTGGGAACGGGATATTGGCAAATCTTGAGGACTGGATAAGGAATCTCATCAGTACCAAATACTTCGCGTAGATAGTTGTAGCCCAGGCCTGTGGTGATGATGCCTTTGCTATAATCTTTGGCCTTGAGCTCAGCATGGTTGAAGGGACTCTGTTCAGATTCCGCCAAAAAGTCTGCTTGCCGCGCGATCAGGCTCTTGTATTTCCTGCGGGCGATGGCAGGCAGCAACATAAATTGCAGAAGATCATCCGGCTGCTTCATCTCGTTTTGAGGCAGAATCTCGCGACGCGTAACTCCACTGCGAGAATGGGACAGCCTGGTAGTAAGCCTGATCATCACAGGAATATGGT
>JAJBAW010000025.1 GCA_020532545.1 Candidatus Cloacimonadota bacterium | reverse complement strand
TGGTAGAATTCCTGTTCACCTTCGGTGAATATGAACTCTTTGTTACAGTCACGGCAGATAATAGTTTTGTCTGGCATTGTGTTTCTCCTGTGTTTTTTCGGGATCGAACATTCTTTGGGCTGTCCCGGAAAACAAGGAATCGGCACTTTGGGAATGTTGAATCGCTTCTATTGTTACTATCTTTCAGTATTCAAATTTCTGTCAATACTTATTTTTCAGAAAGACGTTTTATCTACGAAATTGAAGCCATCGACTAGGGCTGTAGGCACGATGGAAGCAGGCGAAACGAGCTTTTCTTTTCCTAGTGCTAAAATGCGCCGCGTCATGTCGTGAGGGATCTCATTAAAGCGGAGATTATTCACTGCATGCTTCACTTTGCCACCTTCAAAATACAGGACTCCGTCACGCGTCATTCCGGTAAGTTCACCCGCCTTCATGTCCACGGTGCGAATGTACCAGAAGCGGTTGATGATCAGCCCTCTAGGCACCATCTTCATCATCTCTTCCTCGCTGATTTTTCCACCAGGAATGTACATATTGAAGATATGCTGCGGCTCACAACCCACTTTTTGGGCCCAATAGCGATTTACCGGCATGTTTTTGAGCACACCGTTTTTTACCCAGGCAGTTTCCTGGCTGGGCAGTCCTTCCGAACTGAAGGGAAAAGCTGAGATAGTCGGCTGCTTCAGGGTGGAATACAGGCTGAATTTATCGCCCATAAACTTCTTGCCCAATTGACCGGTGAAGGCGGTGAAACCTTCGTCGCTTTGCCTGCGGTTCATCATCCAGGTGAGATACCAGATCAGCTCTTGCAAGGCTTCAGGACGCAGGATCACAGCGATCTTTTGCGCCTCAAAACTCTGCATGCCGGCCAGTGCTTCGGCCTGAGCCTGGAGGCGGGCAAATTCTGTGTCCAGATCAAAGGGTGCATAGTCCTTGGCTTCATAGCTCACCTTGGTTTCCACTTCGCCTTTTTTCAGCGTCATAGAGTGACCAAAGCTGGTGCTTTCATTGCAGCCTTCAAAGCCATTCTTGGAGAATTTCCAGTTTTTCATCAGGTGCTTTTCGCACATTCCGGAGACCAGGGCATCCATGGCGATGGCTTTGTCGATGCTCTTTTGCACGATCTCCACCATGGCTTTGGGCTTCAGCTTCATTGTGGCTTCAGCGCAGTTTTGCACCTCAGGCAGCTTTGCCGGGCCGGTGGAAGGCATGTGCTCCGGATCTGCAGGTGCCAGACAGGCAATGTCTTCGGCGGTTTTGATGAGAAAGTCCAGGCTGGCTTCATCGGCCTGATTTACGCTGCACGAGCCACTTTTTTCGCCAAAGGACAGCTCCAGGTAAATGTCCAATTTCGGGCCCGCAATGTGCTGGGTGATGCTATTTTGGGCAAAGCGGGTTTCATGAGATTCGTCCTCACTGATGGAGCAGCTAAAGTCATCGGCATTAGTGTGTTTACGGATGTATTTTTCGATATCTTTGATTTTCATTGGGAACCTCCCACGCGGATATTTCTGAATCTTGCCGGAGCGGAACCGTGGGTCATGCGGGCAGATTGGCTAGGCTGTCCCTTGCCGCAATTTACCACGCCAAAGGGACGCCAGAAGCGTTCATCACAGATAGCGTCGCAGCTATTCCAGAATTCCGGATTACTGGATTTGTAGAGTATTTTCTTGAGAGGGCGGATCAGCTTGCCGTTTTTGATCTCCCAGAAATAGTCGCCACCAAACTGGAAGTTTACACGGTGCTGATCGATGGAGAAACTGCCTCTGCCCTGGATATATACGCCATCTTCGGTATCGGCGATCAGTTCTGCAGGGGTCAGCGGTTTGGTACCGGGCAGCAGATAGAGATTGGGAATGCGATTGATGGGTTGATCGTAATAGTAGGTAGCCCTGTTGCAGCCGCGAGAATAGCCCAGATCGATCTCCATGGCTGTGTCCCTGGTGCTGCCGTATTCGCTTAAGATACCATCTTTGATGATGTGCCATTTTTGTCCCGGAACACCGTCATCGTCAAAGCCATGTGTGGCCAGACCTTCGGGCAAGGTGTTATCGCCCACGAAATTCACGATCTCACTGCCGTAGCGGAAGCTCTTCAGCTTTTCCGGGGTCGCAAAAGACACTCCGGCATAATCCGCTTCCCAACCCAGGACGCGGTCCAATTCGGTGGGATGTCCCACGCTTTCGTGCATGGTGAGTCCCAGATGATTGGGGTCCAGGATCAGGGTGCGACGCGTTTCCGGGCCCAGGCTTTCGGCTTTCACTTTGATCAGGGCTTCCTGAGCGATTTGTTTGGCTTTTTCGATCAAATTCAGGCTTTGGATCCATTCCCAGCCCACTGCGCGTCCGCCTTCATCGAAGGTGCGGGATTGAGAATCCCCTTCGTGAATTGCGGTGGCGATGATCATGGGATCGATAAATTGGCTGGTGAGATCCAAACGCGTGCCCAAGGTGCTGGCAAAGAGCTTTTCATCCTTGTGCGCGATCAGGTAGAAAACCGCTTGTTTGATGCCCTCGTAGGCCAGCATGCTGCGGTTCACTTCCATCATCAGATCCACTTTTTCGGAAAGCGGCACATCGAAGGGATCGATCTGCACAGGAGTCTTGCAAGTTGCGATATAGCTGCGTTCCGGAGCCAGACGAAGCTTTTTCTTTTTGTTTACAGAGGCAGAGAGCTTGGCGATGTCAAAGGCTTTCTTCACAGTGGCCAGCACTGCCTCATCACTAAATACGTTATTGTGCGCAAAACCCCAGGCTCCGCCAAAGAAGACACGAATACCGTAACCATTCAGGACACTGGTATTCGCACTTTTCAGGCTGAGATTGCGCAGGTAGATCACCTGGTCGGTGGTCTTTTGAATGCGGATGTCGGCATATTCGGCGCCGAGACTGGATGCCGCATTCATGGCGAGATCGAGATACTTCATATATCTTCTCCTTTATTCAGGATTTGTCTAAATAGTATGTGTTGACAGCCTCTGGACAAAGTAGATATCTGTCAAGCGGAAAAAGGTTTTAGGGTTTTGACGTTTTAGCGTTTTAAGGTTTTATCGAAACCGTGGCGCCTGCTTTAGCCGACTGCTGGATTCGCTTGCGTCTCGTGTAGAGCAAGGCCGGGGGTCTTGTAATAGACCAGTAGGCTTTGAAAAAAGGGGGAGCAGAGTTTGTTAGAAGGGAATTGGCTTAAAAAATGAGCACGTTCCGTGCTCTGCAGACGAGACGTCTGCAATCCAGCAAGCTTCCCGGCAGCTATTGAGAGACACTGGCTAAACTGAGAGACGCTGGCTAAACTGAGAGATGCTGGCTAAACTGAGAGATGCTGGCTAAACTGAGAGATGCTGGCTAAACTGAGAGATGCTGGCCAAACTGAGAGATGCTGGCCAAATTGAGAGATGCTGGCTAAATTGTATCAGTCGGCTCCTCACCCTTACTGTCAGGCTCCTGTGTAGCAGATGAACTGGTGAACTCAGGCACATTGGACAGAGCGGATACATAAGGTACATCAGACGCATCAGACTGATCAGGGAGATCAGGCACCTCCGGCAGATCAGGCATTCTGCGCAAACGCCGCCGCCGTTTTGCCACCGCAAAGGGCATCAGCACAGCCAAAAAGGCAAAGATCAGGGAGTTCAAAGCCACGATCAGATAGAGATAGCCCTGGCGCTTGCTGTAGCGTTCAAAAGTCTGATGAAAATCCCAAAGGCTGGTATAATAGCCCGTCACAAAGGCTTCACTGAAGCGGACTTTCTGCCCCTGATGGTGATATGCGGCCACGATGTCCCAAAATCTACCCCACTGATCCAGATGTTTCTCCTGCATATAACGCACCGCCATGGCAGAGCTCAGATAGAATCTAGGCCAGTCTGCCCTGTTTTCAGGATAGAAATAGCCCACGCGAAAGAGATCGCTTTTGGGATTGACCAGGCTTTCCCGCAGATACAGCAGATAGCGATCATAACCCATCTGCCCGCTGAAATAGGTGGCCATGCCTTCATGAAACCACAGGGGTGCAGAGACAAAAAGCTCTTCCAGGTACCAATGGATATATTCATGCAGCAGTATCTTGAGATAGTTCTCCTGAATCTGATCCTGGCTGCGGATGTAGATTGCCCGATCTTCACCGCTATAAAAAGCATCGCTGAATTCCACGATTTCGGCCTTGCCCAGGCTGAGCTTGTGATATTCGCGCTCGCCATGCACGATGTAGATTTTGACTTTTGTTTTGGGATAAACACCCAGAGTGATCTGCAGATCGGCGATTTTATGCGCCAGTGCTTTGCTGAGGGCGATATCGGAAGCGGTGGCGGTTTTTTTGCCATAGAGTTCATGATACGGGGATTCATGCAGAACCTGATACCCCATCAATAGACTGAATGTGGCACACAATAGCGCCAGACAGAGGCCGCGTTTGAGGAAGGCCTTTGCCCACAGCCGCAATTTGCCAAAGTGGCTATCTGCCACAGTTTTGATCTTAATCCCCTTGGTCGAGCGGCTCCCGGGAAAGCATTTCAAAGTAGCTGCCGGCATCCTTTTTGGCCACATTGCCCGTAGGGATGCTATTTATCTTAATCTCATGCGCATAGCCATAGAGTTTCAGGAGGATAATGTCCTCCGCCAGCACATTTTGCGCCGCTTTGGCGGTTTTGCCATTTATGGATACCAGCCCTTTGTCGCAGGCGTTTTTCGCTATGCTGCGGGTCTTGGTAAAACAGAGTTTATTGAGTAATTGATCCAGTCTCATTGCATTCCTCTTCATCCAGAATTTTCCGGATATGGGTGGCTATATCCCTGATTTTGAAAGGCTTCATCACAAAGTCCCGGATTCCTCTTTCACGCGCGTCATCCACCGAAATCAGGGTGGTAAAACCGGTGCAGATCACTACGGGAAGATTAGCTCTGATGGCCAGCATCTTTTGGGCCAGCTCCACTCCGTTCATATAGGGCATGGTGGTGTCTGTCACCACGATATCGATCTTGTCGGCGTTCTTCAAAAAATGATCAAGAGCCTTGCGGGGATCTGTAAACCCCTCAACCTTGTAGCCCAAACGCATGAGGCCCTGCCGGAAAACATTCACCAAAGCCGGTTCATCATCCACAAACATGATGGTTTCGTTGCCATCTATGTCCTCCTGTTCGTCGGAGGCAGAAGCGGTCTGATGCCAAACATCGGGAGTATAGGCCGGCAGATAGATTTGGAAGCCAGTCCCTTTACCCACAGTGCTTTCCACCCGGATCGCGCCTTTGTGGGCTTGCACGATGCTATGCACGATCGAAAGCCCCAGGCCCGTGCCTTCATTGGCGTTTTTGGTGGTGTAATAAGGATCGAAGATATGATCCATAATCGCCGGATCCATGCCAGTGCCATTGTCCACCACAGATATTTTCAGATATTGGCATTGCTCGAGCTCCGGGAAAGCCTGCATATCGCGCGAACTGAAACTCACATTTTGTACCGAAATTTCCAGCCGGGCTCCGTCTTTTTGCAGAGCGTGCATGGCGTTTGTACCCAGATTGATGATGATCTGATGAATCTGTCCCGGCACGGCAATCACGGTACCGCGTTCGGCGCTATAATTCTCCGCAATCTTGATCGAACGTGGCAGATAGCTACGCAGAAAGCGGATGGATTCCTTCACATGATCCACCAATTCGATCACCTCGGTCTTGGATTCTTCCTGACGCGAGAAGGAAAGCAATTGGGAGATCATATCCTTGGCCCGGCCAGCACTTTTGAGCACTTCCACCAGGTTCAAAGCGGGATCGCTATCGGGATCCAGATCGTCTCCGGCCAGCTCGGTGTAGCCGATGATGGCGGACAGGATGTTGTTAAAATCATGCGCAATCCCACCGGTGAGGCGTCCGATGGCCTCCAGGCGCTGGGTGCGTTTTTGCTGTTCTTCCCGCATTATTTCATAGGTGACGTCCTTACAACTGGCGATGATGCTGGAGAGCTTGCCGTTATTGTCCAAAACTGGCTTAACCACCATATCCAGAGTGATTTTGGGACCGTCTTTGCGGATCAAATCCAGCTTGCCACGCCAGGGCTGAGAAGAGCGCACTCTCATCCAGGAGCGTTGCATTTCTTTGCGGCTGCCCACATCAAAAGGTAGATACTCAAAGGGTTTGTCCAGCAGATCGATGCGGCGATAGGAAGTCATGCGTTCAAAGATGGTATTCACATACTGGATATTGCCTTCGGGGCTGAAGATCACGATTCCTTCGCCGGCCTGTTCCATGGCCTGAACCAGCACGTGGATATTGTCATCGGCCTGTTTTTTGTGCAGAGCGTAAGCTATTTGCTCCGTAATGGATTCCAGCAGCAGCTTGTCCTCTTCGTCATAGAGATTCCCGCTTTTGTAGGATTGCAGCACCATCGCACCTATCACTTTGCCCGAAAGCATCAGCGGGATGCCCAGGAAGTTTTTGCACATCACTCCCATAAAACCACGGTCTGTAGTACGCTTTTGGATAGCCCGATGGTCCAGCAGCAGTGTGCGTCCCTCAGAGATAATCTGGGCAGTAAGAGAGGTATTGTCATTTGCTTCGATCGAGCAGTTGTTTTCACTCATTTCATCCACCAGATAGGGGAAGGTAATGAGGTTGCTGTGGCTGTCATATAGCGCGATAAAGAAGTTTGTGACATCGATCAATTGCCCCAGCGCTTGATGAATGGTATTGAAAAGCTCGTCCAGAGAACATTCGATATTCACTGCGTGCGAGACCTTGTGCAGGATGGAAGTGATTACCTGGCTGCGGCGCATGGCAGTAAGATCTGTAAGCAGAACGGCATAGAGGTCTTGATTCTTGTTTTTGATGGGAACCATGGTTTGTTTGTAGGCCCGCAATTTATGACGGTTATCAAAAAAGCTGTATTCCATAGAATCAGCCGTATCAGGAGGATTTTCAAAGAATTCCTGCCATTTCTTTGTATCCAGATAGCCTTCTTGTTTGATATCCATTTTGTCGAAGAAAGTCTTGAACACATCCCAGAGATTTCTGCCCACCGTGTCCTGGGCTTTTTGGCCGGAAAGTCTTTCCATGGCGCCATTTACCAAAAGCACCTTGCCCTTGATATCCAGCAGCATCATGCCCTCGGAAGCTTGCTCAAAGATGCCGCGAAATAGTGCCTCGCGTTCTTCCAACTCTTTGCGCACGCGCTCCAGGTTGGTAGTGTCTTGCATGGCCACGATCACGCGCTCATAAGCCTCAAGATCATCACCCGGAATGTTCCAGGAAATGTGGAAATGCAAGGGATTGCCTTGCAGATCGTAATTGATACCCTGTCCTTCAAAATGTTTGCGGCCGGATGCCGTGGCTACCAGAGATTGTAAGAGAGCGGGCTTGGCTTCATCGGTGAAGATGCGATGCGTGGATGCCACCAATTCTTCTTTGCTTTTGGCGCCAAAGATCTCCAGAGTGGCCTGATTCACATCCAGCACTTTGAGGAGGCTGATGCATTCATCGAACTTATCAGGATAGGTTTGGAAATAGGCCTGAATGTCAATCACGCCATCTTCTTTCAGCTTAATCATGTAAGCATAAATTTTTGAGAAATCTTCTACCCATAGGGATACCGGCGATTGGTCAAAGAGCGTGCGGTAAAAGTTCTGGTTGAAATGTTTCATGATCCTCTCTCTTCTGTCCGAGATTACTTACAGGTGGCGCTTCATGTGCTGATTAATTTCTGTGTATCCAGGGCTATCATCAGCTCTTCATTGGTGGGTATTTTCAGGATGGTGACCCGAGATTCTGGCCTGCTCAAAACCTGGATATCATCGGTGAATCTGGCATTTTCTGTTTCATCCAGCAAGATGCCCAAGGCCTCAAGATCCCGGCAAACCTGCTCCCGCAGGATCGGCATTCTTTCGCCCACACCACCGGTAAAGATGAGCAGGTCTGTGCCATTTAAGGCCGCAAAATAGGAGCCGATATACTTTTTGATGCGATAGCAATACACATCGTGAGCCTGGATGGCTTTGGGGTTCTTGTTGATCAGGATCTCATCCTCGATCTCGCGCATATCGTTGGAAATCTGCGAAAGCCCCAGCATCCCGCTTTTCTTGTTCAAAATGCTGTTTACCTCATCCACGTTCAGCCCCAGAGTCTGTTGCATGTGAATGGGTATGGCAGGATCGATGTCTCCAGAGCGGGTGCCCATCATCAGCCCTTCCAGAGGAGTGAGCCCCATGGAGGTATCGATGGATTTGCCACCTTTGATAGCGGTGATGGAAGCGCCATTGCCCAGATGGCAAGAGATGATCTTCATGTCTTCCAGCTCGCGACCCAGGAATTCTGCGGCTTTCATGCTCACATATTTGTGGCTGGTGCCGTGGAATCCGTAGCGGCGGATCTTGTGCAAATGATAATAATCCAGAGGCAGAGGATACAAATAGGCCTCAGCCGGCATGCTCTGATGGAAAGCGGTATCAAATACGCCACATTGCGGACAGTTCGGCATCGCAGCGCTCACAGCCTCTATACCCTTCAGATTGGCCGGATTGTGCAGAGGCGCCAGCGAGATGCACTCACGCATCACATCCACCACATGGTCTGTCACGATTACCGCATCCGAATAATGCTCTCCGGCATGCACCAGACGGTGTCCCACCGCATCGATACTGCACAAATCGCACAAGACGCCATTGACACTATCCTTCAGAGCTTCCAGAATCAATTGTAAGCCCTGTTCATGGTTTTCGATCACCATTTTCTGCTTTTTATTCGTGTATTTCTCACTTTTATAGGTAAAAAGAGCCGTGTCTTCGCCGATTTTCTCGACAATGCCTTCGGCCATCACATTATTTGTCTGCATACTGATCAATTGGTATTTGATGGAAGAACTTCCACAGTTCAATACTAAAATCTTCATCTATTCCTCATACTATCTTGCTTTGTCGCACAGAATATCAGATGGGGATATGTGTCAAATGAAATCGTAGTCAATGGAGAATGGAGAATTGAGAATGGAGAATTGAGAATGGACAATGGAGAATGGAGAATTGGGATGTGGGGGTTCTGGAGTGCGGGGGTTCTGGAGTGCGGGAGTTCTGGGTGCGGGGGTTTTGTCGTAGGGGTGGACTCCTGTTCCGCCAGGATCTGGTTTATAAAGTTTAGAGAGTTTAGAAGGTTTTTGGAAATATCCGAAACCATCACCCACTTTGCAAACAAGCTACATTGCAATTCATATTTTTCCCAAAACTGCCTGTACCAGATAGAAATCCGTGTAAATCCGTCTCATCCGTACAATCCGTGTAACCATTAGTTTATCCATCCAAACGAGTGCTTTAGGCGCGCCATTTCAGACAGCAAGCTGGTAGCCAAGCCATAAAACCCGCCCTTGTGGATAAATATCGACAGTCTTCTCTACAGAAATATCGCCTAAAACAAGAATTTGTGTTGACACGAATACGGTGGTCATTAATTTATACCATACCTTAAATGATGCTTAAGGCATCTGTTTTGCTAAGAAAAAAATACCTTGTGTTTGTAGGAGGTAACCATGAAACACAGCAGATTTATAATTCTCTTTTTAGTTCTCATCGGAATGGCTACAATGGCGTTTGCGCAGACCAATTGCCTGACCTTTGATGGAAGCAACGACTACGTATATTATGGCGACATTCTGGATATGGGCCAAAGCGATTGGTCATACCAGATCTGGTTCAAGACCAGCGCTTTAACCGGAGGACTGATGGGCAAGAGCATCACCGCCGGAAATCCAGGACGTTGGAGCATGCATTTCTCCACCGCCAGCGCAGGGCTTTTGAGAGTGATCTTTCACGGAAGCGCTGGAATAAACCTTGATGCCAACGAAAAACCCGGGGGAGGAGCCTGGAACGATGGCACCTGGCACAATGCCACTGTAACCTGCGATCGCAGTGGACTCATGACCCTGTACATGGACGGAGCTTACAACAATAGTATCAGCATTGCCGCTCAATCTGCAGCAAACCTGCAAAGCACAGGACACTTCTATATCGGCGCTTATGGTGACGCTTCGGGAACCAGCCCAAATCCTGCCCTCTATTTTAATGGCTCACTGGATGAAGCGCGGGTCTGGAGCAAGTGTCTGACTGCTGCAGAAGTAGCTGCCAATTGGGATACGCAGATTGATTATCCTCAAGATGATCTGGTAGGATACTGGAGAATGAACGAAGAATCCGGCTTTATCGTACATGATATCTCAGGAGAAAACCATGATGGCGAACTAAGGCCCCTGGTAGATGGGCCCACCTGGAACGAAAATGGCCCCACCACCCTGCCAGTCGAGCTATCTTCCTTCACCGCAGTCCTCAGCGCTCACCACAAGGTCGTACTCACCTGGGTGACCCAATCCGAAACATCTGTAATGGGTTTTTACATATATCGCGGCATCGAGCCCAATCTGGCCAATGCCCAGCAGATCAGCGCTTTGATCGATGCCAGCAATAGCTCCGATCAACAAACTTATGTATATACAGATACCGAAATCAACCAAATCGGAACCTATTATTACTGGCTGATGGTTGCCGATATCGACGGCAGCGAGAGCTTTCACGGCCCCATCTCTGTGACCTACGAAAGCCCCCAGCCGGACAACCCCGGCATTCCGCTATTCACAGAGCTGAAACAGATCTACCCCAATCCCTTCAACCCCAGCACCAATATCAGCTATGTGCTGGCCGAAGCAGGCGATGTCCTGATCACGATCTATAACCCTCGTGGCCAAGAACTGCGCAGATTCCAGCGCAAGAACGTAGCCGCCGGCACCTGGAACCTGGTCTGGGATGGTAAAGACCAAAATGGCTCCGGACTTTCCTCCGGCGTATATTATATCCGCATGCAAGCTGGAGCAGAGAGCTCCTTCAAGAAAGCCGTGTTAATGAAATAACATACAAGTGACTCCAAATAATAGATAAACCGCGGGAGCAATCCTGCGGTTTTTTATTTGTTAATAAGTGATTTGCTGAATAGCGGGAAGGTCATTGGGAATGGTATAAAGGTTTTGGATATCGGGATCTATGACCTTTTTGAGAGCAATCCGCATAGCAAAAATCTCTGTAGATCCATCTGATCCGTCCAGTTTGTCCTCTTGATGTGACCACTAATATTATGCAGGCTGTCTTGAAACTGGGACTTCCCGTCTATCAGCCCCAACCAAGCCAGCCGGCAAGCCCCCTCCCAGCCCAGTTCTTTGACTTGTTTTTAACGGGTCTTTGACTCGAGTTGACTTAGATATTCGAGTCATCTCGAGTCCAAGGCCCGCTAAAGCCAAATCGATCGGAAAGGTGAGAGCCGGGCTTTGTGAAAAGGCAATACAGTTAGCAAAGCCGAAAATAGCTCTTGCCAATAAACTAAGAAAAGAATAGCTTGAGCTTGTTAGGAATATTGTCCATCATCGGACACAAAAGGAAGCTTAAGAATATGATACATCTTGAATTATCAGATATTACAAAATTCACCGGCGATGCTATCGTCAATGCTGCCAATAGATCCCTCTTAGGCGGAGGCGGTGTGGATGGCGCAATTCATCGGGCTGCCGGTTTTGGGCTCTTGGAAGAATGCAAAACCCTGGGCGGATGTGCCACAGGAGATGCCAAGCTCACCGGTGGACACAAGCTGCCGGCAAAGTATGTGATTCACACTGTAGGTCCTGTATGGCAGGGTGGAAATCATGACGAAGCTGAACTCCTGGCTTCTTGCTATCGCCGCTGTATGGAAATAGCTTCGGAGCATAAGTTTAGATCTATAGCCTTCCCCAATATCTCAACGGGAATCTACCGTTTCCCGAAAGAATTGGCGGCTGAGATTGCGATCAGCACGGTCAAGGAGGCTCTGCTTGATCTGCCTGCGATAGAGGTCTATTTCTCTTGCTTTGACGAAGAGAATTATCGGATATATGTGGGTTTGTTGAAGGATGCATTAGACTGATTTAGGGGAAATGGGGCTTTCAGAATAACTGATGCCCACCATCTATTGGATACCTTAGAAAATGGTAGATATAAATCCATCCGAGACATCGCTCAGGCAGTAGGAAAATCCAGACAGTGGGTCTATATCTATCTGGATGCACTGGCATCAATTGAAGTGGTAGATCTGAGGGGCTTCATATATATGTGGTGATTTCCCGCCAAAACGTGCCTAAAATCGGCAGAAAAGTCCAGAAAGGTATCTTGGGTCAACTCAGATCAGTTAACAGAATTGGGGGATATCGAGCTATCTAAAGACCTTAACAAAAGGTCATGCTTATAATTCTCCTAAATGCTGAAACACAACGGACATCTTATTGTAGTAATGAATTGAGCACATACTCCATTGCCCAAGCCCTTGAGTCTGCAGGACTATAATAAAAAAAGGGATAATCAAGTGTCATTCTATTGGACAATGTTTGTTGTTAAACTCCATCTATGCCATATTTTAGCAAATGGACATAGATATCTCCCTTGGATTTGTTCCCAAGGAGCAGTCTCACATTTCTTATTAATAATTGATTTCATATCTGGATTGACCTTGCAATGATCGAGCATCAAGCATTGAACACTACCATAAACTAATACTTCAAAGACAGCATAAAAAGCGGTAAAGACATCATAATTTACAATTTTATCTTCAGTGCGAACATCTTGTACATACATGTAATGTTCATAATCATAAGTTATTGGAAAACCAATGTTATTGAATTTATTAACGAGATTAGTCTGTTTTTGTTGTTTTGAATCAACATCCAGAATTTCACACCAAAATTTTGGTTGAGCTTTCCGTAAATCTGAAGCTTGTGAAAAGCGATGAAGAATCCATTCCTTCTCGTTCGCTAAAGTTGCGCCACTCCCAAAAAGGCTACTTATAGCGGATAAGGCTGTGTTTAAATTGGTATCAAAGGGTTTCAAATATGAATCATAAGATTGGTTTATGCTTGGATGTTTCCAAACATAGTCATAGATATCATTCATGTTGTGTGGAACAAATCTATCCTTTGCCATACACTCCAAACCCTCGACAATAATGATCTTAGGATTATCATACATTAATACTGCATCACAGAGGGCAAAGACCATTTCGGGACTAGTTGGATACTTATCGTAAATTAGATTTATTAGTTTCTTACACATTAAATAGGGATAGTCAGGCGATTTGACAGGCTTTACAAATAATGATTCTTCAAGGCTTTTAGCCATAGACTCCAGTATAGCCAAGACACCGAAATCGATTAAATTTCCATTCTTCAAGGTAATTTCAATCTTATCTGAGATTTGCTGGCTTCCAGCTTTTTTTCTTTTATAAGAAGCAACATCTATATCATCTATCGCTTCAGTGTCTCCCCACAATTCATCCATTATTCGTGAATTCTGCCTTGCGGAAGAACTGACATAATCAATTGGAATTCTAATCATATTATTACTTGATCCAGCTTGAGCTGCACAATCCAACAACGCTGTACTAGTTGTTATAATATTGCTAAGTCCAAAATTAGTTGTAATATCTTGCAAAAAATGGCAGTACTCATGAATCAGCGTTGGAGTAGGAATCAACTGACTAGTAACTTCATCCTGTACTTTACCATTAATCCAGATATAAAAGAATGATGGAATGTAATATCCCATAACCTTATTTAACCTTAAGCTCATTTCTCATCTCCTGTGTTTGATAATTTATAACTTGTTATCTTCTTTACTTCTGCTGATATCGCCATCTGTTGCATACAATGGTAATCTGTTCTTCTGTTAGAAAATCATTTTTCCAACCTTTTTCATAATCGATATCATGGGATTGGGGCAATTGATTTGTTTCTAGTTTACGGATCATTATGCGTGAAGGTATTATCGCAGCTTGACCTACAAAAATCGCTTCTTGTCTCTTTAAACCTGATAATAACTTGGTTAAACCTGATAGTGAATCTGGAAGTATTGATTTTACATGTTCTCTATCGGCATCATTGGTGATTCGTAATACAATCCAACTATTACACTGCGAAAGAACTGTAGCTTCCACCTCACTCGGACGCTGTGATACTAATAGTAATCCAATTCCATACTTCCTGCCCTCTTTGGCAATCCTGCGGATAGCTTCTTGCGCGGCTTCATACTGCGCTTCACCCCGGTTAGGGACATATCTATGAGCTTCTTCACATACTAGTAACACAGGGTCCATCTCTCTCTCTTCTGATGTTTGCCAAACTTTCATACTAAAGATAGTCCTTGCAATAACAGAGCTTGCAATCCCGGCTACTTCATTGGGAACTCCTGACAAATCAATAATTCTGGGTTGGTTTCCAGATCCTAGTATTTGACTAAATACTGCACTAATAGGGTCAATGTCAGTACCATCCCATTCAGTCATAAGGAAATTAAGGCGAGCATCACCTTGTAGTACTTCAAGTTTTTGTAGAATAGAATTGTGAGAATCCTGCTTACTTGCTTGAGGGGGTCTGTCAGTCTCAATACTGACTCGTAACGATGCCAATTTATAAGGTATAGGGGAATCGACAGTAATTTTTGAATCATCCAAGCCCAGAATACTAGCACCTTCTTTTCTTGCAGTCAATAAAGCTTGTTTGATAATGTTAGTCTGGGAGGTTGCCGCAAATTCTGTTTTACCAATTAAAAGTGCTATTGTCTCTTGAAAGCTAAGTAACCAATATGGTAGTCTCAATGTTCCATTATCAGTAGAAAGATTTGTCCCTGAAAATGCAGTACTATATTCATTATGAGGGTCTAATACGATGATCCTCGGATTCCATTTTTCAAATCCTGATTGTGATCGCTTATCAAGAATACTATGTAGTACGGCTGCAACAGTGCCTGATTTTCCAGATCCAGTTGAGCCAAGGATGGCCGTATGTTTACCGAGCAGCTCATTCATGTCGGCAAAGCATGGTGTATTAACAGAACCGACATGATTTCCAAGCTGTATTATCGACCCTTTCCCTTGGCCATAAATGTAACGTAGTTCATTTTTGGGCGTTAGATAGATAGTTTGTGTTGGTAAGGGGAATGTTGAAATTCCTCTCTCAAAATGCAGATCCCAAGTATCTTCACCAATCTTTTTCCATTCTCCTTCACCAAAGAGATCAGCTTCAATAACTCTTTCGTCAGTTGATGCTGTTGTCGGCAGCCCTCTTTCAGCTTGGAATTCTGCTTTCATTCGTAGTCTGCCAACAAATGCATACAACAATCTTCTTCCAAAATGAATTTTCAAAATCGAACCAAATTGACCTATAGGGTATATCTCGCCTGCATAGACTCTTGACAATTCAGATAAGGCAGGATGAAGTTCTGCGACTATATGCGTTCCATCAACCTCAATGATGTGACCAATGGATAAGTTTTCGACTGGCTCATAAGGAATTCGTTTATCTGATATCATAACTCACCCCTAATAAGTCTGACTATATTCTCAAACTTCCACCATAGCAGATCCACCGTGGAAGTCTTCACAACATCCCCGTGGTATAACCCTTTGTTTGTATAAATACGAATTTGGTTTTTTATAGAAGTATCTTCAAACCAAGTTTTAAGATTTCCACATGGCTCATCAGATGATGAAAAAGCGATAATAGTTAAGCTACCTTCGGAGTTTCTTAATGCTCTATCAATTTCTGAATTTATGTGTGCATCAGAGTAACTATAACCCAAAATAACGAGTACTTTTTCAGATTGATCTTCCGATTTTAGAGCTTGCCTGGCTAGAGTTAGAAGCTGAGCAAAAGGATCTAATTGAGTTTCTCTGAACTTTGTAGATGCTGGCCATATCATAATGTTTTTATTTGTTATATTATGTAACTTCCCTGTTGCTATGCGTCGGGGCAAGGGATCATCATCTAACTGTGTCCAGTCAATTGAACCGTGTAGCTTCAACACTTTTGTTCCTATATCATTACTATAAAACTTCTCATTGTTCCACCAACCAGAAGCCCCACCGTCAATCCCATCATAAAATGGTATTTTTTCGAGGGCTAACGCATCTTCGAGTAGGGTATCATAATTTAGGTTTATATATGCGATTTTCCCTTTTTTGACTTGTTTACCTGGTCTCGATGGTCTATGGATTGCTCTAACAAACATTCTGTGGAAACTGATATCAATTTCATTTTCAGAGTTTTGTATCGAGTCTGCTATTCCCCGTTTAATTTCTTCTAATGCAGTTCTTAACTCAGTACTGGATACCGAAATATCTCCAATAGACAAACTTGGTTCATTCACTCCTCTATTACACCGCCGATCTATGATTGATAAGTGGTCAACAATTTCGCTCAAGTAATCTTCGATATTGGGTGATGTTGCTTCAGTAAACTGTTCGGATATGCATTGGAGGATTTGTTTTGACCTAGCACTAAGATCCGCGTTTTCACGAACCTTTTCGGAAAGTTCTGCCATTAATGGCAATCCTGCAATTTTACTACAACCAGCTCCTATTAAGAAAACGCAACTTCCTTGAATCAATAGGTCTTCAAGTGAATGTAATTCTTCTAAATAATCCTTGTAGATTACTTTCAAATCATCTTGATCAGGCATTATTACCCTCCAACTATATGAGTAATTTTTGTGTTAGTGTTTCCAATCATGGTCATCATGGTTTTTTGTTCTGGAACAGTTGGTTTATGTATTCAGGCAGTTCCATAAACACCACATTATTCTTCAGATACTCATCTGGATCATAACCTCTGACCTTTAGCTCGCTTTTTGGAGTCCAGGACAATATCCAGCTACTAAGGATAACATTGGGATCACCCAGTCTTGTCTCTATCTCCTTGATGCGTTTGTGAAACTGGATTTTCTCGCTGTTTATCCCTTCATGCATAAGGCCATGAGGTTCGATAAAATGAACATACTGTTTATCATCTGATAGTATCCAAAGGATGAAATCGGGATGGAAGTTCCCAGCCTCAAAGAAGCCCACACCCTTACCCATGCTGAGGTTACGCAAGAGATATAGCTCCAGCCCCTTATCTTTCATAACTTTCGTGTTCTTGTCGCACCAAGTTTTCAAATCGGTGATAAACTGATACTCACTTTCGTTAAACGCCACAGGCAGGATTGTGATATTGCCGCCATTGCGCACATGGAACAGGGGCTGAAAGAGATGTTTGCCAAAGTTACAAGCCTTGAGGTCACCGACAGATAGGAGTTCATCTTTATTGTTCATAATCTCTTGTTTCAGCTTTTCAATCTGTGCAATCACGGTTGCATCATCGCCATCTACAATCAACCGATAGACATCATCTGAGGGCAGATTATCATCCTCACGGGTGAGATCTCTAAGCTCCATTCTTGGCTTTATAAAGGAATCCTTACAGAAATTGTAGTATTTCTCGCAGAACCGCCTGAGCAGCTCGGTAGCGATCTGTTGCAGGATCAGCACTTCATCATAGTTTTGGGGGCTCAGCCTTGTTTGTGGCAGATACAGCCTATACCAGGATGAATCGCTAAGTAGGCTCAGCATCCCCTGCTTAGTGAGATTGAGGTTGTACATCCTCTGTTCTCGCTTAAATCTTTCCAGTTCGAAGTACAAGCGATCCATATCCAGCAAGTTGATCTGCTTTCTTCTCAGCTTAACTTCATCCTTGTTGCCACCTTGAACTGCGCCAGCAGACTTGATAGTCTGGATGCGAGGATACCAATCCGAAACCACTTGATTCTTCTGCAGATACGGCGGGACAATGCCCAAAGTTGGTACGGGGCCATCTTTCTTGAAATCGTATTCCGAGCCGTCTTTCTTCTTTTTCGGTCTTAGAATCTTGAGCCTCTTGCCAAAATCGGCAGTGACGTTCATGGGAATGGTGATAACCAAGCGTTTCTCATTGCCTGGCAAACCTTCATCTTTTAGATATTGTCTGAATTTTTCCATGAAGTCCGATTCGATGCCAAAGACATTGAGGGTTTCGATATCTTCGATGAAATTGGGCTTGGTGGTAGCATAAGAATGGCCGCTGCGCTTCAAGCTCCACTCATAACCTTTGAGGCGTACACCGCGCCCAAATAGCTGGATAATTTGCGTTCCTTCGCTCTTGCCCACATGCATAAGTCCCATCGTACTCACCCGCCAGCAATCCCAACCTTCTACAAACTTCTTGGAGCCGATGAGAAGATTGATGGGTGAGGAAGAATCCTTCACGGAAGCAAACATCGCTTCGCTGAAATCGCTATCACCTACACTAAGCTGGATATCATTTTGTTTAGCATACTCATCCACATGATCGCACAGTCCCTTGGCATCACCTACATTTATCAAACCAAAGGGTGTATCACTATTACCAAGATACAATGCCACTTCTCCGGAATCGCCCTTAATTCTATCCATTCTCAGTTGTCCATTGGCGGGATTATTGAAGAGCTGCGCTAAGATATCACGATAAAGTGCTTCAATACCATCCTGGGGATTGATAATCTTGAGGAGGTAATTGAAGGAATGAGCAAAGATGTCGTTTCCGTCCTTATCAAGCAAGCCGGTACTATTGCCATTATCATAGAGAATCCGCTGAATACTGCTTTGGAACACCGCAGAATTGCAAAGAAACTTGGCTATAAAGACAATTATCTGGGCAACATCAGCAGCCACTATCTTTTCGTCATTTGTTCCACCCTTCGCTTTGGTAACAGTGCTTCCGACAAATACCCAGAGCGGCTTTTCCAGATTGAAGGGAACCAGCTCCAGCTTCTTGTCCTCATATACCTTAAGCTGTTGATAGTACTTCAGCAGACAAGCTGTCAGATACACATCCTGCACCTGGCTATAGGTCTTGGGAAGGTTCAAAATCTGGTAGTCTTTACCAAAGCCGTCCTCATAAAACCAGCGATAAGAATAGTCGAAGATGATGGTCTTGGCATAGCTATCCTCAAAGGTCTTATTACCCGCAGCAGCCACAGCTTGGGCAAAGGTGGCAGAATACTCGAAAGTAAAGCCTTTGGCGCAGAGTTCTGAACGTCTGGTGAACCACACGCCTTCTTCTTTTCCGCTCATCCCCCGATGCCCCTCATCCACCAACAGCAGGTTTTGATCTCCCAGACTGCGGGTGGCAATAGTATTGGGCCCTTCAGTATCGCCCAATTTGGTGATTTCAATCACGTCAATCATGTCCAGGCTGCCGCTTTGCTTCGTGTTCAGTCTCTGGGCAAAGCCAAACCCGCTTAGCTTTAGCTCTTCCAAATGCTGTTCGCTAAGCCGTTCATTGGGGCTGAGTAGGATTACTCTGGAAATCTCACTACCCTCACGAGACTTCTTGGCATAGCTGCGGAACTGCAAGAGATTCACATGCATCAGCAGCGTCTTTCCGCTACCGGTAGCATTTTGCAGACAGAGCTTGTTCAAGTCATCCAAGAAATAGAGCTCGACATTCTGAAAGCCAGTCCATTTTGCATTAAAGCGATCAACATAGGCATTCAAATCCTCCAAGAGCTTCTCTTTATCCGTAAAATAGCGATCCAGATAGATTTCCACAAAGAGCAGTGTGAGCCATTGAAAATACTTCCAGACAATGGGACGGCTACGCATCGTATTGATAGTCCTGGTATGAGAAACTATGTTCTCTTCATAGATCAGGAGCTGTTCTTTGCTGATAGGGTGGAACTCGTTGTAAAACAGCTCACTCTCCACCAAAGCATGATAGAACTTGTGTAAGCCATCGTTATCAAAACCCTCCAGCCGGGCATCTTTGATGGGTGCTGCCAGCTTGTGGAAGGGACGGCTCTTGTCTTCATATTCCAGCAGGGGATCAATCCCAAATTGGCTCATTAACCACTGATTCAAGATCAGTTTATTGGTGAATTTGTGGTTTTTCTCTTTTGGTTGACGTGCCATTAGCTATTTAACCCTTCAAGTTTTGTAAGCCATTCATTAAAATGAGGGCATCTTTGCCTGATTGTTTCTAAGCCAATTAATTCTGTGATTCTACTTCCTGCATAGTACTTATCATAAGGCGGAATAAGCTTCTTGATTCTGTGAGAAGGAGATGTACTGGGATTATCATTAATCCGCTCCGGAGGAGTATCAGCGCTAAGAGTAACCAAACTCGTAATCTCTTTTCCATATTCCAGGTATTCCATTTCCAGCTTGGCTGGATCAGCAAAGATCAAAGCCTCGAACTCGTGCAATTGAAAATATGGGATGAAACGCCTATCTTGGATTTCTTCACATAGGGCAGTCTCAAGAGTCCTAACTTTCTCGTAAGGGTCTCTTTGTTTCATGGCTTCCCTGAATCCCGGGAAATCATCGCCTATCCCATACACATCAATCATTGTGGTGAATCTACAATCATCCCTGCGGTCTTGCTTCATCCAGGTGCTCAAATCACGTCTTACTTGCGAGTAGCTTACCACTCCCCCTTTGTATTTTTTTCCCAAATCCGAGTCGAACTTCGTTTGAAAGCAGGCAGCTACAGCTGATACGCAAAATCTACCTAAATGGTCTGCTACAATACTTTCTATAAATCCTTTCTCTGCATAACCTTCAACAAGAACATTCAGATAAATCATGGGCGGCCTCCGATAAGGTTCTTTTCCCATAACTCGGACATAGTATAGTCCTTGACCCATTCAGTTAGTTTATTTTGCTCCAGTCGATTGAATATTGTTGTATCGTCCTTCGCTTCAACCACAATGATATCGTTAACATTAAAGAAATCTAACAAGAAAGAGGACTGGGTAGATAGAATAATCTGGCAATTTTGTGCTGCTATTTTGATCATACCTACCAAATCAATCAGAGCTTCCGGGTGCAGTCCAAGCTCCGGTTCGTCAATCACTATCACATTGGGTAAGGAATCCGGTGGTTGCAAAAGTAGGGTCGCTAATGCCATGAAACGCAAGGAACCATCAGATATTTGATTTACACCGAAAATATGCTCTTTTCTCTTATGTTTCCAATCAAGCCTTATCATTGCGGGATTATCCATAAGTGGTTCCAGGGCAAAATCCTTAAATTGGGGCATGATTTCGCATATTCTACTTATAATACGCTTGTAATAATCTGCTCCAGTTTTACTTTTTTTCATCTGATACAGATAGGATGACAAATTACTGCCATCAGAATGGAGGTACCTATTGTCCTGCATCATTCCGGGCTGCCTAATGAGCGATCGATCTGAAGTGTCGTGAAACTGAAACACTTTTATCTGTCTTAGCAATGCTAAAATATCAGTTGCTTTGCTTGATGACTTTTCGTGTAACAGCTTACTTTCTGCATGCCCAGAGCCCATTGTTATCAGTTTTGCTCTTTTTTGCGTACCCATTATGAAGGCATTATTATCAATATTCTCATAGGCGAACATCATTTGGCCAGCATAAGAATGGACTAAAGCAAACTCGTAATTAAGAATACTATTTACTTCATTCACAAAGCTAAGTCTGGCAGAAAACCTATCCGTAGTTTTGGTTCCATAATGCAAGATAGAATCTGCATAGCCTTGCTTACCTATAAAAGCCTGTAACTGCTCTTCAGATAAACGGTTTAGAAGTTGAAAAAAGGAAACTAGATTACTTTTACCTACTCCATTTGCACCAATCAACACATTGATATCGCCAAAGTAGATATTCTGTTTCTTACCAATAGATTTAAACCCTTTTATCTCAATTTCTTTTAGCTTATGTCTTTGTTCTTTGTCCATCTTTCCTCCCCTAAAGTAAAAACATTTTTGTGAGTATTGTATTTTCATCCTTAGTGAAAAGAATTTCCCCAAGAATTGCCATACCATCATCTAACTTAAACGATTGCATGGAGTTAGGTCGTATCATTATTATGATATCATACTTAATCAAGCACAACTTATCGTCAAGTGAAAGCCTTGATTTCACTGCTCCCACATCCGTTTCATAAATTCTTCTTCGATCAAACGCACTTTCCAGCTATCGCCTTCCCTTTGCAGATTGGGCAGGTTGTTGCTGCCATTCACATAGATGGTATCAAATTCCCAGTCCAGAGTGCTGATGCGGTTCTTCTGGAACCAGGTATCCAGGATGAGGTTATCTTCCTCCAGATTGCCGGTCAGCTTGCGCCAGACGATCAACACTTTCTCTTTCAACCCATCATTGGGGCTATAGGGATTCTTGGGCACCCAACCCTCCAGCTTGCGGATCCACCATTTGCCATCTGTGGATTGTTTCAAATCTTCAGCCAGCATCAGCCTGGTATCCTGATCTTGGGGTAAATCCGGATCTGCCACACGCCTGAAAGAAGCATCAAAGGTCTGCGGCTCGGCAAGATGAACCAGCCTGAGGCCGATGAGGTAATTGAAGGTCTCGATCAAGTCCACGGCTTTTTCTATGTATTCATCACTGCCGGGCTTTTTTACCTTGAGGAGATAGGACATAGGGTCTTGGAAAGCATCGATATTGAGCAAGCTTTGGCTGCCCCGGCTCTCCACATCCAGCATATAGTGCAGCAGATAATCTTCTTTGAGGGAATCGCTTGCCTCCATAGCCCCGTCACGGATGGGATCGCTTTGGAGCACCAGATTATTGAGCGTATCTTCATAACTTTCCAAACGCAGATACTTATAGCAGTGACTGATGCCGGTATCACGGTTTTTAGGCTTACCGTCTTTCCAGTCTGCGCTGTAGATAACCTTGCTGATGCGGGGCTTGAGTACGGTGTCAAAATAATCGCCCATTTCTACCAAGATGTACTTACGCTGGCCATCATCCTCACGATTGAGATTGATTACAGCGTGACCGGTCGTACCTGAACCAGCAAAGTAATCTAAAATTGTTGGATTTTTTTCTAGGTTTGTACCGGCATGAATACAATCAATACTCGTAAATATAGACTTGGGATATGTGAATGGATTACCAGGTAAAATCTGATTCAATAATTGTGTGCCATGATTGTTCCCTGAGTACTTAGAGTCTGTCCAACATGACTTATAATTGAATGTCTTCTTTATTCTCTTAATGTCATATGTGTCTCTCTGCTTCAAGTAATGCACAATTAGTTCGTTTTGAATTGACTCAATAGTGTGTCTGGAGAATCTCCACTTTCTTTCTACTCCTTGTGGGTCAATAGGATATACCTCAATTGTGCCATCAGGAAGAGTTTCATTCACTTTAGGGTGGAATTCATTAGGACACACATCTCCAAACCCAATTATCACGTCACCCTTGATCTTTATAGCATAGAAACAATTAGCTCCAGATGTTCTATATGATTCATCACCAGTCACATCCCTTAAATTCCGAATATCCCAATCACTTTCTTCATCCCTTACGTGCTCAGATATATATCTTCCTGGTTTCGGATATAAGAAGTATGCAAACTCATGCGTAAATGTAAAATTATCCCCTTGTTGGCCAGATGGATTATGAACCAATGTAATGCAGCTTTTTTCATGTTCAGGGTAATGTTCGGATAGCAAACGCCCAAGAACCTCTTGTTCAACTTCATCTATCGCTACAATCTGAACACCCGAATCTTTAAATAAACTCTTAGCCGAAGTCAAGCGATTATCAATAAGGCATAGCCAAGATGAGTCTTTAAATGTGTTTTTATACAATATTTCTGATGATTTTGCATTATACGGTGGATCAATATAAATACACTTAACTTGCTCCCTGTACTTCTCTTGCAACAGATTTAAGGCTTGAAAGTTCTCACTATGAATGAGCAGACCATCGCATTGTTCATCAAAATCCTGAATCGAGCTGAGCAGTTTAGCCTTGAAAGCAGCATCAAAGAAACGGGTATCCAGCACGAGTTTATCATTGGCTTTGAGGAATTCGGTGCGAAGTGGCACAGTGTAGGCAGGAGTCACGGCATCGCCTTCTATTTCATCTATGGCAAAGAGATTCACCCATTCATCGTGCTGATCTTCGTTGGCGATAATCAGAGTATAGAGCTCTTCTGGAACCCGGTCCAGAGTGATGCAATAATTTGTCTCCACCACAAACTTCTTTTTTAGCCAGAGCTTCTTTTGAAAGTCCTCAAGTTGTGCCATAAACTCTATCAGTTTACCGGCAATCTTGCGTAGCACTTTGATCTTGGCCAGATAATCTTCCACCTTGGGAGCATCGGCATTCTCGATATCATCCAGATGCATTACTTCGTTTTTGATGTAGAAATCCAGCTCCCTTTTCAAGAAGGCACCCAGGTCTTTGTGGATAAAATAGTCCATGGTGTTGCGAGCTGTGTATTGATTGAGATACCTCGCCAGCAGGGTTCTATCCTTTTCTTTTTCGGTGGGGATCAGGGTGGAAAGCGCCTTCAGATAATCCTTAAATACAGAAGCAGAGGGAGCTTCATTTTGTGGTTCATCTCCCAGGTCTTTTAGCGCATCCATGATCAGCGTCACAGTTTCTTTATTGCGGATTTCTTGTTTGGTCTTGGCAGAGTCCGGCCTGTATTCAAAGTTTATAATCAGCTCATTTTGATCATTCAGTTCAAGAGGTTTGGCTTCGTGGAGGATAAAGTAGCGTTTGCTGGCCTCGCTGGCTTTTACATTGGCATGATCGCCTTCGGTGGCATCCACTATCTGGAAATGCAGCTTCAGGCCTTCCGGGATACTATTTTCATCCAAGTCTATCTCTTGTACTTCGCCTTGCTTTTTAAGCTCTCTCAAGCCTTTGATGGCATCACTAAGATTCACCGTAAAATTGCTAAAGTACTCGGTGGTCTTAATGTAATACTGGTCTGCATTTGCCCAATGCAGCTTCACTTCCTCACCGTTGTAGGGAATGGCAAATGGTGCCGCCTTACCAGGGGTTTCTCTGGTATAATAGCGTCTGGAGATAAAGTCTCCATCATCCCAGTAGCGTTCAAAGAAGCGATAGAGATGGTCATAGATTTCCGCTTCGGAGCTGGCACTATCTTTGATAGCCTCGTATTTCGCACGAGCTTCTATCACTTTGGGCGTAGTTTCGGGATCAGGGGCACCAAAGTCTATAGCAGTCTGGATAGCCGTATCAAGCTCTTGTTTTAGCTGCTGCCTTTTCTCTTCATCCACCGTACCAAAGGCATCCTGGATCACCACTAAAAGGTCATTTTCTATGAAACTGAGGACTTGATCTGCTTTGGCGTGCATGATGCGGTAAAAGCCGAAATCCAGATCGGGTTGATTGAGCTGAAAGAGCTCTTTTAGTTTATTTAGCAGTTTATTGCGTAATTGCTCGGTGCTGGGCATCGAAACTCCTTTTTCCTGTGCGGGACATTATACTACTTTCCAGTGTATTGTAAATAAAGTGTTTACCTTAGTTTTTTGTTTTAGACGGTGCGATAGTGCATCTATCAGCTTATCACGTTTCTCAGCGATTTGATCTTCGGTATCGAAGATCTTTTCCCGCATTTTCCGTTTCTTTTTTTCCAGTTTGACAATCTCTTCCTGCAAGTCTTTTTGTTCTTGCATAGTGGTACTTTGCCTGCATGAGCGTTGCTTCTCTTGAATCTGTCTTTTGATATTATCCAGCTCTTGTTCTACGGACTTGATCATATCCTCAGCCCATTTTTCCAATTGGTCGCGGGCTTCGATAAAGTGTTTATTATTTTCTTCCAGATTTTTGCTCAGCGTGGCTTGCGCATGACGTTCTGCATCAGCTTGCAAACGGGATTCTATGCCGGAGCTGTCATAGCTGGCGCTGGATAGGCTGCCCTCGCATAGCATCAGCTTTTCGCAGGTTTCCTGATCCAGATTCTTGCCATCCTCATCAATAGCCGTAAAAAGCAGATATTCTTCTATATCCAGGGAATTAACGGTCAGTAAATCAAGTTTCAACCAGCCCTGCTTGCCCTTGAGCTGTTCGATGAGGCTGATTCTGGTGGGATGATGCGTGATGTCAAAGATCACTTCAGCAGAGGGGCAGGCTTTCTTCTTACCCTGCTCCAGCACATATTCGCCCAAGGGGTGGCTCATGCGGTAAAGAAAGTCTTTGCCGTAGTTTTCGCCATCTTTGGAGATGAGGCGGTAGTTGCCAGCTTTGCTGCCTCTGATGGGGGATTTATTGAGTTTGAAGCTATGATTATGCTCATAAAAAGCGGCATTATCTTTCAAGATGTGCTTGGTGAGCTGCCAGAACAGCCTGGCAATCCTATCCAGGGTCTGCATCGCATCTTTATGATTGATTTTGAGGCGCTCATGCACATCCTCATCATAATGCTCCAGCAACTTTTGGCGAGTTTCTTTCAGCCGGGTCTGAATCGAAGCATCCAGCTCGGCCTGAAGTTTTTTGAAGGCCAGGGCAATCTCATCATGGGTGCGGCATTGCTGGTAGATTTCCAGAACCTTGCGTTCAAAATCCACTCCCGATTCCAGAGAGCCCAGAACATCGTCAGAAGCGCCAAAAACACCCGTAAAGAGGTGGAATTTATTGCTCAGAATCTCGTAAACTCGCCGGTCGGCTTCATTGCGTTCATTCAGAAAGTTGATTACTACCACATCGTACTTTTGCCCATAACGGTGGCAGCGTCCTATTCTTTGCTCTATGCGTTGGGGATTCCAGGGAAGATCGTAATTGATCACCAGAGAGGCAAATTGCAGGTTGAGCCCTTCAGCTCCGGCTTCCGTGGCAATGAGGATGCTGGCGGAATCTCTGAAATGGTCGATAATAGCGGTGCGCAAATCTACCTGCCGGGAACCGGAGGATCTGCCTGTATCTTTGTTTTTTTTCAGCCAGTCTTCATAAATCTGCCCGCTGGCATCATCTTTATTGGAGCCATTAAAGGTCTGTACTTTATCCTGATGCCCATTCGCTTCCAGAAATTCCTTCAGCCAGGCCTGGGTTCTCCTGGATTCTGTAAAGATCACCGCTTTCTGGGCGGCACCCATTTTTTTCATCTGCTGAAAGCCAATCTCCAGGGCAGTGAGCAGAGCTTTGGATTTTGAATCTGCACCGAAGTTCCGGGCAGTTTCTATAAAACCATTGAGCTCTTTGATCTCGCTTTCCAGCTTTTGTATATCGATCTCATTGGTTTTGCTATCGGTGCTTTCTGTCTCTTCAGCGGTTTCAGTTTCCAGATCTTCCTGGTCTTCCAGAAGTTCATCCAGCATGTCGTCATCGATGAAATCATCAATAATGAGCTGTTCCACAGAGGATTGTTGATTTTTGTAATCCTGCCTTAAGCGCACAAGGCGGTCTTTGATGACTTCCAGGGTGCCAGCCACCGCCTGAGGTGAAGAAGCCAGTACCTTGCGTACCAGTAAGATCAGCAGATGCTTTTGGCCCTGGGGCAAGGCATAGTTACCATCACGCATCAGGAATTCCGAGACTCCCACATACAGGTCATGCTCTTGCTGCGTGGGGGTAAAAGGCCTGGTGATCAGCCTGCGTTCAGTGAATTTTACATATTCCAGCACCTGGCTACGCAAGGTCCGCCAGCAAAAGCTTTGCAATCTGGAGCGTAAATCTTCCAGATCTCCGGTGGCATTCATGTACTGGGTTCTAAAGGAGGGTAAATCTCCAAAGATATTTTCGTCTATGAGGGTGGAAATGCCGTATAATTCAACCAGCGAATTCTGCAGAGGGGTGGCGGTTAAGAGTATCTTTTTGCCTCCATCCGTGGCCCAACGGATGCGTTGCCCTATTTTGTTGCTTTGCCGGTATGCATTGCGCAGTTTATGAGCTTCGTCTATCACCACCAGGTTCCAGGGGAGTAGCTTGATGGATTCTGCCATGCGTCCGGCATAGTGCATGGAAACGATACAGATATGCTTTGTGTCAAAGGGATTGTCGTGCCCCTTTTTCAAGAGGTCCTTGGAGGTCTTGGCATCCAGCACGATCACCGGTAGATTGAACTTCTCTTCCAGCTCCAAAGCCCATTGCTTGCGCAGCGAAGCCGGGCTGATCACCAAAATCCTGCGTTTCTTTTCAGCCCAATACTGGCAGATAGTTAGTCCCGCTTCGATAGTCTTGCCCAAGCCCACTTCATCAGCCAGCAAAACACCTTTGGAGATGGGAGATCTCAAGCTAAACAGAGACGCTTCGATCTGGTGGGGATTCAAATCTACACAAGCATCAAATAGTGCTCTGCCCACACGATCCACACCGGCACCGCCTTGTCTGCCAAGCTCGTAAGCGTAATATTTTGCCTGATAATCTGTAATCATCTACCTACCATCTTTTGCTAATTTATCTAATCTATTTTATTGGAATAACACCCGATTTCATTGAGATCAAGCGACGTCCCAAATGTTGGTGTAAATTCCAACTCATAATTTCACGGTTATTTGAGAACATTTTAAGTTCTCGCTTCTTGCAATTTATCTAAGGTCATATAACCTTTTACAATGTTTTTCATCTTTGCTTTTCCAGTCAAGCTCTTTTTCATTGAGCTACCGTTTTGCGACGGATTGCAGACCTGTTGAGCTAGCGGAACAGGGCTGCAATCCGTCGCGCCCAAGCGCGCTAACTGTCCTCTGTTTATTTGGTTTTCTTTCTCTTTGTTTGAGTCATGTTCTTCTTTTTGTCTTTTTGTTAAAAACCATTTAAAGCAATGAATCGATTTGGCTCAACCTTTTTCTGTATCTGGCTCACCTAATTTACACCAACCTCTGAGACGTTACCGTTAATTTCAGGGAATGGGGGTTCATCAAAGGCAATATTCCTCGCACTTTGCTTGAAGAAGACAGCGGTGACTTTTCATGAAGGCAAAGAGCTGAATGGCTGGATTAAAAACGAAGTCAAAGGAATAGCCAGAATCACTATACAAAAAGCCAATATAGAGGAACTCTGAGTGCTATAGCCAAAGGGCTAAGCATTGATGTAGATACCCTCTGCGAATTCGTTAAATGCACAATAAAAGGACCAGAATTAATCGACACTATCCTCAAAAATCAAAAAGAGAAATCCTTGCAATAACTGTTTAAACTTGGAGAAATGTCACACTGCTCTATGGCTGGGGCTGAGTTGGAATTTACACCAACATTTGAGACGTTACCAAATTAACTCGGAAGCAATTGACTTCAGAGTAGCTTCAGAGTTGTTTTCTGAGGCGACCCGAACCCTTGATATGGCTGCGTTCAGGACTATGGAGATTTTTATTGAGCCTGGGAACAAGACCGTTCCTACTATTGCTTGAGTCAACTCTATCTACCCCCCTTTATTTTCAGCTTATGAGATAAAATCAGACTTTCTAGCCCAAAACCGCTAATTTGTCCACAGCCTGTCTCCAGTATATAAGTAGGGGGTAGCTTGACTGAGCCTGGCAGATGCATTGTGCAGGATTCCTGTCCCTATTGACTTCTTGCTGGTTTGTCTCCTAAACTACAGCTTCCAGGGACAGATTCCACCGATCCCAGCCCATGGTTCAGACGATTGCCCCCTTTTTCACATTTCTGCTTGACGTATATGGAGCTTCTGATTTATGTATTAAAGGTCAGGAAAGACTGAGATTGGGATATCATTGACAAAGATGGATTAGCCGACTCGCTATCCTGAAGCTCTAAAGCTGAGAAAGAAAGGAGAATAGAATGTTAACTAAGCTCTACGTCAACAATTACCGCTGTTTGGTAAATTTCGAGATTGAATTTGATAATCTGGTTTTGCTGCTTGGCACAAACGGAAGCGGTAAGACCAGTATATTCGATATTCTATATAGCATCAGAAGATTGATCATAGATAATGATAGGGTTTCAGAGATATTTTCCTTGGATGACATGACGGTCTGGTTAGACTCAAAAACACAAACCTTTGAATTAACCGTTAGTGGCAATGAGGGTATTTATGTTTACAAGCTGTTGGTTGAATTCAACAAAGAAGCCAAAAGGTTACAGATTGATTCCGAAACATTGCATTACAATGGAAAACGGCTTTTCGAGTTTATGCAAGGGAAAGTGGAAATGCAATTGGATGACAAAGCCGCATTAGGCTATCCTTCTGATGTCACCAGATCAGCGCTTACCATTGTATCGGATGATTACGAGAACAAAAGAATCACCTGGTTTAAAAAGTGGTTCGAGATGCTTTTTATTCTGAATCTCCAGCCCAAGGCAATGAAGCCAAGTTCGGACAATGAATCATCCTGGCTCAATCCAGACGGCAGAAATTTTGTTTCCTGGTATCGCTATATCTCTCAGGAACATCAGGATAAAATCCCCAAAATCTTCAAATATCTACAAGAGTCTATTCCTGGTTTTGACTCCTTCAAGCTTGAAACGGCAGGGAAAAGCAGAACTTTGAAAGTGGGCTTCCGAAGCGAGGATAAGTCCCAGAAGACTGAATATTTCGATTTCGATCGCATTTCTGATGGACAAAGAGTATTGATCGTTTTACATTTGCTCTTGGTAGGGCTAAAAGATATGGGACACACTCTGATGCTGGACGAACCGGAAAATTACGTTGCTCTTGCCGAAATCCAGCCTTGGTTGATGGAGCTTGGCGATGCCTGTGGAGTTAGCATTCCCCAGATTATTATCATCAGCCATCATCCGGAGCTTATTGACTATTTTGGGGCAGAAAAATGCCGACTGATAGACAGAGAACCATTGGGACCTACTCGCGTAAAACCAGTTCCTACCCAATTTGAGGGCAGTTTAAAACTCTCCGAGGTAATAGCACGGGGTTGGGAGCATGAGTAAAAGAAAGGTAAACTTGGTGATCATCTGCGAAGACACCCAGCAAGAATGTTTTGCCAGAAGGTTCTTGTACGGCATGGGCTGGGAAAAACACCAACTACGGATACAAAAAAGTCCATCCGGCAGAGGATCCGGTGAGCAATGGGTTCGAGAAAAATATGTAGAAGAAATCCGCAACCATAGCAGAAGGAATGTTCGCTATGCTATTGCTGCTTTGGTAGATGGTGATACCACCGGGGTCTCGGGAAGAATTCAACAGTTTGACAATGAATGTATAGAACAGGGAGTCTCCGTTCGAAGCGCAGCGGATGAAGTAGCAATTATTATCCCCACCAGAAATATTGAGACCTGGATCAATTATCTGAAAGGCGAAGAAGTTGATGAATATAGCATATACCCTAAACTTCGCTATGAAAGCGAGTGCCAACCTGCCGTAGATAAACTGCTTAAGATGTGCAAAGCATCAGGACTACCTGATGAAGCACCGTCTTCACTTAAGGCTGCTTGCGAGGAATTTAGGCAGAGAATACAAGAATAACACCCAGAGCGGCACCTGATTACTAAAAGACTATTCGAAGATTTCATGGACCTAAAATTGATCCTATTAGACATAATAAATCAGCGAATAGACCTAAAAAAGACCTAAAACTGACACTAATGGACCTAAAAAATAGTAGAAAGTTCTAAAACTGATCCTAAGAAATTGGGCGATGGACCTAATAATGAACCCATAAAACCTGAAAATGACCCTATAAAACATGGCAATGACCCTAAGAACCTGATTCTGACCCTAAGATCAGAATAATCAAAACTTACAAAGGCGATTGAAATGAGAATATTACATACTTCCGATTGGCATCTGGGCTGCAGCCTGTTCGGCAAAAAACGCTATACTGAGCAAGAGAGTTTCCTACTCTGGCTGGCGGAACTGATCCAGACTGAGCAGGTAGATATCGTGCTGGTGGGCGGGGATGTATTTGATTCCCCTGTCCCCAGCCATCGGGCGCAAGAGCTCTATTACGACTTTTTGCATCAAGTGAGCCGTAGCACCTCTCGCCATATAGTTATCATTGGCGGGAATCATGATTCGCCCAGCCTGCTGAATGCACCGGCAGAATTGCTGAAGCACCTCAATATCCATGTGCGGGGAGCTATGACAGAGAGCTTGAAGGACGAGGTGATTGTCCTGAAGGATGAGGCTGGGACGGCGCTGGCAGTGGTCTGTGCCGTTCCATTCCTGCGGGAGAGGGATTTGCGCCTGGTGGAAGCCGGAGAAGCGAGCTCGGACAAAGAGGACAAGCTGGCCTGGGGCATCAAGATTCACTATCAGGGGGTCTTTGATCAGGCCTTTATGCTGGCGAAAGACCTGCCGGTGATCGCCATGGGGCATCTTTTTGCCGCGGGAGCCAGCCTGAAGGAAGGAGAAGCTGTGCGGGAGCTTTACATTGGCAATCTGGCCCGGATTCCGGGCGGCATTTTCCCTGATGAGCTGGCTTACACAGCCCTGGGACACCTGCATCGGCAGCAAAGTGTGGGCGCACGGGAGAACTTGCGCTATTCCGGTTCGCCGATTCCGCTTTCCTTCACGGAGGCAGAAAGTCCCAAACTGGTTCTGGTGGTGGACATTCTGGACCGGCAAAGCCGGGTGAGAGCAGTGGAGGTTCCCCAAAAAGTGCGGCTCTGCCGGATAGAAGGAGATTGGGACAAGATCAGCGCGGAGCTGCAGTCTCTGGCTTTTGAATCCCTACCGTGCTGGTTGGATGTGAATTACAATGGCGCAGATATCCGCCCTCAGCTCAAACAGGATATTCTGGAGCTCATTGCAGATGAAGATATTGAGCTCTTGAGGCTGAGAAACGAGAGAATAACTCAGAAGGCCTTGTCCCCGGAAAACCTCACGGAAACTCTGGACGATCTTGATCCGCAAGAGGTGTTCAGACGCTGTCTGGAACTGCACAAGATCGAAGAAGACCTGGCAATAGAACTTCAGGCTTGCTACAACGAAATCCTTCAAGATATGGCGGAGCAAGACGCCAATGCCGACTGAGGTGCGACAATGAGAATTCAAAAACTGATCTTTAAAAACCTGAACTCGCTCTATGGAATCTGGGAGATTGATTTTGAGCACAAGGCCTTTACTGAAAGCGGAATCTTTGCCATTACTGGACCCACCGGAGCGGGGAAATCGACCATTTTGGATGCCATCTGCCTGGCTCTGTATGGAGAAACTCCGCGCCTGAGCAGGATTAGCAAATCCACCAATGAACTGATGTCTCGCAACACCGGAGATTGCTTTGCCGAACTGCAGTTTGAAACCATAAGGGGATCCTATCGCTGTCGCTGGAGCCAAAGACGCGCCCGGGACAAAGCGGATGGTGAATTGCAACAGCCCAAACATGAGATATCCTGTGCGCTTACCGGCAAAATCCTGGAAGAAAAAATTGCGCAGGTGAAGGCCAAGGTCGAAGAAGTCACCGGCATGGATTTCACCCGCTTCACAAGGTCCATGCTCCTGGCGCAAGGAGGCTTTGACGCCTTTCTGAAGGCAGAGATAGGCGAGCGCTCCTCGATCCTGGAAGAGATCACCGGCACCGATATTTACAGCGAGATTTCCAAAGAAGTCTATGGCCGCAAAAGCCTGCTACAAGCTGAGCACAATCAGCTTTCTGCCAGCCTGGACGCCATCACTCTACTGAGTGCAGAAGAGCGCCAGGATCTGCTTGAAACGCTGGAGCAAAGCCGGCAGGATGCAACAAAACTCAAGGGCGATCATCAGGAAATATCGGCTATGTTGAAATGGGCTGAAAACATCAGCCGTCTGCAAAGCGAAATCGCGGCTCATCTAAACGCTTTGCAATCTGTAAATAAGGATATTACAGAGTTTGAGCCAGAGCTGAACGACTTGCAGAAGATGCGTCGGGCTCTTCCCCTGAAGACCGATTTTCAGGAAATCCAGAATTTGGGGCAGCGCCTCAAGGAAACGAGTGGAGAGCTGACAACGCTCAAAGAAAAAGGCCTCAAGCTGGCTCAGCAAGAAGATATCCTCAATGCTGCCTTAAAACAACGCAGATTGCTACTTAGCACAGCCGATAGTGACAATGCGCAGCAGCAGAAAATCTTTACCAGCGTCCGCCAATTGGATGCCAGGATTTGCGAACTGCAAAAAAGCCTTGCCGAACTGGAGATTGACCTAAAGCAGAGAAGCAAAAAGCACCAGGATCTGCAAACAGAGATCAATAAAACAGAAAGAGAAATAGAGGCAAAGGGGAAAGTACTCCAGGCTGCCGAAACCTATCAGAAAGCAAACTCTGCTGATGCTGAATTGCCGTCATTGTTCAAGGCCCTGGACAATCAGCTCGTTCAACTAATTGGGCTTCAAAAGGAAATCCAGGGCTTCCAGGAGAAACGCAAAAAGGCAGATCCGGCCCCCAAACAGAGCGAATTGGACAAGATAAAGGCGCAGATCACTAATCTGACTCTGAACCTGGCAGAGCTGGAAAAGCATATTGATGAATCTACTGAGTCTTTAAAGACACTTTTGGCCGGGAAATCCCTGGCAGAATACAGAAAGAACTTGCAAGAGGAAAGCCGAAAGTCGGCCGATCTGGAGTCTTTGCGCTCCAGCTTTGAGAATTACGAAAAGCAGCAGGACAAATCTATTCGGCTAGAAGCGGCGATCGCTGTGGATAGTGAAGCTGTGGAAGGGCTTGCGGCCAAGCTCCAGGCTTTGCACAAAGAACTGGACAGGGCAGAAAAGAACTTAGAAGCTGAAACGGAAAGCCTGCAGCAAGCCAGGCTGATCATAGACTTGGGAGAAGAGCGCAAAAGATTGCAGGAGAACAGCCCTTGCCCCCTTTGCGGAGCGACAGAACATCCTTTTGCTGCGGGACAGATCCCGAATCTGGATTTGCGGGATGAGGCTTTCAAACGCGCCCAGCAAGAGCAGCAGGAGATCCAGGCCGCTATCACGAAACTTGATAAACTGCAGACCGAGACGACAACCAGGTTAGGCCTGAATCGAAAGTCCCTCGCAGAAATAGACACAGCAGCCACAGCCCAAGATCTGGCCCAAAAACGCAGCAAGCTAAGCATAATAGAGCTTTCGAGCAAAATCCTGGATCTATTTCAGGACCAGAACGCCAGAGCCCTGGAAACAAAGGGAAAACTGATAGATAATGCCGAGCAGCTTCTGCATAAATTGGAAACGCAGAAAGAAGAGAAAACTAAACTTCAGGCTACTCTGGCCAGAGCTAAGGATGAACATCTGGAAAGCGCGCTGGAGCTGCAAAAGATCACAGCAGAAGCAGAGCGCTACTTCAGAGAATTCAATGACCTCAATGATAAAAGTTTTACGCTCCAACATACTCTGGCAGAAGATCTGAAGCCTTTTGGTCTGGAGCTGGATGCCAGGGTCAATCTTGAGAAGATCGCCCATACTTTAGCAGCCAGAAAAGAGGCCTGGGTTCAAAATAATGAAGAACTGGGCCGGCTGGGAGCGGAAATTCAAAGCCTGCAGCTTGGCAAGCAAGGTAATGAACAACTCCTCCTCAGCTATCAGCAAGAGATTGAACTGAAAAGCTCCCAGCTAGCAGAGATGCACAAGGAAATAGCTGAAAAGACCAAGGCCAGACACGATCTACTAGGCGATGACAAGGTAGATGAAGCTGAATCCACCTGGCAGAATAAACTGGAAAAGCTGAGAGGCGAGGTCCAGGAAACTGAGCTGGAAAGCAGAGAAAATAAAGCGAACCTGGCTGCAAATACCGAATCTCAAGAGAAGGTATCCGGGCAAGTTACAGAGCTGGGACAGAGGCTGCAAAAAGCCGAGGCAGAGTTCAATAAGATCCTGCAGGAGAATGGCTTTTCGGGAATAGAAGACTTCCAAGGGAGTCTTTTGAGTCCGGAAAGATTAAACAAACTGCAAGACAGGGAGGAAGCGCTCAATTCCCAAAGAAAAGCTCTGCTGGCCAACCTTTCAGATAAAACAACGCAGCTTCAACTGGAACAAGAGAAGACGCTGACAGAGCTTCCACTGCCCGAACTGCAGAGTCAGGCCAATGTCTGCCAGGCCATGATAGATGAGACAAACAAAGAGCAAGGCATCCTGGAAACCAGGCTGAGCGACAACGAAAAGCAACAGAAGACGCATAAAGAGCAGATCGATAAGATCGCTGCGCATCGCATAATACTGGAGCGCTGGGAAAAGCTGTCCGACCTGATCGGCTCTGCCGATGGGAAAAAGTATCGCACCTTCGCCCAGGGCATTACCTTTGAACTCTTGATCGCCCGTGCCAATGCCCAGCTCCAAAACCTCTCCGACCGCTACCTCCTGATCAATAGCGAAGATTCGCCCCTCGATCTGTTCATTATCGACGACTATCAGGGCGGCGAGATCCGTACTGTGAAAAACCTTTCCGGTGGTGAGAGTTTTCTGGTGAGTCTGGCGCTGGCTTTGGGGCTCTCGAAGATGTCCAGCAAGAATGTGAGTATAGATTCCCTGTTTTTGGATGAAGGTTTTGGGTCTCTGGATGAGGATAGTCTGGAAATCGCCCTGGAAAATCTGGCCGCCATGAATAGTGAGGGCAAGCTGATCGGCTTGATCTCACATGTTGGCGCCATCAAGGACAGGGTCCCGAATCAGATCCAGATCGTGCCACTCGCAGGCGGAATCAGCCAGATTAAGGGAATGGGCTGCAGGGAAATTGAGAATTGAAAATGGAGAATGGAGAATTAGCAGGGGAATGTAGAATTTAGGATGTAGAATGTGACTCTGTGGCAAAAACTCAAGAACTGGACAAGAAGTATATCTATATAATTGGTAAAGAAAGTACTTGACAGATATAATCTCCCTATCATTATGGCACACATGACGATAGTGAAGGATATACGATG
>JAJBAW010000103.1 GCA_020532545.1 Candidatus Cloacimonadota bacterium | reverse complement strand
CGTCTCGCCTGCAGAGCAGGGAACCTGCTCTCTTTTGTAAGGCTTACTCCCCTTTTTCAGGGCTTGTTCCTCAGTTTTCCAAGGCCTGCGGCCTTGTTGGACGCGAGACGCATCCAATCCAGTAGCGCGCATCCAATCCTACAAGTGCGCCAACGTGATTCATTTTTCTCCTCACGAAAAAACCCCCGCGGTGTTGCGGGGGTTTGATTATTGGGCGCGGGATAGTTCCCACACTATCTTACATTGTTACTTTCTTACAGGAGTGTACTTTCCGGAATTGACCGGAGTAGTCACATTTCTCCTCGATTCACGTTCTACACGTTCAGTTTTCTTGAGATTCTGTGCGCCATTCAGGGTGATCCGGCTGCTTCCAAGTCTCTTGGCACCATCATAGGCAGTCACATAGTAGAACTTCTTCGCTTCTGAGAAGTTAGGATCAGTCCAGGTTGTGACGCCAGTTACGGTAGCCTGATAGGCGAAGCCTGTGTAAGGATCAGCGGAGCTGTAGATCTTGTATTGAGGAGCTCCGACATCATTCCAGGACAGGTTTCCGTTAGCAGCGATGCTGAGTTCGGGAATCGGCAGTTCATCGCTGTAAGGAATAACGAAGCCATCAACTTCGGATCCGTTTTGGAAAGCTCCTACGTAGTAGCAGTCTCCCAAGAAACCATAATCGTCCGGAGCAATGGTATTGACCCAGAGTAACATGCCACTACCGGCGTAAGCCGACAAGTAAAGCAGTCCTGAGTTTTGGTCAAACGCCATGTCCTGAGCATAGCTAAGGTCATAACCTACCGTATAGCCAAGGGGTGTGACGGCCAGAGTAGCTGGATCGATGGTGAATACAGCGTTATATACGATATCCAATCCGTAGAGGATGCCAGGGGCGAGGTTATCATAGGCCAGGCCAATGAACAATCCGTCGAAGGGATCTCCGCCCCAGGTCATGCCGCCGATTAGCGTAGGAACGCCAATAGCGCTCAGGGTGTAGAGGTTTGTGCCATCAGTGGCATAGATGATGTCGTTATTTGCATCATAGGCAACACCGCTCATATTTAAAGTGCCTGTGCCCAGTAAGGTTCCAGCACCTGTGACAGTATCTATATTCCAGTAAGGGCTTCCAGTCTCGCTGTACTGAGTTCCATGCCATTCGCCATTCATCCAATCGGCCCCAGAGAGGAAGTCTTCGCCGAAAGGATTGGCGGCGGGCAGGTCGGTGAGGGTTCCGGGAGTTGCCAGATTAAAGGTGCAGGGACCAGGAGCTACTTGTGCAACAGGGTCCCAGGCATTATCGGCATAGGCTTGGACATTCAGCGGAAGAGCTATCGTAAAGCTTTCCAGGACGTCATTAGCCGGCACTTGGTCGCCAGTGAGCAGGGTGGTCACGGTGATATCATAGACAGTACCTACCACGGGAGTGAAGCTGCTAAAGGAAACCTGATAAGGGATCCCAGGAGCAAGGTTCATTACCTGGCTTGTACGGGCGGGCTCGTTTCCAATGATCATTTCGACATTGAAAGTGATAGTTTGTGTGCCATCATTGATCACGGTCGCTTTCGGCGTCATAGCCACAGCATCGACCACTTGCGGCATATCGATGGAAACAGCCACTGCGTCATAATCCGAAATCTCTTTCACCATTACATTATCAATTGCCCAACCTGAAGACCATTCTCCGGAATCATCCGCATGGAAACGCAATTGGAACGGAGCTGCCAGATAGGGAGTTAGAGGAACAGAGTAGCCTGTCCAAGCTGCTACGGCTGGTACAGTGTAGAGGCTTTGCCAGGCACCGCCATTCGCAGATATCTCCACTGTGGCAACGTAGCTATACTGTCCGGTATAGTATGAATCGAACTTCAATTCGACTGCGCTGGCTCCGGTTCCGCTCAAATCAAAGAGAGGAGTGATCAGCAGGTCCATACTTCCGTCATCATTAGCTTCGTCATCATTGGCGGCGGCATAGACAGTATGCGCGGGTATGGTCCAATAGTAGCTACTGTAATCAGCGCTGATGATCCAACCCGTGCCCAGGGAACTTCTTGTCCATCCTAAGGGTAGGCTGTCGTCGCCATGGGTTTCGAAGTCATCTCCATAGGGGATATAATCGATCACTAAAGGTGAATCTTCGATATCAAACGTACTTGCTGTCGGATAGGCAGCAGCACTTGGAAAGGCAGTGGCAAAAGCCTCAACCGTCCAGTTGTAGTGATCCAGATAAGCGAAGGTGATCCCAGTCTGGGGGCTCGGAGGATTCACAGGGTTCAATGAAGTACCCGGGGTAGTCCAAACCTGACCGGTCGCCATTGTTTCACTATCTTTCCACATATATACTTTATAGTAATCTGTGGCGGGACTGGTTGGATTAGGAGTCCAGGTCATGTTAAACCCTGCTCTGGGCAAATCAGTCAGTGCTAATGGATATGTCAGGGTCGGAGCCAGCGGAGGACCTGTGAGCAATTCGTGCAGCAGCAGATCATCGATACCAAAACCATAGTAGGTAGAGCCTGAGGCATATTGGTAGAAGGCGAGGTAGATAGTGCCGCTGGTATTATCGATGTCCAGGCTGTGCTCTGTCCAGGCGGTATTGGTACAGGTAATGTCTGTCAGTTCGGTGAACGAAGCAGGCAGAGTGTCAGTAGTTGAAATCATCACCTTGTAGGAGTTGGGTTGTGATGCGCTTTCCACTGCATCCCACCATTTCAGTTTGAGGTGGACACCAGTGTTGATCGCAGGAGTGATCATCCAATCGTTGGTGTTACCCATACCCACGGCAAAGGCGGCCCCTGTTAGTGGGGTGATATAGTTAGCGCCTTGTCTCCAGGTGTAGCTATCGGAGTTGGCATTCACCACAGACCAACCGCGTCCTGGAGCGGGCGGAGTGCCCACCCAGGCAGTTTCGAAGCTGGTGCTGTAGGGCAATGCCGCATAGACGATACTGGGATCGGCTTCTATTCTGAACGATTGTAGATCCGCAACTGCTTCATCAAAGGTGGCAACTACTGCGCCAACAGTCCAATAGCAAAGCTGGCTGTATTGGAATGCAGTCAACGGATCAGGGACAGCTTGCAGCGGATTCAGGAAAGTATCAGTGGTTTCCCAATAACCTAAATCATCGTTATTTGCATCGTACAGATACACAGTGTAGTAATCGGGAAGTCCTGCCCCACCAGAAAAGTCGGGATTCCAGGTGAGGTTGAACCCAAGTTTGGGCAACCCTTCCTGCTCATCTGCGGGGAATGCCAGAATCGGAGCATTGGGAGCTGCGACAGCAGGTTCCAGGATTTCCACAGTGTAGTCCTCAGTTTCACCATAGGAATATGTTCCTGTGGGCAATACTGTGGTAGTACTCCCACTTTCCCGCATAACCACTCTCAGGCGTGTAGTTCCGAGAGTAGCCGATGTTGGGATAGTGAGCAAACCCGTGAGCGGATTGGTAGTGCTGGTGATAGCGCCCTCGAACGCTACTTCGGTAACAGGATCAAGGATACCATCCTGATTATAATCGATGTACACTTTCACGTAGGTTCCATAAAAGGTTGTTCCTTGGGTGATCTGCGTAATCGAAACTGGGGTAGGGAAGCCTTTGTACACTGGAATAGGTCCCAGCGCAGTCCAGTTTGTGTACATTTCTACAGCAGTGGGATTGGATAGGATCGGCGTTGGCGCTGTTGCAGGATTGGCAAAAGCTCCCAGCGTAAACTGACCAATGTCATCATCTGCCGTAGAAGTGGCTGTGGATGCGGCATAGTCAAACCCGGTTCCGGTTGTGAATTTCCGGGCTGTGTAGCCTGCATCGCCGTTGCCGTTCCAGGGCACTACAAACCACCAGTAATCCTGGCTGGCAGCCAATAAGCCGTCAGGATCAAAAGATGTGACAGTAGTTCCCACTTCGTGGTATTTGGTAGGATCAGGAGTAGCAGCAGGTGCTGCAGTATCCAGCCAGACTTTTACGCCTGTAGGACCACCACCGTTAAGAGACCAGGTGAGGATGGCATTTCTACCGATAACCGTGGCGTCAACTCCGGGGTAAATCAAGGTTGCTGCATTGGGAGGAGTTGTTGAAGGAGTTATCAATTTAATATGGGGACGATTTGAGTATCGAGTCCCCGCACTTGCTGGGAAAGAGCTGTCCTGGCGTTTGTAAACACAGGTGTTGGTGGCAGTGGTATAGCGGAACGTGGGGTAGCCACTGGTCCAGGAGTTGTCCCTATTTTCCCACAGGATTTCGATGTTTTGGGTATTGTCCCAATTGAAGGCAGTGATTGCAACTTCGTTCCAGCCACCACCGTTGAAAGTAACGTCACCTTGTCTAACCAGGGTGAAGTTGGCGTTGTTCGGATATCCGGTGCCAGTTTCATCCGTTGCTGTACCATAGGTGGACAGAGTTGTATGGCGGACATACACGTATTGGCTCGTAAACGTATAGTTAACGGGCGTGTTGGCAACGTAATAAGCAAACGCAAGAATGTCGCCAGCGGCGTTAAGCCCTGCGGCGTTGATCTCCGTTTTGGTGAGTATCATTTTACTTTAGTTATTGTCATAGAGTCCATTAACCGGAACTTCGTATTCAGTACCAGTATCCGTGGGGTTGCCGATCATATATTCACCGGCAAACAAACCCAGCGCCAGCGCCAGGATACTCATTAGTAGTATAAACTTCTTCATATCAGAATACTCCTTATTAGATGTAATTCTATTGAAGGGTTATTGATCTTTATTAGGCGGTAAATAGCCCTCCATGGCGCAATGAAGCGCGTTGGGGCGATCTACCAGATTTAATCATGATGGTTGGTTTGAGAGTCAGTTCAGCAAAGAACTGCTTTTTGTGCAGATGGATCTGCTGGCCGAGTGGGCTGCAATCCTCTTGATTTTGAAGGGTTTGGGATAATGTGAAGCGATTCCGGAGGCATAGATCCCGCGTTTTCGGTGATAATGTGCGACGATTATTACTCAGAGTGCAGGCGCTATGGTGCCGGGCAATGCTTCGGGATGGGAATTGGTATTTTTGATTGTTTGTGATAGTGTGGAAATCTGTCAACATGAAAGCAGACCTCATCTGTCCAGAGCTGCGGTAAATATGCTCTAAATACTTGTTTGACAATGAGTAGTCAAAACAATTACAGCAAGAGTCAACTTTCAAAAAAACTCCTTTGGCTTTGGCCGGTGGCGCTGAAAATATCCATGATCCGGGCATTTTACCAGTTCAGCTTGGGACAATCTCCCATCCGCTAAGTGCAAGTGCTATAGATACACTACAGGCGACTAAGGAGGGTCTTTAGCTTACATAAGCAAAATATATGATGAGCAGAAAAACTGTCAAGCTTTAAATTGGGTTTTAACGTTTTAGCGTTTTATCGTAGCGCAGGACGCCGTTTCTGTGGAACAATAGAACGCGGATCGGGCGGATTGGGGGGATTTGCTGGATAAAAGAGGTTTAGAGGGTTTAGAGGGTTTAGAGGGTTTAGAGGGTTTAGAGGGTTTAGAGGGTTTAGAGGGTTTAGAGGGTTTGGAGGGTTTAGAGGGTTTAGAGGGTTTAGAGGGTTTAGAGGGTTTAGAGGGTTTAGAGGGTTTAGAGGGTTTAGAGGGTTTAGAGGGTTTAGAGGGTTTAGGGGGTTTAGAGGGTTTAGAGGGTTTAGAGGGTTTAGAGGGTTTAGGGGGTTTAGAGGAGCACGCGGATCGGGCGGATTGGGCTGGATTAAAAGGATAAAGAGGTTTTTTTGGTGCTGGTGTTCTGGGTGCAGGAGTTTGTAGCGCAGGATGCTGTTCCTGCGGAAGCATAATAGTCACGTGGGTTGGTCGGTTAATAGTCACACGGATTATGCGGATGAGGCGGATGCACACGGATTCTTTTTTACCACCGAGAACACCGAGGACGGGGGTTTGTTGGATTGCAGGCGTCTCGCCTGCAGGGCACGGGGCTTGGCAGTGTTGGATTGCAGGCGTCTCGCCTGCAGAGCAGGGGGCTGGCTCTCTTTTGTA
>JAJBAW010000102.1 GCA_020532545.1 Candidatus Cloacimonadota bacterium | reverse complement strand
GTCCTCCCAAACCCACCCTCCCCTGCAAACCATAAAACGATATTGATGCTAACAAATATACCGTCTCCATGGGACTCGATCTGTATTTGTTGATCGTTATATCTATCTGAAATGCCGTCCCGATGGGACTTTAATGGCATTCATACTGAGACATGTTTTTCTTCATAATAGCCACGTTCATGAAACATAAAAAGCTACAATCTTCCTTGAAAGACTACAGGTGGGGGTTTCAACCCCCACGCCAAAAAGCTGCCGCCTGGACAAGACTCCTTCCTGGCCTTTTAAGGCCAGGCACCCGCAGCTATATCTTTGCATTCACATCTCTTTTCCATCTTCCGAATAGCATGATTATTCTAACCCAAACCCATCCCCTCCACCAAACAAAAATATCGGCTTCGCGTATCCTGACCCCTCGCGCGCGATTCATCATTATATAAAGGACGTTCTAATGTACCTAATCCTGATCATCATCCTGTTTCTGGCACCGGGCGCAGCCTATGGCTATTTGGATCCCGGCTCCGGAGCAGTACTCATAAACCTGATAATTGCCGGACTGGCAGCGCTTTTATATTCGCTGAAAGGCTTATTTCTCCGTATTTTCGGCAAGGATATACCTCAGGAAGGCCCCGCTCCAGAAGCCCAGATTGCCTTATTCAGCGAAGGGCAGGCTTATTCTCAGACTTTTCAGCCTTTGATTCAAGCTTTGATACAGCGCAAAGAGCATTTTGCCTATTACACTCTGGATATCGATGATACTATGCTTCAGATAGATAGCCCCTATTGTCATAGCCGTTTTTTGGGCCATGGCGCCCTCGGCAAATACCGTGCCGGCACTCTGAGAGAGCCCATCCTGCTGAGCACCACTCCCAATATCGGCTGCAAGGGCTATCCTGTAAAGCGTTCAGCTAAGACCCGCAATCTGGTGCACGTATTTCATTCCCTGGTAGATATTTCCATGTATCGCAAAGGCTCTCTTGACCATTATGATACGGTAATCATGCCCGGAGAATATCAAAAGGCCCCGATCCGGGAGATAGAGCAAAAGCGCAAACTTAAAGCCAAGCAAATGATCTCCTTAGGCGCCCCCTATCTGGATATCTTGTTAGCAGAAAAACAGCAAAACCCCCATTCTAAAAACGACAATTGCATCCTGGTAGCCGCTTCCTGGGGAGACAAAGGTCTGCTCAAACAGTATGGCATCGAGGCCATTATAGATCTTGCTCAAAAGGGTTTCCAGCTCATCATCCGTCCCCATCCCTATTCACTGAAACATGAACCGGAACTCATCCAAAAGCTGCAAAAGCAGAGTGCCGGCCAGCAGAACATCAAGTGGGATTTTCAGCTCTCGCCCACAAAGTCCATGCAAGAGGCCGCCATCCTGATTTCAGATACTTCATCCATCCGCTTTGATTTTGCCTTTATTTACGAAAAACCGGTGCTAACACTGGAAATCCTCCAGGAGGCGATGCCGGGCTTTGAAGGCGAATATGTCAGCAGGATTTGGAGCGACAGCGCTGCCCTGGAAATCGGACAAATAGTCCCCCAAGCACAGGCACAGCAGGACCTTGCCATCTATGTGCAAGACACGCTCAAAGACTATGATGCTCAGCGCATCAGGCGGTTCCGGGATGCCAGTGTAACTAACTTTGGCACTGCCTCCGCAGCCATTGCAGATTATCTGGCCACCATACCCACAGCGCCTGCAAACAAGAACAAGGCAAAGGTAGAATAACAAATGATTACACTCTTTCGCAATCTCTACCTTTTCCTTGCCGCCACGGTGGATAGCTACTTCCTGGCGCTATTACTGCTTTCCGCTTTTACCAGTGCACTGCTTTTCTTCTTTAATTGGCTGTTTCGGATCTATCCTCAGCGTGAAGCGCATGTGCAAGAGCTGCTGGCTCCTCAGTTGCAAGATATACGCAAAAACTACCGCGGCGCCCAGGCTCAGATCAAACAGCGCCAGCTTTACCAGCGTTATCGCTACCATCCTCTTTTGGCTTTGCGTTCGGCCTTGCCGCTCTTTTTCCAATTGCCTTTCCTTTTTGCCGCCTACCATGCGCTCAAGGGTCTGCCCGCCATCGATGGGATTAGTTTTTGGCTGTTTCAGAATCTCGGCCAACCCGATGCTTTGATATTGGGCTACAATGTTTTACCCTTTGTGATGACCGGCATCAATCTGCTCACCGCCTGCATCAATCCTGTGTTCAAGTTCAAAGAAAAAGTGCAGGCGGCCTTCATCGCACTCTTCTTCCTGATCCTTTTGTACAAAGCCCCGGCAGCCCTGCTAATCTATTGGACTACAAACAACTTGATCTTCCTGCTCAGAACAGTGCTGCAGAGATTCACCCGGAAAAACAAGCTGCGGGAAAAAGACCCGACCAGTGCCAAGATCAAAGAGGAATTTCCAGCCTTCAATCTTGCCGTGATCGTCCCCTTTTTGATCCTGATTATCCTGAGCAATTTATTTGAGTTTATCGCCGATGGCGAAGGCCTTTTTTTCTATCGCTTTTCCAAGACGGTTCCGCTTTTGATGGCCAGCCTGGCGCTGTATTACCAATTGCTGATTGCAGGCAGTTTCCCCTTCAAAAAAGCGGGAAAAACCTTGGGAATCCTGCCTTTTGTTCTGCTGGCAATAGCACATCTTAGCGGTCTATATCTCATCCCCACAAATCGTTTTGTGATCTTTGCCTATCTCAGCGGCCTGTATCTTGGGCTTTGCGCCGGACTGGCAATTTGGCAGCTCTTCTTTAAAGCTAAAGCTGAATCAAGCGCTGTGGGGGAGAGCACGCCCCGGCCGGTCTGGAATCTGCTGATCTATACCCTCTGTCTTTTGATCCCCTCTCTGCATCTGGCAGCGGCGAATCCGATGTATCTGAGCGGCTGGTTTTATCCGCTTTTTCTCATCTTACCGCTTCTCATTTTTGCCATAGCCTGGCTTTTGCTGAAAGCGATATCAAGTTTGTGGACAGCCGTGAAGAGTCCTTATCATTCTCTTTATGCCCTCGCTTTTGCCATGCTTTTCACCTATCTGCCGGTGTTCAGGGCGATGCTGCATAAAAACAGCGCGCACGATGGCGATTTCTGGCTGATCCTATTGGCAGTAATGAGCGTCATCTATCTGGTAAAGCATTATGGCAGCAAGTCCTGGAATCAGATCGGGAAGAGTGCAAAGGCCACTGCATCGCTATCCGAAGCGCCATCCCAGCAGCAGAAGGCAGCATTCAAGCCTTACGTCATCCTATACACCGTTCTGGCTGTGTTTTTCATCTTTGCACTGGGCAATTTCATCACTTCCATCCTGAAGGGAGAACGGGTCTCAAAACGCAAGTTACAAGAAATTCCAGCCCTCCTGCAAGATCTGGAATTCAAAGACCAGCCCAATATCTACCTCTTTGTTTACGATGGCGTGCCCAATCCCCGGGTTTTTCGTGAGCAAAATCTCCCGCTAAAGCCTCTGCAAGAGCTCTTCGATAAATACGCTTACAAGCTATATGAAGATACCTACACCCTGGGCAATGAAAGCCTGAACAGCATGGCTATGACCCTGAATATCAGTGCTGAGCAATATAGTTCAGAGGCCAAAATGCAGGATATTTACAGCGGCAATTCGCTGATCAATCTGCTGCTCACCCAGCATGGCTACAGCAGCTATCACCTTCTGGAAAACTACTATACGGGCGCCTATGCTCTGGCCAATGCAGACCTGGTAACAGAGTATTTCCCGCCCAAAGAACTCAGCAATGTGCAGAGCGATTCCTACCTGACCATTCTGCGCGGCGTCTTGCAGGGCGAATTCAGCTTTGATATCAAAGGCATCATGGCCAGTGGCCGCTATACCGAGACCGATCGGCAAGAGCGCAAACAGGAATTGATCAAAGCTGGCCATAGCCCCAAATTCGTGATCGACCACCTCTCCATACCCAGCCATTCGCAAAATTCCGGCAAATGCCTGCCCAATGAAACCGAGCTCTGGACCAAGCGCTATCTGCAATCTTTAGAATATCTTAAACGCGACCTGGCAGCCCTGCAGGAATACGATCCCAATGCCATCGCGATCTTCATCGGAGACCACGGCCCATCCCTCTTGGGAGATTGCTACGTCCTGCAAAATTGGAAACGGGAAGACATCACACCTGAACTGATCTGGGACCGCCTTGGCACCATGATCGCCATTCATTGGCCCGATCCTGAGCTCGCGGCAAAATACGACAAAAACCTCACCCTCAATCAGGATATTTTTGCCGTGATTTTAGCCTACCTGGCAGATAATCCTAAGCCGCTTGAACTTTGTCCAGATCGTACATTTAGCGGCTATGGACTGCTCACAAGACCAGCGGTGAAGTTCCGCCAAGGGAAGATGGTCAATTAAGTTCACATGGAAGCAATTGCTTGAACTACCTTAGTACTTTTGCGACTCATTATTTCACCACCGAGAACACCGAGGACACCGAAAAAAGACTATAGAGTTTAGGGGATTTCAGATATGCTGCCCTCATTTAGCTGAATCCTGAACAAGTGAAATCATCTTTTATCCCTTAAATCCGCCCGATCCTATCAATCTGTGTTCTATACCCCAAAAAGCTAGTCCTCACCCCAAGAGCCCAAACATAAATGACTCTTCCTCGGTGCTCTCGGTGTTCTCGGTGGTAAATCAATCTTTACTCACTTTTCGTCTTCCAGCCTATGGGATGTCGTGTAGATGACGTGCAGATAGTAGGAATAAATCCTGGTATCTGCAGGTGAAATGCACGATGGCATACTAAGGAAGAATCATTGCCAGTCCCAAACCATCTAAGCCTTCTCAACTTTCCCAAACAAGTGAATCCCTAATTCGTGAAAATCAGTGAAAATTGGTGGACTGCTTTAACCCTTTAATCCCTTTTAAATCCATCAAATCCGCCAGATCCTATCAATCTGCGTTCTATACAATTCTACATCCTACATCATAAATTCTAAATTAAATCCCCTTTTGTCCACTCCCTGTCTCCATATAAAATATAGGAAGCTCAACTTCCAAATAAATTACAGGAGACGAACATGAAAGTGAAAGTCCACCCCTTAATCCCCGGAAAAAACAATGGTCTGGTAGTCTACTACAATCCCAAAATGCGCAGATACCAATTGCGGCGCGCCCCTCACACGAAAAGGCATCAGGGGCAAAACCGCTTTGCCCAGATTCAAAAACAGATATTCTCGCTGGAGCCCTCGCTGGCTTTCAAGAAAGAGATCAAAGACTATCTGCCGAAATACAACGCACTAAAAACAAATCAGGGAAAAACCATTTTGAGCTGGAACTATCTGTATAGCAAAATGATGTGGAGCATGCACCATATCTGCAAAGTAGATTTGGCGAGTATAAAGCGGGAGCAAATTCCGGATCTGCCTTGCAGAAGCCTGGCGGCGGCGATTGATGCGGGACTCTTGCCCAAGGTGAAAGATTGGGAAGCTTATACGGCCGAGATCTAATGCTATTTTCTCGACACGTGACGTATCGAATCCTGTAGGCGGGCGGATCGAAACCAGCAAAGCAAATATGAATGGGGCGGGACAGGTGTCCGCCCCTAAATTATGCATTTTAAATTCTAAATTCTACATTGATAGGAATCCTGCATCCTAAATTCTACATTGGAATTCTACATCATACATTCTAAATTCTAAATTCTAAATTCATCTTCCCCCCTCTCAGTTTTCCCAAACAAGCTAAGCCCTAATTCGTGAAAATCAGTGTAAATTGGTGGACAGCCTTCTAAACCCTCTAAACATTCTCAACCCTCTCAACCCAAACAGGAGACAAATCATGAAAAAAGTTTACGTAGCCATGAGTGCCGACATCTTACATCCCGGACATTTAAACATCATCGCCCAAGCCGCAAACTACGGCGAAGTATATGTTGGGATACTCACAGACAAGGCAATTGCCAGCTATAAACGTTTACCTTATCTGAATTACGCCCAGAGATCCACCATCGTAAGGGCACTCAAAAACGTCCAAGAAATCATGCCTCAGGAGACTTTGGATTACCGGCCCAATCTCAGGTCATTGAAGCCCGATTTCGTGGTGCATGGAGATGATTGGAAAGAAGGCGTGCAACGCGAAACCCGCCAGCAGGTGATAGATTGTCTTCAGGAATGGGGAGCTGAATTGATCGAGATTCCCTATACCGAGGGGATTTCATCTACCCGGCTCAATGCTGCGGTCAGGGAACTGGGAAC
>JAJBAW010000101.1 GCA_020532545.1 Candidatus Cloacimonadota bacterium | reverse complement strand
AACTCCGGAGGTGATGCATGAAACTGAAGTTTAAGATCCAGCCCTATCAGACCCGCGCGGTTGAATCGGTCGTTGATTGTTTTGCCGGGCAGGTGAATACCTCCGGAATTACCTATAGGATTGACCCCGGAAGAGGACGTCTCCCTTTTGAACAATCCGGCTTCAAGAACGCCGATATCCAACTGACCGATGGCCAGATACTGACCAATGTCCACGCCGTGCAGCGTCGGCAGAACCTGCCGTTGTCCGACAAGCTGGTGATGAGCGCTGGCTGCAAGGTCAACCTCGACGTCGAGATGGAGACCGGTACCGGCAAGACCTACTGTTACATCAAGAGTGTCTTCGAGATGAACAAGCGCTACGGCTGGTCCAAGTTCATCGTCGTAGTCCCCAGTATCGCCATTCGTGAAGGTGTGCTTAAATCGCTAAAAATTACCGCCGAGCACTTCACGGAGAGCTACAGCAAAAAAGCCCGGTTCTTTATCTACAACTCCAAGCAACTCCACCATCTGGAAAGCTTTGCGTCGGATGCGGGCATCAACGTCATGGTCATCAATATCCAAGCGTTCAATGCCACGGGCAAGGACAACCGCCGCATCTATGACGAGCTGGACGATTTTCAGTCACGCCGTCCTATTGATGTGATCAGCAGCAACCGCCCCATCCTGATTCTGGATGAACCACAGAAAATGGAAGGCGCAAAGACCCTGGAGGCGCTCTCCAAGTTCAAACCACTGATGATCCTGCGCTATTCGGCGACTCATCGCACCACACACAATAAGATCCACCGCCTCGATGCTCTGGACGCCTATAACCAGAAGTTAGTGAAAAAGATTGCGGTACGCGGCATCGCCGTGAAAGGTTTGGCCGGGACCAATGCCTATCTCTATCTGGAATCCATCGAGATTTCCAAGAAGGCACCGGTCGCCCGTATTGAGCTGGAGGTGCGCCAGGGAAATGGGATTAAGCGCATTGTGAAACGCCTGGAACGCGGCAAGGATCTGTTCGTTGAATCGAATGAGCTCGATCAATATCGCGGCTTCGTCATTGCCCAAATCGATGCCAATAATGATACGGTCGAATTTACTAATGGCCACGTTCTGTCTGCGGGTGATGCGACCGGAGACGTAACTGAGTTGACGATGCGCCGGATTCAAATTCGAGAAGCCATCAAAGCGCACCTTGAGAAGGAGCAGCGCCTCTTCGCTCAAGACATCAAAGTGCTGTCACTTTTCTTCATCGATGAAGTCGCCAAATATCGCGATTACAGTCAGTCGGATGATCAGGGAGAATATGCCCGTATTTTCGAGGAGGAGTACGAACAGCTCAAGTCTGAATATTTAAGGGAGCTCGCACTCGATAACGAGGATTACCGCAAATACTTGGCCGATATTCGGGTTGGCCGGACGCATAACGGTTACTTCGCCATCGACAAGAAAACGAAGAAGCTCACTGATCCAAGTTTTAAGAAGCGAGGTGAAGAGGCGGGACTCTCGGATGATGTCGATGCCTATGATTTGATATTGAAGGACAAAGAGCGACTTTTATCCTTCGAAGAGCCGGTCCGTTTTATCTTTTCTCACTCGGCCCTGCGTGAAGGTTGGGACAACCCCAACGTTTTCGTCATGTGCATGCTCAAGCACAGCGACAACACGATCTCGCGCCGCCAGGAAGTTGGTCGGGGCTTGAGGATTAGTGTCAACCAGCGCGGCGACCGCATGGATCACCCGGCCACAGTTCACGATGTGAATATCCTGACCGTTGTGGCCAGCGAAAGTTATAAGGACTTTGTAGCCAACCTGCAGCGTGAAATTAGTGATTCGCTGTCAGCTCGCCCTCGCAAGGCGGACGAAGCCTACTTCACAGGAAAGGTGATTACCACTGAAACCGGGACGCTGGAAATCACGCCGGTTATGGCCAAGCAGATCTACAAATATCTGCTCAAGAATGATTATACGGATGACGCAACGGACCAGGTTGCCGAGACTTATCACCAGGCAAAAGCTGATGGAACCCTAGCGGCGCTCCCTCCTGAGCTTGCCCCTCATGCAGAACAGATTTTTGGGCTGATCGACAGCGTCTTCAGCGAATCCCAGTTGCCGGATGTGGGTGATGACCGCAAACCGAAGACCAACCCGCTGAATGCCAACTTTGAGAAGAAAGAATTTAAGGCACTGTGGAACCGTATTAATCAGAAGGCTGTGTACCGCGTTGAGTTTGAGTCAAGCGAACTCATACAAAACTGTATCCGGACGTTCGACAAGGAACTCCGGGTTACTCCTCTGCAATATACTATCCAGGGAGGCGAACAGGTTTCTCAGGCCACCTACGATCAAATAAAGGCGGGCCAGTCATTCGAAATTCGTGAAACTGATACGGAAGAATATAACGCCTCGATTCATACAATGGTCACCTATGACCTGCTCGGAAAGATCGCCGAAAACACCCAGCTCACTCGGAAAACAATCGCGGATATATTGAGCAATGTTCAACCCTCAGTTTTTAAGCAATTCAAACAGAACCCCGAGCACTTTATTGCTGAGGGATCGCGGCTGATCAATGAGCAGAAGGCCACGATCATCATCGAACGGCTGAGCTACGACAACATCACTGAAACCCATGATATTGATATTTTCACCGCGGGCCAAAGCAAGCAAGACTTCACCAAAGCCAGCGAGAAGCTGAAGAACCATATCTACGATTACGTGATCACTGACTCCAAGGTTGAGCGGGAGTTTGTGAAAGAGCTGGACACCAGCAGCGAGGTGGTCGTTTATGCGAAGCTTCCCCGGGGGTTCCTAATCCCCACTCCCGTCGGCGACTACAACCCGGACTGGGCCATTTCTTTCAAGGAAGGCTCGGTCAAGCACATCTATTTCGTCGCCGAGACCAAAGGCTCCATGTCCAGCATGGAACTTCGGGCCATCGAGCATACGAAAATCGAATGCGCCCGCAAGTTCTTTGCGGAGGTTAACCGCAAGATTGATCCTGAACACGTGAAGTACGACGTGGTGACCAGCTACGGAAAACTGATGGAAATTGTCGGAGCCGGAACGGTTTCGCCAGATGGAAGGGGTTGCTGATGATTAGTTCAGAATATCTTCGATTTCTGCAAACACTCAATGCCGATGGCATTACGCTTGAGGTGCGAAAAATCGCCAATCTTGTGCTTCAGCATTTGAATACACTTATTCCACTATCAACTTCACAGGGACAACGAATAAAAAAAATAGTGGGGCTGGCACAATCAAACTGGGTGTCAGTAAGCGCAGATATCCAGCCCCCAACCCCGCAGACTACAGCACAAACCTGCCCGATCACACAATTGAAAAGTCTCTCGGTAGGTCCGTTTCGCGGTTTTGCAAGACAGGAGGATTTTGATCTAGCCAGTAAATTGGTGCTGATATATGGCCCCAATGGAACTGGGAAATCCAGTTTTTGTGAAGCCTTGGAATACGGTCTGTTGGGCGCTGTTGCCGAAGCGGAAAGCAAACGTTTCCGTAATCAACAAGACTACATGAAAAACGCCCATACTAGGAACTTCACGCCTCCGATTCTCATTGGGAAGGACAATCAAGGGAATGACATTCCTGTTTCCGCAAACGAAGCCTTGTTTCGTTTCTGTTTTGTGGACAAGAATCGCATTGATAGTTTCTCCCGCATTGCCGCGCAAGCTCCTTCTAAACAATCTGAATTAATTTCCACATTATTCGGCCTAGATGCATTCACAGAGTTTGTTCGCAACTTCACAGATACGATTGATGGAAAATACATCGACCTTGAGGGTGCTAAAGCGAAAAACTTGAATGAAAAGCGGCAAACGCTTGCTGGACACCAACAGCAACTAAAATATACGATTCCTGAAGAACTTCAAATCATCGAAAATGAAGAAAAAGCACTGGCCAACGAATATCGCGAAAGCTGTTCCTTCACCCAAATGGTCACCGAGTTGCATGGTCCTGAGAATAAATCAGGTTTAATCGAGCAACTTGATAAGGACCTGCAAAAGCCGATTGCCTCGAAAAGCAATTTAACAATTGCTGGATTACAGACGTTGACAGACTCCATTGAAATCAACATTAAAGAACTGAACACTAAACAAGAGGTACTATCGAGGGCCAGTTTAAAGGTTACATTTAAACAGCTTTATGAAGCTGTAACACAGCTGAAGGAAAGCAGCCCTGAACAATGCCCAGCCTGCCAGACGCCGCTTATTCAAGTGAATGTTAATCCTTTTGAGCACGCTGACGCTGAATTGAAGAAGCTCGAGCATTTAGGCCAGTTACAGGAGGCGCTGAAAAAGCTGGAAGGCGACATTGACACATCATTGTTCAAGCTGTCAGAGATCATGAATGCCTGCTGTTCCACCTTTCCTGAAAACAATCCACTTTCAGCGTTTAAAGATGCAGATGAAAAAGCTACCACAATTGATTGGTGGAATTCACTTCATCAGAAATCAGTAGATGAATTTACCCCGTGGCAGCATGTCGAAGCTCAGGTTAAACAGCTTGAGGATGCCGATAAAGTAATTGACCAGATTGCAAAAGTACGCATAGAGAAACGAACCGAACTTAAACAGCTACGTGAATTTGGCAAAAAAACTGTCAAACTGCAAACGCGCAGGGAGACAGCAAATAACTTACAAAAGAAAGCCAAAGATGCAATCAAAAATTTTGATGCCGAAAACACCCTACTCATTGCGGATGTGGAAACTGAAAAAACGATTATTGCTCAAAATCAGGCCATAGCTGGTGCTTATGCCAATTTTGTTCAAAAACTAAATGCCTACAAAGATAGTCTTCCTGCTCAATTGGTCACAGATTTGGGCGAAACGGTTGTTCAGTTATATAATGCGTTTAATCGCTATGATGCGGAACAAGAGCAGTTAGCAAAAATCATTTTGCCACTCAGCCAAAACCAACGACTCAAAATCTCATTTAAAAAAGCCCCCGAAACTCTTTTTGATGCTTTGCACATACTGAGCGAGGGCCACATTCGTTGCGTCGGCTTAGCAATATTGACGGCAAAAAACATTAGGGAAAACAGTCCGCTCCTCATTTTCGACGATCCGGTAAATGCAATTGATGATGAACATCGGCAGGCTATCCGAGAAACGCTGTTTGTCGATGACTACTTCAAAGACAAACATCTGATACTTGCGATTCACGGCGAAGAGTTTTTCAATAGAACGCATCAAATCATCGGGAAAGATGCAGCAAAAGAGACTTGCTCTTATCTGTTTTCCCCCAAAGAAAATCACCACATCCGAGTCAATTCTTTAAACAGACCTAAAAACTATGTGTTGGCCGCTCGAGAACTATACGACACCGGAGAATACCGGGATTCGCTAATGTCCGCGCGCCGAGCCCTGGAGAATTTAACAGAAAGGGCATGGTATCACTATGGCAAGCATTGCGATAAGGCAGACAGCCCGATTAGCGTCGCAAGAAGGGCTCCTAATCAACCATGGGATTTAAGGTGTCTTGCTGATAATCTGAAATCAAAGTTCAACAAATCAAAAGCGGGCATCCCAAGCAAAGATCAGATCATCGGCTCGCTTTCCACTGTGTTGGGCAATGATGCCAAACAACCGCCTTGGACCTATCTGAACCAGGGCACTCACGATGAAACTGATTTGCCAGAATTTGATCAAAAAACAGTAGATCAAATCGTGACAGCATTAGAACAGCTTGACATAGCGTTAAAGGTGCAGAAGGCGTAATGAAGATCCTTTACGCATCCGACTGGCACATAGGGCGAACTCTTTACAGCAGGAAACGTTACGCGAAGTTCGAGGCCCTTCAAACCTAACTTACAGAAACATACAACAAGATGAAATTGATGCCCTGCTGGTCCCGGGGCAGGTACCAAAACTGGAGAGGGATTGAATGAAAAAGGATAAGAACAAAGGAATACAGAAGTCTGATAAAAAAGAGACTTCTCAAATTCGCTCTTCAGCAGCTGAATATCTGACATTTATTGCAGCCACCGGCAAGGGAGGCGTTAAAGCGGTTTATGCGGATGAGAACATCTGGCTGACCCAGAAAATGATGGCCACGCCCTATGATGTTGATGTCAGGACGGTCAACTATCATCTGAAAAAGATCTTCAGTGATAGCGAGTTGCAGGAAGCGTCAGTTATCCGAAAATTTCGGATAACTGACGCTGATGGTAAAAACTATAACACCAAGCACTCCACAACCTCTCGGCTATTATTGCCGTCGGTTATAAGGTCAACTCGGAACGTGCCGTGCAGTTCCGCAAATGGGCGACTACTGTCATCAAAGAGTATACCATCAAAGCCTATGTGATGGATGACGAGCGTATCAAAAGCGGCGGCTCCATCCTGAC
>JAJBAW010000024.1 GCA_020532545.1 Candidatus Cloacimonadota bacterium | reverse complement strand
GGATCGCCTCTGATCGACATAGGAAATCCGGATGCAAACAGTTTTGAACTGGGCTGGCTTGATCTGGCGGGCAATGAGAGATTTTGGGATGGAAATGCGGATGGGAGTAGCCGCATAGACATCGGAGCTTATGAATATCAGAATATGCCCAGCCCTGTAAATCTCAGCGCTCAGATCGACAATAACTCTGTAATCCTGGCTTGGGATATGCCCAGCTTCCTCAGAGTGCTATCTGGCTATCGTATATACAGAAACGGTGAGCTCAGAGCGGGACTGGGCGATCCAGCAGAAATGCAATACACCGATGCCATCGCCCTCAGCGGAACCTACAGCTATTATGTTACCGCAATGTATGGCACCTTGGAGTCTGACCCGGGAGAGGAAGTATTGTGTTACATTGAAGTGGTAGATACACAAGACCTCCTGCAGCCACCGGAGCAGTTTAGCCTGAGGCTGAGTCCCAATCCCTTCCATGATCATACTACACTCCGCTATTCTGTCCCCAAAGCCGGGCTGGTGAAAATCGAGATCTATAACCTCAAAGGACAGCTTGTACGCAGCCTCGTGCATGAAACAAAGGGACCGGGTAGCCATGATATCTTTTGGGATGGATGTGACCAAGCTGGAAGTCGAGTATCCTCCGGCCTCTATTTTACTAGATATCAGACGAATAGCAAGATAATGAAAAGCAAGGTAATTAAGCTGAAATAGCCCAGCAATCTGTATCAGAAGCTGAGAGAAAACGCTACTTCAGCTACCGCTTAGCCTTAAGATCTGGATTTTGAAGCCCCGGCAAGCTCGTGATAACGGAAACAGGAGACCAGATGGTCATTCACCATTCCCGCTGCCTGCATCATGGAATAACAGATGATGCTGCCGACAAACTTGAAACCCCGGCTTTTCAGGTCTTTGCTCATGGCATCGGATTCGGGACTGCTGGCAGGTACCTGGCTGAGCTCTTGCCATTGGTTGACGATCGTCTTGCCGCCTGTGAATTGCCAGATATATCGGTCAAAAGAGCCAAATTCCTGCTGGATCTCCAGGAATTTCTGCGCATTGGAGATGGTGCAGGTGATCTTGCTTTTGTTGCGGATGATGCCTGGGTTCTGCAAGAGCTGCTGAACCTTCTGTCCGTCGTATTTGGCGATCTGGATGGGGTCGAAATTGTCAAAGGCGGCGCGGAAGTTTTCCCGTTTGCCCAGGATGCCGGCCCAGCTCAAGCCGGCTTGGAAGGCATCCAGAGTAAGGAATTCAAAGAGTTTGCGATCGTCGTGCACAGGGACGCCCCATTCGGTATCGTGATAGCGGATCATCAGTTCTGTGTTCCCTTCCCAGCCACAGCGGGTTTTGTTCTTCATGCTTTCTTCTTCTTAGGCAGCGGAAGTTCCTGCTCGGTGATGCGGATCAATTCCGTGAGCCAGGGCGCATCGTCCCACATGTCTTCCGGGATGAGGAAGCAGGGCTTGGCACCTGGATAGGGCGGGGCTTCTTCTACATCTTGCAAATAGGCTTTTCCTGCTGTTGTGGGTTTCACGAAGAGCTGATCGTCTGCGACTAAAGCGACCACTTTGTCATTACAATAGATGCTGTATTCTCCGAACATCTTGCGGCTGCGCACAGCTCCCGCTCCGCTGATTTGGGCGGTGATGTAATCTGCTATTTCTGCTCTGGATGCCATGGTGACTCCTTGTTTTTTGAGGCTTCATTATTCATAAACATCATGATTCTAAGGCAGGTGTAGATGTCAAATGTTTTGTTTGGCTGATGGAGCACCGTAGCGCTGTCTTCAGACGGCGCGTGAGATCAGTTTCTCACAGATCTCACAGATCACACAGATTATCGGCTGAAGAGAAATGAAATATGTTTACCACGTAATACATTGATATTTTGACCTGTACATGGCTCAATAGAGCGGGAATATTGATGGAATGGGCTAATATGCCTTTTATCCGGTAAAATCTGTTCAATCCGCATAATCAGTGTGACTATTTTAAAGACGTGCCGTCTGAAGACAGCGTTACGGTAATCTCTTTCCCATCAATAATCTGTGCGATCAGTGTGATCTGTGAGAGACTTTTTTTCGCAAGCTCTAAGGACAGTGCTAAGGTGCGCTAAAGCCAGTGACAGGGCCACGCACCGTCTGAAGACAGCGCTACGTTAATCTGGTGACAGTCAAAAACCTTGACATCCACAGCCTTGCCCTGAAAATGGTCAAAAGAGAATTGGATGGAGGATTATGTTCCAGAGAACACTATACGCGATAGTCTTGCTATTGCTTCCGCTGCTGATCCTGGCTGGGGATATAGATCCCGCTGCGGCCTATCTTCAGGATTATCTGCGCACTAGAGCAGATCTCTCTGGCGGTGAAACTGTGTTTCATTTTACCGGAGAGGTTTATAGCCTGATTCCAGGGCAAAAGAGCATGCAGCTTTTTGCGGTGGATGGCTACAATATTTCCCGTCTGCAGAAAGTAGAGGGGGGATATCAGTTGCTCGAAAAAGAAGTGTTGCTTCTGCTGGATCATCGCACCAAGGAAATCCTGAATACCTGGCGCAATCCCTTTACTGGCGAAACTTTGCCGGTGCTGCATATCCTGAACGATCCCACGAACCAAAGCTTTGTCTATGAGCCGGATATGCTGCCCTATATTCCCGCCATGCTGCCTTCTGAACGCCTGGATGAAAGCATAATTTATCATAGTGAAATCTTTCCCTTTTATCCGCAATTGCTGCCCCGCCGGGAGTATAATGCCAATGTGCAGAGCGACTATTTTCAGGCTGCGGAGATCACGGAATACAGAGTCCGCACCCAGGCCTTGGCAGATCGTGGCGCCAGCTCAGTGCCGGCAGAATATAACTGGAGCTATATCTCGCCCTGGCTGCCCTTTATGAATATGTCTGATCGCGCGGGACAATTGCTTTTTGTGGCCCGGGGAGAAAAGCTGAAAGGCGGCTTTGCGGCTTTGCCCACTGCTCTGAAGGGCTATATCATGACCCATCATATAGATTTCTCGCAGGCTCCCACTATCTGGACGGAGCCCAATCAAGATCCCTGGTCTTATTTCAAAGAACTGACTGAGCAGGAAATCTCAGACGAAGAAGGCTTAAAATGAAACAAGTTTTAATAGTCATTTTACTGGTATTGACGGCGGGTATGGGAGCTCAGACTCTGAGCCCCTTTCAAAATATCCGGCACAGTTCTGTGGATTCTGGTGGCTATATCCATCTGCGTTATGACCTGATAGGATCAAGTGTGGTGGATCAACAGCTTTTTTACAGCAGCACCGGAGTGTGGCAAGCGGCCACGATCAATGCCCATGATACCGGCGGTTTTGAGGCTCTGCTGCCCTACAGCTTTGGGGATAAGCTTTATTACAGATTTCAGACCTCGGTGGAGGCCATGGGCCAAGCGGCTTCCTACCTGCATGCGGCCTGGCTGGAAGAGGATAGCTTTCCCCCGCCAAGCTCTGCTATGGCCTTGATCGCGGAAGATCCCATCGGCGATCCCTGGCAGACAGTTGGTCCCAATTTCGATCTCACCGCCTCTTATGTGGCCAGCAGCCAGAACAAGTTTTACCGCGCTGTGAGCAATGTCTCCGGCACCTTCCCGCTCATGCAAAACTTCACCACTTACAATCTCTATGGCAGCATGATCATGAACCCCGAAACGGTTCTGGATTCCATGGCTTACGCCATGCTTTATACCTTCAATATCCCTGGTTTGATTTCTCCCGGGCTGTACAAAATAGGCGTGGATCTCTCACTTACACCCAGTTTTGAGCGCATAGGAGATGTCCAAAGCACAGTATCCGGTGGCAAGCTCTACCTGAGCTGCAATTTTGCTGATCTGACCTCTGATCCGGGCTTCGGGCCCTGGCCAAATAGTACAAATACGCTTTTGACCACGGATCTCACTGCCCAAATCTCGTTAGATCTTCAGACCCAGGTTCCCGAATTCGCCATCGGAGATTACAGCACTCCGGGGCTGATCGATTTTACCCCTCTCTACTATGAGGTGCTGCTAAATACGCTGCCGGAGCTGGTGCTGGTCTCTTATGATGAAGCAAGTGGCAGGGTGGAATTGCGTTATACCGATTTAGATGAGGATTTCCCGCTGGAAGCTTCTATGTTCAACGACGATGAAGATGGGAAAGTTAATAGAGTGGATATGACTCCCATTTACAACGAGGATGGCAGCATTTCTTTTATCGAACATGCAAACCCAGGTGCCCACATATCAGTAAGTGACAATCTCATTGATTATGTGACACTCTGGCTTCCGGTGGCCAATGCCGACATAAATGCACCTGCAGTTCAAGCGCTGGCTTGCCGTCTGCCCAATCCTTTGCACAAAGGCAGCTCTTCTTCCCAGATCGAGATCAGCGGACTGAAAAGAGAGCCTCTGCAGATCGGTCTCTACAATACTCGCGGGCAGAAGATCAGGGATTTTGATATTTTTACACCGATGGATCCTGTAGCCAGGCTTTCCTGGAGCAGCGACGGTTATCAGGGGCTTCCTCAGGGCATCTACTTCCTGAAGATGAGCCAGGGAAGCCGAATTCATAGCCACAAATTCACCATATTACACTAAAGAAAAGAGGTAAGATTTGTTCATAGATTATGCCAGAATAAAGATCAGAGCAGGACACGGCGGAGATGGAGTAGTCAGCTTCCGCCGCGAGAAATTCGTTCCCAAAGGTGGTCCGGACGGTGGCGATGGCGGCCGGGGTGGAAGCATCATAGCCCAGGGCGATACCAATGCCAATACCTTGCTCAATTTCCGTTATAATAAGAACTTTAAGGCCGAAAGCGGAGCCTGTGGAGCTGGTTCTCGCAAGACCGGACGCTCCGGAGTGGATACAGTGTTGACCCTGCCTTTGGGCACCGAAATCTTTGAGATCAAAGAAGATGGCAGCAAGGTAAAACTGGCCGACATCACCGATCACGGGGAACAGATAGTTCTGGCCAAAGGGGGCAGAGGAGGCAAGGGCAATAGCAATTATGCCACACCTACGAATCAGGCTCCCCGGCATGCCACACCAGGCCGCAGAGTCCAGGAGATTGAGCTGGAACTGGTGCTGAAACTGATGGCAGACGTGGGCCTGGTGGGCTTTCCCAATGCCGGAAAATCCACCTTACTCTCGGTGCTTTCTGCAGCCACTCCCAAGATCGCGGATTATGAATTTACCACTTTGGAGCCCATGCTGGGAGTGGTAAAAGTTACGGATTATGAGAGCTTTGTGATGGCGGATATCCCTGGCATCATCGAAGGTGCTCACATGGGTAAGGGGCTGGGACACCAGTTTTTGCGCCATATTCAGCGCACCAGCATCCTCTTGTATCTGATCGATATCGCCAGTGAAGATCCACTGGAAGACTATCGCACCTTGCGCAGCGAACTCATCCTTTACGATAGCTTTATGGATAAAAAGCCCTTCAATATCGTGCTCAGCAAAATCGATACCATTCCCGAAGAGGAGCGCGAAGCCAGAATCGCGGAAGTAGCCAGGATCTTCCAAGAAACTACCTCGCAAAAGGTCATAGCGATCTCCTCGGTGAGCAATGTGGGGCTGGAGGCCCTGAAGTTCCAGCTTTACAAACAGATCCAGGAAGGCGTGTGACGAAGGAGCAGTATCCATCCTGGCTCTGCCTTAAAACTGCCCCGGAACTGCCTCTGAAGGCCTGTCTGGAGCTTTTGTCCGTCTATCCTCAGCCAGAGGAATTTGTCGGTGTGGCCCAGCATCCCATCTATCAGAGCGGGCTGCTCAAAGCCAACACGGCAGAGCATCTCAAAAAAGCTGTGCTGCCGGGGAATATGCCGCAGATCCAGCAGCTTATGCGGCATCATGAGATCAAATGTTTGTCCTATCATGAATATCCGGCGCAGCTTCGGGAGATCTTTGCTCCGCCACTGCTGCTTTATGTGCGTGGCGAGATCGAGCCTGCTTTGAAGCAGAAAGCCCTGGCTGTGGTGGGAACCCGCAAACCCACTGCCTATGGACGGGAGATGTGCCGCAAGCTGCTCACTCCGCTTTGCGAGAGGCAGGTGAGCATCATCAGTGGGCTGGCTTTGGGCATAGATACCGTGGCTCATAGCACGGCAGTGCAAAATGGGACGCTCACTCTGGGAGTTCTGGCCAGCGGCCTGGACATCATCTACCCCAGCCAAAATCTGGAGCTTTCCCGCAAGATTATAAACTCAGGCGCTTTGGTCAGTGAATTTGAACCGGGGGCAAAGCCCGATCGCTGGAATTTTCCGGCCCGCAATCGCATCATCAGCGCTTTGTCCGATGTCGTGTTCATCGTGGAAGGTCCCATCACGAGCGGAGCTCTGCTCACGGCTAAAAACGCCATCGAGCAAAACAAAGATATCTGCGCTCTGCCGGGAAATATCAACAACCTCAATGCCGAGGGGCCGAATCATCTGCTCAAAAACGGCGCTACCCTGATCTCCAAAGCCGAAGACCTCATGTTTCTTTTGGGTATCGATTACGAGCAGGGTGAACAACTGGAAATCAGAGCTCTGCTCAGTGTAGATGAACAAACGCTCTGCGACCTGCTGAAGACAGAGCAAAGAGCGCTGAGCTTTGATGAAATCCTGCTCAAAACGGCCTTCCCCATCGGCAGACTCTCCACAGTGCTCACCAATCTGGAGCTTAAAGGACTGATCGCCAAAGAAGGCGGAAACGCCTTTTTCCTGATCTAATCGTCCAGGCGCACTGCCTTCACCCGATACATCATCCGTGAGGCCCCGAGGCCTACTCCTGTGTGGGTGTATGTAGTTTGTGGATAAGGAATCTGGGCTAGAAAAGAGAAATCTTCGGAAGAGGTGGAGCAGCTATTGGAATATAGCTGGTAATATTGGGGAATAAAGCTATTTCCGCTCTCATCCACAAGTATGGGATCCCACGAAATCACCGCATCATTTCCCTGCATCTGAATATGGATATTCGGAACTGGACTCCAGGTAAAGGTAGCTCCGGCCACGGGACAGTTTGTACTGTCCAAGATAGCACCGATATTGGCTGCGATACCTGCCTGAGAGGATGCCCAGCCATCAGTAGTGGTGCGATTGGCAAAATTCGTTGCAGTGGCCGCAGGAGCTGCTCTGAGTCCGATCTCCCCTGAACAGCCCATACTGACTTGCATCAATTGATAGCGCGTGCAGACCTGCATACCCTGTTCTTGCAGGCAGATCTGGAAATTGAGGGATTCTCCTGTGGCATTCAATCTGCGATAGTGTTTCCATTGTACGATCAGTTCCCTATTTGGAGCAGTACCCTGTTTTTTTATGCGGATTGATGAGCCTGGCTGAGCCCGAAGCTGTCTGGCAAATCCGGCAATTCTGGCAATGAGCACTTCATTGGGATGTTCGTCTATCTCTGAAGCCAGAGGGTTATGGATACTGATTGTCGTCATATTTATAGCGCTTGTTCCCAAGGCCGAGTTTCCCAAAGAGATCCAGCCATTGGAGCTGATGCCTACCCTATCAAATCTGTAGCCGTCAAAGCGGAATTCAAAGCCGATCGGGAAGCCTGGTCCGGTGAGTACTGAAGAACTTCCGTTGAAATTTCCAGGATTGATAAAGAATTTGTCTTCGCTAATTTCTGAGCCCAAAATTGTGCCATCTGCTATTTCCAGATATGGATTCACGCTATAGCTAAAGTTGTATTCAGACAGGCCGTTTTGTGCCCATAGACCGAATATGCAAAGTGTTAAGCCAAGTAAAATGACGCTTTTCTTCATTTTAATCCTCTATTATTATACTCTTAAATACTGAAAACATAACTGCTATTTCAGCCCTAATTCGCTGATCTTGCGGGAAAGATTGCCCTGTTGAAGCCCTAAAGCTGCGGCCGTTTGGCTGATATTGCCGCCAAAGCGTTCCAATTGCCGGCTCAGATAGCGGATCTCAAATTCGCGCCTTTTATCCTGGAAATTGGCGGTTTCTTCCCAAAAATGGACACCGTCCTTCGCTAGCGCAGAATCCGGCAAAAGCGGCTGAATGTCTTCTGCCTCCAGCATTTCCTTGTCGCAGAGCAGATAGATGCGCTCCATGATGTTCTTCAGTTCGCGCACATTGCCGGGATAGCTTTGCTGCTGCATTTTCTGCAGGGCAGAGGGCATAAAGACCTTGATGCGGGTACCGAGTTCCAGGGCCAGGTCATAGGCAAAGTGATTGATGAGGAGGGGGATATCGCTGGTTCTTTCTCTTAAAGGCGGGCTTTGGATAGGCACCACATTCAGCCGGTAGTAGAGGTCTTCGCGGAAGGTCCCCTTTTGCACCATTTCCGGCAGGTTCTGATTGGTGGCGGCGATGATGCGCGCATCGATGCGATGGGTCTGATTGCTGCCCACGCGCTCAAATTCCCCTTCCTGGATCACGCGCAGGATCTTGGCCTGTGAAGCCAGCTCCATATCGCCGATTTCATCCAGAAACAGGGTGCCGCCATCGGCTTCTTCCAGCTTGCCTTTTTTGCGGGCAATAGCCCCGGTAAAAGCTCCTTTTTCAAAGCCAAAGAGCTCACTTTCCACAAGCTCCCGGGGGATGGCAGCGCTGTTGAACTTCACAAAAGTCTTGTCCTTGCGTGTGCTGCGGGCGTGGATGAGGCGTGCGATCAATTCCTTGCCTGTCCCGCTTTCGCCGTAGATCAGGATTTTGGCGTTACTGGGGGCCACCTTGCTGATCAGGGCGTTCAGTTCATGCATCACCGGGCTTTGGCCTATCATCCTCCAGGCGCGTTCGCTATCGGCCTGCATGCGCATCAGTTTCAGGGTGAGTGCATGGTAGTCCAGGGCCTTTTTCACCGTGATCTTGATCTTGGGCAGGGACAGCGGTTTCTCCAAAAAGTCAAATGCTCCGAGCTTGATGGCCTTCACAGCGCTGGAGATATTGCTATTTCCGGAGATCATGATCACCGGGACATGCGGCAGGCTCTTTTTGATCTCTTCCAAGGCCTCGATGCCATTGCCATCCGGCAGGATCACGTCTAGCAGGATCAGGTCCGGATCGCCCTCTTCCAAAGCCTGTAGGCCGCTTTTGATATTGGCGAAACTCTGCACTTCATAGCCTTCATCTTCCAGGATGTTGCCCAGGCTGATGCGGATGTTCTTTTCGTCGTCGATGATGAAGATCTTCATTTATCCGTGTCTTCCATGATCAGGGTAAATTCGCTGCCTTCGTCGGGTTTACTTTTCACACGGATGATGGCGCCATTGGCCTCACAGAGCCTTTTTACCAGAGCCAGACCCAGGCCGGTGCCCTTGGACTTTTTGGAGAAATAAGGCTCGAAGATGCGGGGCAGGTCTTTGCTATCGATGCCTTTGCCCAGGTCTTTGATGCTGAGCACCGCATAGCTGCGCTCTTTGTAGAGGCGGATATATATGGCTTTATCAGGTTCCGAGGCGTCTATGGCATTTTGCAGGATATTCGTAATCACCTGATAGAAATGGGTTTTATCGAACTTGATGGTGAGTTGATCGCTGAGTTCGAGATTGATCTGATAGTTTTGCACATAGGATTTCACGATCTCGCGGATGGAGAGGGCGGGATTGAGCTCTTCGGTATTGGGCTGATTCACTTTGGCATAGTTTGAAAAGTCCTGTGCCAGAAGCTGCAGGTTTTCCACTTCCTGGCTGATGATGGAGATGGATTCCGGCAAGAGCTCTCTGATCTGATCGCAGTCCGATTCCAGGCGCTCTTCCAAACGCTGGATCACAAGCTGGATGGGGGTGAGGGGGTTCTTGATCTCATGGGCCAGGATGCGGGAAAGGTCTTTCCAGATCATCTCTTTCTCCGCCACCAGCAGCCGGGTTTGGGTGGTTTCCAGTTCGCGGGACATCACATTAAAGGAGTTTTTCAGCTCTCTCATCTCCGGAATGCCGGTTTCGGGCAGATGCACCGAAAAGTCCCCCTGTCTGATCTGCTCAGTGGCGCGCTTCAGCTCTTTGAGCGGCTTGCTGAGGCGGCAAATAACGAAGATAAAGATGGTGCTGGAGACTACGATAATCAGGAATAGAACCACCGAAGTGGCGATCCTGGAATCCCCCAAAGCCACATTGACCGCGGCTTTGGTGGAGTTAAATTCCTTCATTAAAGTCTCGGCTTTCAGCGAATCTTCCTGGCTGAATAGCCTGATTTCTCTGAGCCGGCTGGAGAGCTCCATTTTCCCCAGACTGTTGTGGATATCGTTATGTTTGACTTGAAATACGTTATTCAGCAGGACGAGGCCTCCGATGGATACAAAGATAAAGAGCAGGATAATCCGGGTTCGCATACCGAGCTTGGGCATTTTATCTCCTTTTATTGAGCTTTGCGTAGATCGATCTGAATTTTGGCAGAAGGTTTTTTATACTTCCAGAGCACCATCAGGTCCAGCTCTTTTCCCTTTTCCTCAAGGCGCACCAGCGGCATTTCCGCTTGGATATTGATGCTGATCAGCCCCCAGGAGCTCTGGTAGGGTACACTGAATTTGTACTTCGAGATCTCTTTGATAGTCTGTGTCACAGAGGATGTGCGCAAGACCTCCGATTCCCCGTCTTTGCGCAGCACGTAGATGCCGGTGGCGGGATTGAAGTTCACCAGATGTGTAAGCTGCTGGCTCACCACTGTGCGGTTTCCGCTTTTGATATTCAGCTTAAAATACACCGGGATGGGTGCCGAAGAGGCAAAGATGCTCGCAAAATCGTTATTGAAAGCAGAGAGCAGCTCTCCGCTCAAATACAGCGTACTGCTGCTGCTGTAATGTTTTATCGCGCCTAGCTGGGGGTCGTTGCCCTGAAATGAGGAAAACAGCAACATGGAGAGCGCTACCACTCCCGCCATGATCCTCGTGCCCAGCAGCTCAAACATCTATTTCCTCAGCAATCAGCTAATGGGTATGATCCTCTCCACCACAGGCGCCAGAGTGAAGGCGATCCTGAGTATGCCATTGATATAGCTCACTTTGGGTTTAGTTTTATCCATCGGGACCTCCGGGAAAAAGATTTTGCGCTCAAAATGTCCCGTTTCGATCTCCATATTATAGTAGCATACAGGGCAGCTTGAGGCCAGAAAGTTCCGCACTCCGCTGATGCGTAGATATTCCGGGCTCAGCGAGATGGAGATTTCATCCTTTTCCACTCCGGCCAGTTCCGCCACCACTATCCACTCTGTATCGGTCTGAAATACATCACACTTGGGATGCCAGGATTCGTCGATGGCATTTGCCATGGCCAGGGGGCCGCCATTCAAAGCATGCACTTCTCCGATCAATTTTAGCATCTCACGTTGGATGCCCACCAGATTGCTAAACAGCTTTTCACGCATAAGGATCTCCTAAATATCTATTACCATTCACTGAGTTCACGGAAGAAGAAGCTTTGCTCCTTGTCCGGATCAAGACTCACGGTGAAGGTAACTGTGTTTTTGAACTCATCATAGCCATAGCGCAATTCCGCGAATGAGACCTTGGAATTGCGGGGAAGCTGATGCACCACGTTTACACTCTTGCGCTCCTTGGAGTTATTCTTTACGCGCACTTGGATTTCGCGTGAAGAAGAGCGCTGGGAAACGGTCTTTTGATTGCGCACAGTGGAGCTGGCCACCAGGTCAAAGGCTGTGCCGGTGGTGATACTGACCTCTTCATTGCGGCTGGTGTGATTGATCGAGTCTTCACCGATAAACTCCAGATTTCCGTCCGTATCGGCTTTATAGACCTTGATCGCGCCTTTGGGAAGAGGTTTGCCCAAGCCTTGATCTTCGGTATTTGTGAATTTGATCAGGCTTTGCACGCCGCTGCCAAAAGTCTTGAATTCATAGACCGAAAAAGCCGTAACCTTTTGCAGGGGATAAAGTTCCAATTGCTTGGTCTGATTATTTGCAAAAGAGACCTTCTGATCCAGAGTGTACATGTGAAAATCGTGGAAAGCCTTTTCCTCAAAGGAGGGAGCGCTCGGGGCCATAGACTCCATCATCATGCCGTCCTCATAGGCTCCACCTCTGCCCATGTATTTGTTTCTCACCTGGTTCACATCGCCGGCGATCAGCTTCAGATTTGTGTCTTCAAAGGCTTTACCGCTTTGGTTATTGATGGTGACCCAGGAATTCAGGTCCAGCTTTTTCCCATCCCAGACCGCGTTATAGGTAACGTCCCAAGAAAAACCACCGCTGAGATAGGTCATCATCATCGGGTGTTTTCCGCCCTTCGCCACGATGAGGTCCCAGGCCAGGGTAGGTTTCGTATAAAAGTTTGTGGGCAGCGAGGCCAATTGGATCCACTGCACTTCACTATCGGCGATCACCAAAAGTCGCTGTGTGTCGCTTTCGATAATCCCGAGATTGGAGCCGTCAAAGAACTTCAGCATACCTTGCAAACGGGATTGATCCTTCATGATCGCCATCACTTCTTTATCCAGATATTTGGCCATGATCTGATGTTTACCCGCCAGATCGTATTCATAATTCTGCTCTGCCACGCGGATGCCGTCACCTTTTACGATCACCGAACTGGGCATGATGCGGGAAGTGATATCATCAAAATTGTATTTTTGCCGCCCACCTTTCAGATCCAGGTTGAAGCTGGAACGGATCAGGGAAAGGTCGTCGTTGTAAATAGTAATCCAGTCTTCCGCCAAAAGTGGCAGCATCAGTGAGAGCAGTAAAACTGCGGTGATTATATGCCTTAGTTTCATGTTAGGCTCCTTATTATCAGCGTTGTTCATTACGGTTCATTGAGGTAATTTCGTAATAATAACAGTCTATTTTGGTGGGGTAGAATGTCAAGGATTAATTGAGATTCGTTTTAGGGTTTTAAGGTTTTAGCGTTTTATCGTAGTGGCGGACTCCTGCTTAGCCTACATCGTAATCATCGTAATCATAGAACACAGATCGGGCGGATCGGATGGATTTATAGGATCAAAAGAGGTTTTAAAGTTTCAACGTTGTATCGTTTTAACGTAGTGCAGCACACCGTTCTTTTCGAAACTTCGCTGAGCCTTGCCTGGCTAACCCGGTGACTGTTTTGACTTACAATTTTGCCTTGGCGAAAAAGCTTCTGCAATTCTTTTTCTTTACTCCCTTGCAAACTCATTACCTACTATCCTATCTGTCAAAATTGTGAGTTAAAACAGGGAAATCACAACGTTGCGATGTCCGATCTGATCAGCGTTGCTTTTAGCTTAGGCTTAGCTTTGCCCTGACTGCTTCTATCCCGCTTGTTGTCGTATATATGACCTGTAGATAGCAGGAAAAAATACTCTTATCTACACGACATCTACACGTCATCCTAGGCAGGAAGAACTCTGTAAGTCCGGATCTGGGTTTGACGGGGGGAGATAATGGATAGCAGAGGGGATTCGTCTGCGGAGCACTGGGCGTGCTGCACCGTCTGAAGACAGTGCTACGGCCGTCTAAAGACAGCGTTACGAACGTCTTGTGAGCAGCGCTGCATTTTCAAGATAGAACCCAAGGAACGCGCCATAATAACGCTTTCGTGAAATTAGAACTGCTTGCCAAAGTATTACATTGACACAAAACAACTGCTCAGATATCCTGTAAAATGTTGATTTTATCTAAGCGATCCAAACGATAATAATAACAAAAAGCCACCTTAAACCGTGGCACAATGGAGGAAACATGCGTAAAGCATTATTGGCATTTGTGCTCTGTATGCTGCTAGGCGGAGCCTTTGCTCTCAGCAGCTATGGCACATCAGCGCCCGTGGCGAATGACACCGTAGATCCCAGCCTTTCTATTCTTAGCCCCACTGGTGGGGAAGCCTGGTACATAGGGGATACGAACGAGATCCTCTGGGCAGCAAGCGATACTAATCTGGTGAATAACTCGGTGAATCTCTGGTATAGCCTCAGTAGCGGCACGGATTATATCCCCATCGCAGAAATGACAGACAACGACGGCACCCAGCCCTGGCTGATGCCATCCACCCAAAGCTACAACGCCAGAGTGAAGATCCAAGTCTCCGATAGTTTTGGCAATAGCAGCGAGCTCAGCTCCGCGGGCTTTTCCATCACCTACGTCCCACCTGCCGAACCTACCGGACTCATGGTGGATATCTCCAATAACGTAGATGCTGTGATCAATTGGCAAGCCGTGACGCACACCATCCCCCCTTACAATAGTGACATCACACCAGATGGCTATATCGTGCTCTACAACGAAAGCCCCTACGAGCATGATGAACATTTCTTTTATTTTCTGACCGAAACGAATAGCTTAAGTTATACCCACCAACGGGTAGCGCGCTTCCGGGATCAGATGTTTTACCGGATCGTGGCCTATAAGGATTATGACGGACGCATGGCGGGTGTTTTGGCGGAAGCTAAGGGTGACTCAGAGCTTAAACTTAGTCTGGCGGAAATCAAAAACCGCTTGCATCGTACCGATGGGGGTGTGAAATGAGAAGGAATATCGTAGCGCTCTTGTTATTATTCTGCTCTTTCTCGCTGTTTGCCGAAACCATCTTGCAGCAAAGCTTTGAATCTGCCGCCACGGATAGCTGGAGCTACACTGCCAACCCCAGCCCGGATGCCAAACGCATCTGGTGGGGACCAACCACTGAAATGATGGGTGGAGCCATAGCTCAGGAAGGCGATACATATTGGGCCGGCTGGGACCTGGACAATGTGGAAAGCACTGTCACTTTTGCTACGCAGACACTTCAGTCCGGCTATACTTATCAACTCAGCTTTTGGTATTTCACCAAAAATCTGATAACCACCAATGACTACTGCCGCTATAGCCTGATGTACGACACGGGCACAAACTGGGACAACTGGGTGACAGTGAATAACAACAGCAATGCCTGGACACAAGTAACGGTGGATATCCCTGCCAATAGCAATAGCCTGCGTTTACGCCTCAGCAGCAAGTTCGACGGCAATACAAAATATGCCCACTGGGACTACATCACAGTAGGAAAGACTCCCAATCCCAGTACTGCACCGGTGGTCAGCAACGTAAGCGCAGTCCAACGCAGCGATGGTAGCAAGCTGGTAGATATCTATTATGATGTCTCTGACGCCAATGGCGATCTTTGCGATATCACATTAAAAGTATCCGATAATGACGGTGCCAGTTTTGACATCATCCCCAGTTTGGCCAATCTGAGTGGTGATTTTGGGGATGATCTAAGCTTGGGCACGGATAAACACATCGTCTGGGATGCCGGCGCAGAAAGCTACACTTTGGAAGGCGATAGCTATCTTTACCGTATCTATGCCGATGACGGCAGCACGCCACCTGTTCCGGAGAACTTCGTTTATGTCCCCGGCGGCACTTTCACCATGGGTGATACCAGAGGCGGTGGATATAGCTCTGAGCTTCCCACGCACAGCGTAACTCTGAATTCTTTTTATCTGGGTAAATATCAGGTGACTCAAGCGGAGTATGCGGCCGTGATGGGTTCCAATCCGGCTTCTGGTTATGGGGTTGGGGCTAATTACCCAGTTTACTACGTTAGTTGGTACTCCGCCATGAAGTACTGCAACCTGCGCAGCCTGGATGAAGGCCTTACTCCGGTCTATAGCATCAGCGGTTCCACCAATCCTACTACTTGGGGAACTGTGCCTACTTCAAACAATGCTACCTGGAATGCCGCGATCTGCAATTGGACTGCCAATGGCTACCGTTTGCCTACCGAGTCGGAATGGGAATATGCGGCCCGGGGCGCCACCAACACTCCAGACTACCTCTATAGCGGTTCGGATGATCTGAACGCTGTGGGCTGGTATGATGGGAATAATAGCCCTTATGGCTCAAAGCCAGTTGGCAGCAAAGCTCCCAATGTGCTTGGTCTTTATGACATGAGCGGCAATCTTTATGAATGGTGTTGGGATTGGTGGGACAGTAGTTATTACAGCAGCAGTCCCAGCTCCAATCCGACAGGCCCAAATAGCGGGTCGGTCCGTGTGTCTCGGGGCGGGTACTGGTACTATTATGCCGTTTTCTGCCGGGTTGCGGGTCGAAGTGGCAACAGCCCGTACTACAGCTTCTACGGCATTGGGTTCCGGCTCTGCAGGGCAGGTCTGTAAACTTTTATGTTTCTTACCTTTTTACCTTGTAATGAACAAAAGATCCTGCGAATTAAGCATAGCCACCGTAGCTCCCCCCAGCGCAGCAAGGGAGCGAAGGTGGCTATGCGGCATGGGGCGCGACGGGCTTTCTTTTGCTTCTTTTCTTTGGGAAAGAAAAGAAGATATAGCTTGGGCGGTTGCATAGATGCTTAGGATATTTACACTGGAATACTATCCGCTATCGTAACGCTGTCTTCAGACGGTGAGTGCAAGAAATGCCTTTGAGAGAATGCTTTGCACAGCTTGGGAATTGCATCGTAACGCTGTCTTTAGACGGTGCGTGAAATGCACTATCTGCTTTGGAAACATTGCTTTAGAAGGCTTGGACACGCACCGTCTAAAGACAGTGCTACGGCCGTCTAAAGACAGCGTTACGATGCTCTTGCGTGCCAAGAAGGAGATTTAAGTTTAAATTATTAGTAGTCCGTTTTGACAGCAGTGGCTTGGAGTCAAACAGCAGTGCAGTTCCATATGAAGTCCAAAGAGCCCCGAAGCCAGTGGATATTTAGAAACCATGAAAGGCTCTTTGAACTCCATACTAACGGCTCTTTTACCTGCAGGATTGGATGCGTCTCGCGTCCAGTTGCAGGATTTGCCTCCTGTAGTCACAATCTCTCCTCCTGCCTTGAAAGACTCCAGGTGGCGGTTTTTAACCGCCACGCCCAAAATTGCCTGCCAAGACAAGACTCTTTCCTGGCCTTTCAAGGCCGGGCACCCGCAGCTCTATGAATCAATAAATCCCAGGCTATAATAGCGGATTCTTTATTGAGGGATCAGCTGTCGTCCTGCGCTGCGCTCCGGACTCTGAATTCGATCTGCCGGTAACCCCAGCAGTCACCTGCTGGGCTATTGGCATTCGCCTTTCGTCCTCCGGACTGCTTCTCTCTGAGAATCAAACAGCAGGAGTCAAACAGCACTGCAGTTCTGTATGAAGTCCAAAGAGCCCTGAAGCCAGTGGATATTTCGAAACCATGAAAGGCTCTTTGAACTCCATACGGAAGGAATCAAACAGCAGGACCAGTGGCTTGGAATCAAACAGCACTGCAGTTTCATATGAAGTCCAAAGAGCCCCGAAGCCAGTGGATAATTTGAAACCAGCAAAGGCTCCTTGACCTCCATACTAACGGCTCTTTGAACTCCATTTTGTCTCGACGTATTACCGTTTACCGTCTAAGTTTATTTCATCAGGATCATTTTGCGGGTGGCACTGAATTTGCCCGTCTTCATCTTGTAGTAATAGACGCCGCTGGATACAGCACGATCATTATCGTCCCTGCCGTTCCAGATTACAGAGTAGTTCCCAAGGGCTTTAGCTTCGTTCACCAGGGTTTTTACCAATTGTCCCTTGAGGTTAAATATCTTGATGCTGATGGGGCCATTGTCCATTGTGCTAAAGCAGATCGTAGTTTCGGGATTGAAGGGGTTGGGATAGTTTGCACTCAGCATGGGCTTTGCCGCAGGGATCTCAAGAGGATCGTCGTTGGCGACATAGCTGCTGCTAAGTGTATTTCCCCAGATGCCGGTATAGGCTGTTTCGCTATCTCTAATTCCCGCACGGTCATCATTCCAGACGAGCACTGCCTGGTTTTCATGTATAGCAATTTTGATATTTTCTTGTTGATAACGCTCCGCGCACAAAGTCTGAGTCTGACTACCCAGCAGAATACCCTGGGGGGTGATCATCCGGTAATACAGATCACGGTTTTCAATCAAGTTGCCATAAGTATTTGAAAAAGCACAGAGATAGGAACCATCGGCAAATCTTGCCAGTCTGGCATCATAACAGTTAAAAAGACCTGTGACTATCGGCTCAGTTGAGGGATCCACCAGCAATTGTCCATCCTCTGAAATCTTTTGGAAACGCAAACTGGCAATATCACCTGAAGAACCAGATAACAGTAATGCGGTTTCTGCACCATAGACCACGTCTGAAAGCCAGTAATATGTTTCAGGGCTGGTCAATTCTACTCCCTGGATTTGCCAGAGTCTTTGAGCAGCGCTGCTGATTTTTTGGGCACGAATAGGATAATCATAAGGCATTGCAAGCGATACAAATGCGACCAGATCTTCTCCCACCAGGCCGGAGCGGACTTGTTCCTGAACCGGATACTCGTCATCTTCCACGATATTCATTCCCACAGGGTTCCAAGCATCGGCTGCAGCCCCATTGGCATCCACACGCAGAACTTTGATAGCTTGGTCCATGCTGCTATTGGTTTCTTTCCATTGGTAATATTGACCGGTCACATTTTGCAGGTAGATACGTGATGTGGGCGCAGGATTCATGATCACCATACCATCCTCACCCCACATTTTCTGTCCGTTGGTGATCCGCTGTCCTTTGATTAAGCCTTGGTTAGCATCTGAATAATCATTCCAGCCCAGGTAGATATCGTCGCCAGATATCCCCATAAAAGTGTTCCGGTCATAGGAGCAAATATCTGCTATTGCGATACCTCTGCCAGGGTAGAGAGGAAGGCCGTTGGCAGCTATCTTCTGGATAAAAGTGCAGCTCATATACTCATTATTACCATAGATCATGGCATTATAGAGCACGGCTACAGAGCCATCCGGAGTCTTTTGGGCACAGAATATGGTTTCTGATTTATCGTCGCCAGGGTTCAAAGCGACCCCATTCAAAGCCAGCAGAGGCTCCATGTTTTGATTGTGGATCTGGTAGTAAATCTTGCCAATCGGGTGATAATCCGTCCAGATACTCAGGGTTCTATCCCCCAGGGCGATAGTGTCGAAGATAAAAGCCTGTCCGTTCGGTCTTTCGATCAGCGAAAGTCCATTGGCAGGCAGATGCATAGTGCCATCCGTATCTATCACTTGCCGCGCGATACTGGTATCTGTCTGGAAACTATATTGATCGGTTTGCCATACAAATAGTCCCTGGTTGTCAAAAGCCAGGCTCATGGGGCTGGCATCCACATTAGAGAGGGTTTTACCTCCTGTTTCCCAGAGCGGTATTCCATCCGGATTCAGCACTTGAGCCTTGCAGGAGGGGCTGGCATCATTTTGGCGCCAACTGATCCAGGAATTGCCGCTCGCATGAACTGCCAATGAATACCGGAACACGGCAGCATCAAAGCTTGCCACCACCACTCCGTTTTCTTGCCACTGCGGGATGAAATTCGCATCGAATTTCTGCATACGGATAGTATCGAGTCCATTTGTAACAGGTAGCCCCCGCCATGCTGCAATGATGGCACCACCGGGGCCATTCTGCAGCGTCAGCGTCGTGATGTAAGGTGAGGAATAAGTTCCTATGTTGTAAGACACGGCTTGCGGCATCAGGAAATTACCCAGATTATCAATCTTCTGAATCCGGAGCATGGAATCCGGCCCCAAACTTTGATTCCAGAGGATAAACTGCCCGTTTTGGTAGGGCATAATCTCAAAAATATATCCCAAAGAGGCATTGGGGGAGGTCAAGGGACCAGTTCCCACGATATCGCCCTCAGCAGAAATTCTGATGAGACGGCTACCGATATTTTGGCTTTGAGATCCCTGATAATTGATAATCATCCCGCCCTCGCCATCGGCGATCGCAGTTTCCAAGCTGAAGTAATGTGGGGGATAAAAGAGCTCTGCACCTTCCAAGGGCCAGATCCGATTGCCAAATGAATCCAGATTTTGCCCTGCTAAAAAGTTCGAAGTCTCATCTTTATAGACGATAAAAGCACCGCCTATGCTATTGGGGATTAGTTTTGGATTTGAAAAGGCGTTGGGGACGCCATTGATTAAAACCCCTGCTAAAGGCCAGAGTGCTTGACCATTGGAGCTGACCTTCTGGGCCCGAAGTTCAGAATAATTGTTAATCTCATATTCTGCCCAGAGGACGATGAAATTATCATCCGAGCTGGGAACCACAGCCAGGAGCTCTTGATCCCCGGGCTGGGAAATGAGCGCAAAATCTTCACTCCAAAGCGGCTGACCGGATGAATTGAGCTTCTGACAATAGACATTGCGATCTCCAGCGCTGAGATCTGAGAAGAATATAATCTCGCAATTGTCCGCCGTACGAAAATGAAACCTTTCCAGACGAAGATCATCAGCACGACGCAGAACCATTTCTTCTGCTTCCAGGCTCAGGATCCCCAGCAGGATAAGCAACAGTAATAAGCATGACTTTTTCATTCTTACCTCCCGGTATGAGATGGCTCAAATCTATGTACATGCAATATTTGAGCCATCTGTGAATAATATGTTTTTGATTTTTTTAGCACCTGCGGGTAGAATTGGGTGTCCGGGAAAGCTGGGTGGGGCAAGGTTTGCAGCATCGTAACGCTGTCTTTAGACGGTGCGTGCAAGAAATGCCTTTGAGAGAATGCTTTGCATAGCTTGGGATTCGCATTGTAACGCTGTATTCAGACGGTGCGTGCAAGAAATGCCTTTGAGAGAATGCTTTGCACAGCTTGGGATTCGCATCGTAACGCTGTCTTTAGACGGTGCGTGATTTGTAATATCTGCTTTGGAAACATTGCTTTAGAAAGCTTGGACACGCACCGTCTGAAGACAGTGCTACGGCCGTCTAAAGACAGCCATAGGGAAATGGCAGTTTATCCTTGACAGATAAAGGCTTTACACTCAAATGCATCTTGTGAAAAAAGTCAGACTTTTTACCTGCGAAATAAAACGACACCGGCAGATAGCCCCGGAGCTATGTGCCGTATGTCCGCGTGTGGCAAAATGCAAGGCATTTAGGGTCTGGCACCAAACTCACAATCAGGAATATCTGGATTTTGTCCTGGATATTGTAAGTAAATTCCCCGAAAAATATCAAATGGAGGTTCAGTTCATGAACGAGAAACAACACTTCGTGCAAATTGTGGACATGGAAACTGGCAAGATTGAACGCATTGCGAATTTAAAAGAAATCGATGCCATGAGCCCGGAAGATAAACTGGCGCTCTCCAAGAACAAAAGTCTTTTTGTGGTAACCCATCGCCTGCAGCCCATCGTGAAAGTGACTCTGAAGAAATCGGTGATTACCAAGCCCATGCAATTTGGGACGATCCCCGAAGAGCTGCCGGAGCCGGAGCCCACGCCCGCAATCGCTCCCAAGGCCAAAGAAAAGAAACCGGAGCCAAAACCTGCGCCCAAGGCCAAGGAAACGAAGCCGGAGCCCGAGCCCGCACCGAAGCCCAAGCCCCGTAAAAAGGCATAAGGGACAATAAACGCCAAGCGACTTGAAAAAAAGCTTTTACAAAATTGCGCTATCTAGAATACTGGCACATAGTAAAAGATTGTAAGTCCAAGACAGCTTATAAGGCAGAAAATGCTCTGCCCAAAAAAGGAGTAATGTATGTTTAATTTAGATGAAAAACATCTGGAAGCAGCTAAGAAAATAGCTCTGGACAATCGCAAGAAGAAACGCTGTGATGAGTGTTACGACCGCGGTTGGATAGGCGTATCCGAGCAGAATCTGCTGGTTCTGTGCACCCGTTGTGTGGATATGGATGCCGCCATGGAAGACTGGAAGAAATATGTAGGCGAACATGAAGAGCTCAAAGAGCACTTTAGTGAACTCTTTGAAGAAGCCCCTGCAGAAGCGGTGGAAGGCGAAGACCACCCCGCTCAGCAGGATTATGAACACAAAAAGTCCCACCCAGTGGGAAAAATGGCCTATACCCCCGGCCCCAAAAGAACAGGAAGAGCAAAGAAGATCTAAGTAAAGCTATGTATAAAACAATCGATCCAAAAGAAAATCCTCGGGATTTCGAGGCCCGGATTCGTGCGTATTGGGAAAAGCATGCTTTAGCCCAAAAAAGCGTCGATTTCAGGGAAGGCAATCCACAATTTGTATTTTATGAAGGCCCGCCCACGGCAAACGGCAAACCCGGCATTCATCATGTGCTGGCCCGCAGCTTAAAAGACACAGTCTGCCGCTACAAGACCATGACCGGATTTCAGGTAAAGCGCAAAGCCGGCTGGGATACCCACGGACTGCCCGTGGAAATCGAAGTGGAAAAAGCTCTCGGTCTGGAAGATAAACGGGGTATCGAAGAATATGGCGTGGAAGAGTTTTGTGCCAAATGTCGGGCTTCGGTGTTTTCTTATGAAAAGCTCTGGCGCGAAATGACCGAGCTCATGGCCTATTGGATCGATCTGGACAATCCTTATATCACTTTGGACAATGACTATATAGAAAGCGTTTGGTGGATTTTAAACGACTTTTTCCAGCGCGATCTGATCTACAAAGCGCATAAGATCGTACCTTACTGTCCCTCTTGCGGCACACCTTTGTCTTCCCACGAAGTGGCTCAGGGCTATCGTGATGTGGAAGACCCCTCCGTCTATGTGCGTTTCAAAGCCAAAGACGAGGAAAATACCTGGTATCTGGCCTGGACTACCACGCCCTGGACTTTGATCTCCAACGTGGCGCTGGCTGTGCATGCTGACAAGACTTATGTAAAAGTACTGCATCACGGACAGAACCTCATCCTGGCCAAGGCGCGCCTGGAAGTCCTGGACGGCGATTATGAAATTCTCGCCGAAATGAAGGGCTCCGATCTGGAGCGTCGTGCTTACGAACCGCTCTTTACTTATGTGCCGGTGGATAAACCGGCCTGGTTCATCGGTCTCGCAGATTATGTATCCATGAGTGATGGCACGGGGATCGTGCACACAGCTCCGGCTTTTGGCGCTGACGACTACACTCTGGGCACGAAATACGATCTGCCTTTTGTCAATCCGGTGGATGCAGAAGGGAAATTCGAAGCAATCGTTACCCCTTGGGCCGGCATCTTCGTGAAAACTGCGGATAAAGAGATTATCCGCCACCTGAAAGACAGCGGCAAGCTCTATCGCCGCGAGCAGATCAAGCACAATTATCCGTTTTGTTGGCGCTGTAGCAGTCCGCTCATCTATTATGCCCGCGAAAGCTGGTATATCCGCACCACGCAGTTCAAAGATCAACTGATCGAAAACAACAAAAAGATAGATTGGTATCCTTCCTTTGTGGGAGAAAAACGCTTTGGTGAATGGCTGGAAAACAACGTGGATTGGGCACTTTCCCGCGACCGTTTTTGGGGAACTCCGCTCAATATCTGGGTTTGTGAAGACTGCGGTCATAAGACCTCAGTGGGCTCCCGGGCCGAACTTGCCCAAAAAGGCAAAATGGAATCCGGCGAAGCAGTGAGTGAAGATATCGAGCTGCATAGACCTTATATCGATGAAGTAAAGCTGGACTGCGAAAAATGCGGATCCCTAATGCACCGCACCCCGGAAGTGATTGACTGCTGGTTCGATAGCGGAGCCATGCCTTTTGCGCAGTGGCACTATCCTTTTGAAAATAAAGAACGCTTTGAAACCGAGCTGTTCCCGGCGGATTTTATCTCGGAAGGGATAGATCAGACCCGGGGCTGGTTCTACAGCATGCTCACCATCTCCACCCTCTTTAAAGGGGTTTCTTCCTACAAAAGCTGTCTGGTAAATGACATGGTTTTGGACAAAAAGGGTCAGAAGATGAGCAAAACCAAGGGCAACAGCGTGGATCCCATCGAGCTTATGCATCAATACGGTGCAGACGCTATCCGCTGGTATCTTCTGGAAGTGAGCCCGCCTTGGGTACCCACCCGCTTTGATGTGGACGGTGTGCGCGAGATTATCAGCAAGTTCATCGGAACGCTGAAAAACGTTTATGCCTTTTACGCAACTTATGCGAATATAGATGGCTTTGATGCCAGTACATATCCGGCAGATTGGGCTAGAGATGCCGAGATCGATCGTTGGATCATTTCCCGGCTGCAGAGCCTCATCCAGGACGTGCGCGAATATACTGAGATATATGAATTTACCCGCAGTGTGCGCGCTATTCAAGACTTTGTGATCGACGAGCTCTCCAATTGGTATGTGCGCAGATCACGCCGCAGATTCTGGTCTTTTGAACTGACTGAAGACAAGATTCAGGCCTATCGCACCCTGTATATGGTGCTGCTGGAAACAGCCAAACTCATCGCCCCCTTTGTGCCCTATCTGGCCGAAGAGCTTTTTCAGAACCTGAAGGGTAATTCAGAGGACAAGCCCAGCCTTGGCAAGCTGGATTCGACACGTCTCGTGTCGAGCAAGGCCACAGGCCTTGAAAAATCTGCACTACAGAGCCTACAGAGCCCACAGAGCGTAGAAAGCGTTCATCTGGAAGATTATCCTGTAAGCCAAACTGAGCACATAGATGCTGAGCTTCAACGCGATATGCAGGCTGTGATCGATGTGGTATCTCTGGGACGTACAGCCCGGGGCGAGAGCAATATGAAGATTCGTCAGCCTCTCTCTGTGATGTATGTGCCAGCCAAATTGCGCGATTCTCTGGACAAAATGCTGGATTTGGTGAAAGAAGAAGTGAATATCCATGAGATCAAATATGTGGAAACCGATAGCGACTTTGTGCTCTATGAGCTGAAGCCAGATTTTAAGGTGATGGGCCCGAAGTATGGCAAGCAGATGAAGGCCATCGCAGCCTATCTGCAAAATGTGGATGCCACTCAGGCTCTGCGCGATTTTGCCGCAAAAGGCTCTTTTGAATTTGAATTAAATGGCCAGCAGGTCTCCCTGTTGCAGGAAGATCTGCAGGTACAGATTCTCCCCCGGGAAGGCTATGTCTTTGCCAGCATGAAGGATATCTTCATCGCTATGGACATCACTCTGAATGAGGAGCTGATCCTGGAAGGCTATGCCCGCGAGCTGATCAATAAGATCCAGTTTTCCCGTAAAGAGCAAGGCTTTGAGATCATGGACCATATCGATATATCCTATTTTGGAGATGCCGAGATCGATAAAGCCATTGCCCAATACAAAGACTATATCATGAGCGAGACTTTGGCCGAAAGCCTGGTAAGGCTAGACGATGCAGATCTGCCACAGATAGATCTCAACGGCAAAGAAGTCGGCATGAAAGTGACAAGGCATCATGGCTAAAACACCGGAGGCTACGACAATGCATTACTGCTTGAATTGTGGGGAAAAGATCCCGGGAAAGGCGAAATTCTGTCCTTTTTGCGGAGAAAATGTGGTTTTGGATGAAAAGCAAGATGTAGTTAAGGAAGCTGCCGGGGAGACTAAGCCGAAAGCAGTGACTCCGGCTGCGCCCCCGGAAGCGATCAACAAGAACTTTACCTTGCTGGATCCCGGAGAGCATTTTGCCGGCTACAGAATCCTGCGCATGATGAATAAAGACAAGGAAGGCATCAAGTACATAGCCGAAAAAAACGGCAAAGAACATGTGCTGAAGATCTTCTTCCAATCCAGCTTTCACAATATGGATACCCTCTTCGGAATGCAGATGCGGCTTACCCGGCTGAACCATATCGAAGATGCCAGCATCGCCAAAGTGACCGAGGTAAACCAAAATCACTCTCCAGCTTTCATGGCTGTGGAATATGTGCATGGGGTTTCTCTGGATGAGATCAAACAGTACAATCCCGAACGTCTGACGGAAGAACTGGTGAGGGAAATCGCCTTAAAATTGATTAAAACTGTAATGCTGGTACGGGGCCATGGACTCAGCATTTCAGATTTGCAACTCAGCAGCATCATGATCAAAGACAATTTGGAACCTGTGCTGCTTTCCAGCGGCATAGGTTACCATGAGCAGGATGAGCGCGAGGATATCTTTACCATAGGCACCGTCATCGCCCAACTGCTGGCCCTGAGCCCTTTGTATCGCAATATCTATAGCCCGGAACGCCTCAGACTCTATAAATATGTGAAGATCGTGGGCGTGACCCTGGCTCTGAATAAAGTGCTGGCAGAAAGCCTGCATCGCAATATCTCGCAGCGCTTTGGGAGCCTGGAAAAGTTTTATACTGCCATCGAAAAACTGGGCCCGGTGGAAGGCGCAGAAAAATGCACCGTGCAGGATACCAGCTTCCTGGATACAGGTAAACCGGAAGCAGCGATCATGCCCAAATCCAGAATAGAATTCGGTTTCTGGATCCTGATCGGGGTGGTGGTGGTCCTGATGATCCTGCTTTTTACCACAAATATCTATAAGGTAGTCTTTGGTGCCGATGAAGATAAGCTGCAATTCACTGGATTTGTCTGGGGAAAAGACGCAGAGTCTGATAGCCTCGCCCAGCGCATCGAGGAGTCCCAGGGACCGATAAGCAGCTCAGATCCGGTTCTGACCACCTATGGGCAATTAAAAGGCAGCTCGTTGGACGAGAGACAGGATCCCAGGCGTCTGCCCGCTTCGCCTCAGGGCAAAGACAGCAGCCCCGCACCGGTGATCAAGCCAATGCAGCCGGGAAGGAATTTTGCCCGCATCGAAGCCTCAACCTTTGGTTTTGGCAGATTGGGCGAAAATCTGGCGCATAACGTATCTATATCGGGATTTTATATCAGTAAACACGAGGTGACCCAGGGCGAATGGAGCCGTTTTATGAAGCCCGCCAATGCCACCACTTTTGGAGAGGATCTCCCTGTGGATAACGTGTCCTGGTTCGACATCGCCATCTACTGCAATGGACTGAGCGAAGCGGAAGGACTTACTCCCGCCTATCGCATCCGGGGGCTGGGCGCTTCGCGGGTGGTTACTTGCGATTTTAACGTCAATGGCTATCGCTTGCCCACCGAAGCCGAATGGGAACTGGCTGCAAAAGCCGGAAAGCTCCACAATTACAGCGGTTCCAATGATCCTGCCGATGTGGCCTGGTACAGGGATAACTCTGCCGGCAAATTGCGCAAACCAGGGAGCAAAAGCCCCAATGACTTTGGTCTTTATGATATGAGCGGAAATGTCTCAGAATGGGTCTGGGACTGGCAGGATGCAAACTATCCCAATGCCTTGACCACATTTATCAACCCTACCGGACCAGAGACCGGAACTCAAAAGACCATTCGCGGTGGCAATGTGATGAACAGCGAAGGCCGCAATCTGAATATACTCTGGCGCGAGCGGGGTGATCCCAATAAGGGATATCAATTCGTGGGATTCCGGCTGGCAAGAAGCAAGTAAGCCCGGCTCACGATCTATCTAAAATACCGGTTCCCGGTGACTTGGACGGGAACTGGCAAAGGGAAGCTCAAGTGCTTACTTTGTCTATCAAGAACAAAGATATAGGATGAATTTTTAATGAAAGAAGTCAGATATGAGATAGTGAAGAATGCGGATAGTTCCCGCATTTTGCACTTATACAGGGCTGCAGGCTGGTGGCAACAGGAAGATCTCCCCGGAGATCTGAAGACAGTGGACGCCATTATTGCCAATAGTTTCTGTTTTGTGATCGCCATCTATGATGGTGAGATCATCGGTATGGGCAGAGCGATCTCGGATGGGGTGAGTGATGCCTATATTCAGGATGTGACGGTCCTGGAGCAATATCGGGGCCAGGGCTATGGCAAGGGCATCGTGAGACGGCTGGTGCAGGAACTGCTGGAGCAAAAGCTGCAGTGGATCGGTCTCATCTCGGAGCCAGGCTATGAGAGCTTTTACACGGCTCTGGGCTTTGGCGTGATGAAGAATTATACTCCCTTCCTATTTTCCAATGAGGATATATGACAATGCAAAATGCAATGCCAGGGCTCAACCGGTTGGAAACTTCGCACACGCTGATGCTGCGCGAATACCTGAGCAAATACCCACGAGAAAATTGCGATTATACGATCACCAATCTCATCTCCTGGGGCGAAATCTATGATAACCACTTTCTGCTGTACAAAGAGCGGCTGGTGATCTTCAACCCCCAGTATCAATATGTCTATTTTCCGGTGGGAGAATACCTGACGCCCCTGGAGCTCAAGGACATGGTTACATGCTTTCAGAAGTACTACCCCGAAGCCAAAATGATCCTGATTCCCAAAGAGTACATCGATCAGTATCCCGGATTGCTAGACTATTTCGACATCAATGAAGACAGGGATTGGGCAGATTACATCTATAGCATTGAAGAGATGGTGGAAATGCGGGGCAAGAAACTGGCCAAGAAAAAGAATCTGATCTCACAATTTCGCCGGGCTTATCCGAACTATAAAGTGATGAAAATCACCGAAGACAGACTACCGGTAATCATGAGTTTTACCCACAAATGGCGTCGGGACCGCGATGCTGAGGGTGCTTATCTGATGACGGAATTGCAGGCGATCGAGAATACCCTCAAACACTGGGATCATCTTCCCGTGCAAGGGATTATCATCTGCCTGAATAACAAGATCGTGGCGTACTCGATCTTCAGCCCGCAGACTCTGGATATGGCGACAGTGCATTTTGAGAAGTATGATCCTTACAAAAAAGGCTCTGCTCAGGTGGTCACCTGGGAGACGGCGCGCTATCTATCGGACAACTATAAGTGGGTCAACCGCGAGCAGGACATCGGCCTTCCGGGGCTGAGACACGCTAAGATGAGCTATGCTCCGGATCGGATGGCTCCTTTCTTTGGGTCGATGCTAAAAGCAGATAGCACACCAGCCACAGAGCCAGAAAAGCCAGAGTAAAGCACAAAATTCGCCGGGGCCGGGGATTCATCGCCATCTGCCAGAGCACAGGATAGCTATCGGCTTTTTGCCAGCGGTCACGATATTCCCTTAAAATGGGATCATTTTCGATTTCTAAGAGTTTGTTTAAACTCTTGATGTGACACTGGTGATAATTCCTGCCCGCCTTGTTTCCGGCCATGTCATAGTAGCTATAGCCGTGATAATCAAATTCCGGCAGCTTCTTGCGCACGGCGTTCAAGCCCTTTTCATATAGATCAAGAGCCAGGGGGTCATGAGTCAGCTCGTGATATTTATGCAGATTCAACAGCACGCTGAGCATGCCGTTTAGCACGTAGTAAGGCTCATCTGCGGGGTATTCCATATACCAATAGCTGCTATCGGAGATGACGTGGGTCAATCCTGCCGCACCGGGGCGGAGGCTGTATAGGGCGCGGCTCGCTATTGCATAGATCTTTAGATCCCGCTGATAGGCGGCTCTGTCTGCCAGAGCGAGCATTACTACAGATTGGGTCAAAGCAGAGCTCCAGGGCGGCTTTTGCCCGTATTCGGGAACGGCAAAATCGTATATTGCCAAAGCGGTGGAGTCTGTTTCTGATAGGTTTTTCAGCAGCCAATCTGTGAGTTTGATAAAGCTTGCATCATCCCCAGAGAGTTGGCGTTGCAGATTCTCCTCTTGCGCTGCACGAGCTACAAAGAGGGGATTGTAATAAGTTTCATTTTTGGAATAAAGTAGCATCGGGATGCCTTCTTCATCAAGAACGGTGCTGGCATGGATGCTGCGTCCGAAGATGCGCAGGCTGAGATCATCAACCGTATCATAGATTTTAAGCTCGGCAATTTGCCAGATCACGCTGATAAAGAGCAGGGAGATCACGGCGCTGAAGAGGGCTATATTTTTTCTTCTCATCTTATCCCCTTTTTGAAGGCAAAGCTAAGGGTGTAAAGCAGGGCCTGGCAGACCACGATGGTGGCGCCGGTGGGTAGATTCAGGGCAAAAGATACGGCAAAACCGCCCAAAGCAGAGAGAATGGCCACTATCACAGAGATAAAGATGGCCTTATGCAGTCTCACGGTGAGGTTAAAAGCCGTCACAGCAGGCAGGATGAGTTGGGCTGTAACCAGGATGATCCCGGCGCTTTTGAGATTGAAGACGATATTGGCTGCCAAAAGCAGGTAAAAGATCTTGTCCACAGCCTGGGTGCGAATGCGAAAGACCTTGGACATCTCAGGATTGTAGCTCAGGTAAAACAGCTCTTTGTAAAAGAAGAGGACATAGGCGATATTCAGTATGTTGAGCAGGCCCAAAGCCCAGAGCTCGGAAGCTGAAATCAGCAGCACATTTCCAAAGAGATAGCTGGCCAGATCGAAAGTGTAGTCTTGCTTCAGGGAGATCATGATGATACCTAGTGCCATGGATAGCGACAGGAAGATGGTGATGGTATTGGCTTCCTGAATCTTGTATTTTTGGGAGAGCCAGGATATGCCCAGAGCCACGAAGCTCACGAACATCCAGGCACCAAAGGTGAGATTGAGCCCGGCTATCATGGCCAGCGCGATGCCGGCAAAGGCTATGTGGGAAAGCGCTTCACCCATGTAGGAAATGCGCCTGAGCGTTACATAGGGCGCAAAGATGGCCAGGGATATTCCGCTCAAAACGGCTCCGGCCAGGGCAGAGATCAGAAAAAGTGGCATCAGTATTCCTTTTCGATGAGGCGCACGCTATCGCCAAATGTATTGCGAATGACTTCCGCATTGATCAGTTCGGCGTTGTTGTGACAGTGTAAACGCCGGTTCAGGCAGATCAGAAACGTGCAGAATTTGGAGAGGGTGTGCAGATCATGGGAGACTGTGATGATGGTCTTGCCAGCTTCATTGAACTTTTGCAGCAGTTTGAAGAAACTGGTGACTCCGGGGCGATCGATGCCGGCCTCAGGTTCGTCCAAAATCAGGTATTTGCTGTCTGTGAGGATGGCGCGAGCCAGCAGTACACGCTGATATTCACCGCCGGAAAGGCTGCCGATCTGAGCTCCTGCCTTTTCCCCGATTCCGCACATGTGCATCACTTCCAGGGCTTTGGCTTCGTGCTCTTTGGTGAAGCGCCGGCCCCAAGGCAGAGTGCCGGCCATGCCCATCAGTACGATATCCCGGGCTGTGGCAGGAAAGCTGCGGTCAAATTCTTCTCGTTGCGGCAAATAGCCAAAGCTGTTCGCCTTCAACCATTTCTTTTGAGAGCTGCCGTCTATCATGATGCTGCCTTCCTGCATCTCGATCATCCCCAAAAGCAGCTTGATCAAGGTGGATTTACCGGCTCCATTGGGTCCGATAATCGCGGCAAACACACCATCCGGGATCTCAAGATTGATATCCTCGAGGATGGTTTTATTGGCAATGTGGTACTGCAGGTCCTTGAAACTAATCATTAAAAAGCCTGTTTCATGGCAGCCCAATTTGCCAGGATCAGTTCTGCGATGGTCTTCACTTTCAGGCTTGCGCCGATGGGATCCAGGGTATAAAGCTTAAGTCCATATTCTTTGGCCAGGACCTGGGCGGATTTCGGGTTTTGTTGCGGCTCGATGAAGATGGCTTTCACGCCATGGGCGCGGATTTTGCCACCTAATTTAGTTAGTTCTCGGGCACTGGGTTCTTTGCCGGGAGAGCTTTGCACCCAGCCCAGATATTCGATGTCATAATCCCTGGTAAAGTAATGAAAGCTATTGTGATAGGTCACCAAAGCGGGCTGCTGCAGCTCGGCGCGTTCGCGCTTGATCTGTTCATCCGCCTGCTTCAATTCCGCTTGCATCAGCTCATAATTGTGGTTGATCAAAGGCGCATAATCCGTAAAACGGGTGACCAGTTCATTCTTGATCTTGGTGCTCAGCTTGCTCATCATCTGAATAGAGGTCCACAGATGCGGATCTGCACCTATGTGCTCATGATGTTCTTCTTCTGTTTCATGCTGATGCATGAGATTGTCGCGCACCTGGTTCAAAGAATCCAGGGCAATGCTGTCGTACAAAAGCTCTGCACAGACCAGATGCTTGTCTTTCATGATGCTCAGGTTTTGCTCGATCATGGCCTCCAGGCCCAGGCCGTTTGTGATGATCAGATCGGCTTTGTGCAGATCGCTGAGATCCGAGGGTTGCGGGCTATAGCTATGCACGGAGGCCGTGGGCGGGATGAGGCTGCGCACCTGAATGGCATCTCCCACCAATTGTTTGACCAGCAGTTCGTAAGGATAGATGGAGGTGAGGATCAGAGGCTTCTGCTCCTGCTCCTGCTGCTTGGGCGCCTGTTTGCAGCCGGCTCCAAAGATGCTAAGTAGAGCGATAAATAAAGCGATTTTCTTCATATATTTTCTCCTGAGAGCAGCATCCGGCAGCGTTCTGCCAGACACGGCTTTCAAATTTAAGCTACTATTCCATGCTGCGCAAGAGGTTCACGAGCAGGCGCACACCCACTCCTGTGGCTCCGAGGCTATCAATGCCATTCACCTTGTCGCGCATTGAACTACCGGCTATATCGATGTGAATCCAGGGCTTATCCTGCACAAATTCCCGGATAAAGAGTGCGGCGGTGATGCATCCGGCCAGAGGTCCGCCGGAGTTCTTCAGATCTGCCACGTCGGATTTGATGAGATCCATATAGGGCTCATGCAGAGGCATTTTCCAGAGCTTTTCTCCACATAAATTGGAGGCGTCACTCAGTTTGGTCAGCCAGGCATCGTCATTGCCCAGCACAGCGGAGTAATCCTTGCCCAAAGCTGCCACAGCGGCACCGGTGAGCGTGGCAATATCCAGGACCCGATCTGCCTTTTCTTTGTCAATAGCATAATGTACGGCATCCACCAAAGTCAGCCGGCCTTCGGCATCGGTGTTTACGACTTCGATGGTCTTGCCGGACATGGAGGTGAGGATATCTCCGGGGCGATAGGCTGCAGAGCTGATCATGTTTTCGGCAGCAGCGATTACGCCGATCACATTTACCTTGAGCTTGAGGGTGGCGATGGCGCTAAAGGCACCGATCACGGCAGCCGCTCCGCCCATATCGCTTTTCATGCTCAGCATACCGTTTGTGGGCTTGATGCTGTAGCCTCCGGTGTCAAAGGTGAGGCCTTTGCCCACCAGAGCGGTAAGCTTGCTCTTCTTGTCCGGATTGCCGTTGTAACGCATGATGATCAGTTTGGGCTCACTTGCAGAACCCTTGCCCACGGCCAAAAACGCTTCCATCTTCAGGCGTCTGATCTTGTCCATAGAGTAGATATCGATGGAGAAACCATATTGCAGAGCTGCCTTCTTGGCATGTTCGGCCAGAGCTTCAGGATTGATCACATTGGCGGGTTCATTTACCAGATCACGGGCCAGGATCACAGCATCGGCAAAGATGCGTCCTTCCAAAATGCCCCGATTGAGATGGCGATTGGTCTTGGCAGAATAGATCAGATGCAGGTTCTCGATCTCATGCACGGGATCGGAACTGCGATATTTATTGAATTTATAGGCAGTTAAAAGAGCGGATTCTGCGAGCAGATGGCCCAATTGCACTTCCGGGATACCTGTATCAAAGTCAAACATGAGAAATACTGTGCGGGCTTTGCAGCGTGTGGCTTCGCGCAGGCTATTGGCTATGTGATTACGCAGCTTGTAGCTTTCCTTTTTCTTGTGTTCGCCCACTCCGCAGAGGATGATAAGCTGTCTCTTTTTGTGCACCAGCCGGGTAAAGCTCTTAATGGCTCCATCTTTGAAGCTAAACTCTTCCAAGGCGCAAAAGTCATTTATGGTTTCTGCCAATTCCTCGCTGAGGACCTCGGTACTCTTGATTTCGGCATTTTCTTCCTGTAATAAGACCAGGGTTTCGAGGTGCTCCGGCAATTTGCGGCTTACATCGATTTTCATGGTTACTCCTTTTATGATTGTACTTAAAAATCTTCAGATAAACTTAGATAGATCTGCGGTTTGCTGATCCTGGAAAGATCGGTAAGCCAGGAAACATCCAGCTTCAAAACAAAATAGCCCAGGTTAAATCTGGGGCCAAATCCATAACCCAGCTTGATATCTTCCAGACGCCCATCGATAGAGCTTCTGAACTTCTCATCGTTGTCCCATACCGCGCCCATATCCACATAGGCTGAGCCGCGGATATTGCTCAAGGCCAGGGGGATGGGGAAAGCTATGGATATATAGTCCAAGAGGGGAAAGCGCAATTCCGCGCTGGTCAAAACTTTTCGATTGCCGGCCAGATTGTAATCCAAAGCCCGCACGCCATAATAGCCGCCCAAAGCAAAACGATCCGGGCTGGAACCGGTGCTGATGGCGGCATTGGCTCTCAGAGCTACGCTGTAGCGCCGGCTGAAGAGGATGTATTTGCGCAGATCGATATAGTTCGTGAGGTAATCCAGGTCTGTTTTGGCAAAGCTTTTACGGATGGTATAGACGCCGCGGAATCCCAAAAGCGGCCCGGTGGAGCCATATAGGGCGTTGTCATAGACCAGACTGAGACCTGGAGCATAGGCTATGTCGCTGGATTGATAAACGTCATTATACCAATGTCCTGCCTCCACATTCACATGAGGCAGATAGTCTTGATGGAGCTCATACTCATAGAGCATATTGTCAAATTCAACGCGGGAAAAGCGGCTGAAGGGGTAACGCGCCAGTCCGTACAATCCGGTTTGGCGTTGGCGGATGCGAAAATAGTCGCTGCCTTCGGGCTTGTAATAGCGCAGGTAGGTTTCATCGTAAAGATTGTAAACCCCAATGCCCCAGTCTATTCTGCGCTTCAAATAGAGATAGGACAGCACCAGATTAGTCTCTTCCAGTTTATCGCTGAGGCCCAGGCTCACGCCAATGCCATGATCGCCCATCAGATCGCTCATTCCCAGTTCAATGCTGCCCACAGCGCCATAGGCACTGGAATATGCCATGCCACCCCATAGACTATTCACTGCAAAGCGGGGTCTGTATTTGCGGATTTCAGGCGGGTTCTGGGCATTTTCCTCTGGACGGGAGTCCCAACCGTAGTTTGTGGCGATCAAAGTGGTATCCGGAACCGCTGGTTCAAAGCCGCTGAGGAAGGGGCGACGGGCGTCCTGGATGCTGCCACCACTCTTGGGCAGGGTTTTCTTTCCGATGATGCCATAGCGGTCGAGCTCGGCAAAATTCACCCTATCCAGCAGGTCATACTGCTGCTCATAGATAGTAGCCTGGGGGTAAGGCCGATATTCCAGATCCTTTAGAGGGTTATTGCCAAAGAAGAGGTCCCAGGCGCCGTCAAAGTAATTTGAAATCAAGAGATAATTTGAATCCTGCGAGATATCCCCATTGAAGGTGCCCGCCAGGACCTGGGTCAGAGGCGCGATCTGCTGCTGCTCAAAGTCCAGAATTTCATAGTTCGTGATCTCATCGCGGGCGGAGACGAAAGCCAGTTTGGAGCCGGAATCTACATAGAAGGGCTGTGTGCAATCAAAAGGCTCTTTGGTGATCTGCATAATGAGGTCTTCATCCAGAAGATACTCAAAGATATCGTGGCTGGTATTGGCAAAATAGCCATAACGCTTTGATCCGGGGATTTCATCGCGCTGGGAGCTGAAAGCTATGCGCTTGCCATCCGGAGAAAAGCGGGGCTGGGCATCGTAAAAGCTATCGTCGGTAAGCTGCTGCAGCTCCTCTGTCTCAAGGTCATAGAGGTACAGATCGGTCTGCATTTGCCTTTGGGCGCTGAGCACGATCTGTTTGCCATCGGGAGCTACATCCACTTCAAAGATAGAGCGAAGCTGGGGAATATCCAGTGTGCGCACGATCTTGCGCTTGTCCATATCCAGGATGTGAATCCTGTCTCCATCTGCGGTTTTGGCGCTGAAAGCTATGCGCTTGCCATCGGGAAACCAGCTCAGGTTGCTGCGCATATAGTAGAATTCTTCCATTTTCCCGCTGGCTTCGCCGGTGATGATCTTTTTGGCTTTGGAGATGCCGTGAGTGCTACCCATCCAGATGCTATAGCGGGCTCCGGCATTGGAAAAATAGGCATAGCGCGAGCCGTCTGGAGAAAAGCGGGGCGAGAAATTGAAGTAAGAGCCGTCTTTTTTGTGATCAGTACGGCGTTCATAGACTTCCTGGGGGATTTTGTGGGTATTGATAGCGGGAAAGTAATCACGCTTGAGCTGATAGTGCCAGCGCGATTCCAGCTCTTCAAATTTGATACCAAATACGCGTTTGGTCGCTTCTTCCAAGCTTCGCATGGTGCGCAAAGAGTAAAAGTATTCGCTCACCTTTTCACGCCCATAAGTATCGGCTATATAGCTCAGAAAGCTCTCACCCAGGCGGTAGGCCAGATAGCCACCGAGATATTCGATTTTGGGCAGATTGTCATTTAGCACCATGTCCAGAATGAACATGTTGTTATACTCATCTTCGCCACCTATAGAAAGGAATTCTGGCAAGCCTTCCGAAAACCAGAACGGAAAGGCGGTGGGGCGCAGAGCCTGAATGGCATTGGTAATCCTGTCGTCCAGGGCATTTACGTAAGCATGGGTCAGCTCATGCGTCAGCAGCTCCTCAAGATTGCTATAGCTGCCGTCAAAGGGTACCACCACGCGGTTGTGCAGGCTCTCTGTAAAGCCGCCAACGCCCTCTGAAAGCAAGGGATAGATGATGTTGGTCACCTGAAATTCGGTGCGGGTGGCATAAAATATGATCGGGATGCGGCTGACCACCGGATACTTCAGATCCTGCTTGAGATAATAGTAGATTTCCTCTGCCATCAAGGCGGCGGTTTTGCCAAAATCATCTTCACCGCGGGGGAAATAGATATCAAAGTGCATGGTTTTGAGCACAGACCAATCCTGGGCCGTGGCGTTTACCTTGTTTTGTCCAAAAGTCTGGGCACACAGCAGCCCTTGAATCAGGAGCAGGATGGCGATGAGTAGTTTTTTCATAAAATCCTAAAAGATTGAGAGTTTCACGTATTTACGGGGATTCGCCTTGATATCAGCAATCAGGGCATCGAGTTTATCGATGGAATTGAGTAGCTTTTCATACAAATCGTCTTCGTTCAGCAGTTTACCCGCGCTACCCTGACCGGTGGCAAGAGCATTTGCGCTGTGATTCAGCTTGGCAGAAAGCACGCTCAGGCTATCCAGAGCGCTGTTTACTTTGCCCAGCACTGCCGGAGTAAGCGCGATGCTTTCCTGCAGCGGCTCTCTGTTTTCGGCGACGAATCTGCTTACCTGCAGGGTCAGGGAATCCACTCTGCCGATAGCGGTGTAGATACTGCCCTTGAGCTCCGTAATCGTGCGGTTGGCATTGCGCATGGTGCTGCTGCTGTCTTTCAAGAGCAGTTCGCCTTGGTCGATGAGGCCGCCTTCTGCACCCACATCGGCCAGGATGCCATCCAGCCGGGACAAAAGCTCGGTGGCTTTGGCGATGATGCTCATCATTCCAGAAGGCTTTTCTCCCCTCTGGACTTGGGTGAGATCCAAGTATTCGCTGCTGGCTGCGGGCTGGATATTCAGGCTTTTACTGCCCATCAAGCTGTCTTCGATATAAAATCTGCTGCCCACTGGAATCTTAATTTCTGTGGAGATTTTGCCCGCCACCAAAATGCCGCCTTCGTGCATGCTCACAGTCTTTACCCTGCCAGCTTCCATGCCGCGAAACATGATCTTATCTCCCGTTTCCAGGCCGATCACATCGCTAAAAAGTACTCTGAGGTTTTGCTGTGCCTTCATATCCAGACGGTTTGTCAGCCAAAAATAGCCAAAGAAAAGGATGAGAAAGATCGCCAGAGTCCAGAGGCCGGTTTTGATCCTGGTGCTGCGCAGATGCTTATAAAACTTTGCCACGATTCTTCCTTCTTCTCTTCAAGTCTTCAGCTTTTTCTTTTCCGCAGCGGGAAAGAGCACGTTGTTGAGAATCAAGCGGTAACCGGGGGAACTTTTATGCAGGTCCAATACGGTCTCCGGGTCTCCCACCATGTGCTGATAATCCTCCGGATCGTGACCGCCATAAAAGGTGAAGGTGCCCTTGCCGATATTGCCGTGGATGTATTTCACATCGCTCTGATTCGGCACTTCGGCCAGGATAATCACGCTTTTCTTGACCTTATCCCGGAAAAATGAGGTGGTTTGCCCCAAAAAGCCATCGATGATATTGGTATGACACTGAGTAAGCATAGTGGGTACGGGGTCATATTTTGCCGAAAAGTCAAAGAGCTGGAAGTAGTCACCCTCAGCACCGCGTAAACGGCTGTAATCACTGGCGTCTATATCGGAAAATTCATATTCAAAGGGATTGGTTTTGAGCTTGAAATCTTCAAAAGCGAAACAGCGCTCATAATCCAGTTTGCTCTGGTATTGGGGGTCGATGCCATCGCCATCGATCACGGCATCCACTATATCTATACCTCTGGCAGCCATGGCGATATCGAAGGTGTCCGTAGCTGCACACATGGCAAAGAGAAAACCGCCGGAAACTACAAATTCCCGGATCTTTTCCGCCACGGCATGCTTGAGCTGCCAGACCTTGTCATAGCCGAATTTTGCTGCCATGGCTTCGTTGACTCGCACATCGGTCTGATACCACTCGATATGGCGGTAAGAACCGTAAAACTTGCCAAATTGTCCGGTAAAATCTTCGTGATGCAGATGCAGCCAGTCATAATCGTTGAGTTTGCCTGTCAGCACTTCATCGTCCCAAAGCCGGTCATAATCAATCTCGGCATACTCGAGAGCCATCGAAACCGCATCGTCCCAAGGCAGAGTATTGGGCGGGATATACACCGCGATTTTGGGCTCTTTTTCCAGAGTGATTATCTCCATATTCGCTTCCTGAATCTCCAGGCTGATAGCGGCTACATCAGCGGAAGTCACAGTCTCATAACGGACTCCGCGGATATTGCAAATGGCGATGATGGAGGGCTCGGAAGGCAGCAGAAAACTGCCACCCCGGTAATTTAACAGCCACTTTACCACCATCTGCTCTTTCAGCCCGGCAAAAGCAACACCATAGGCTTTGAGGTGATTGCTTTGCGTGCGATCCATCGGGATCAGAAGCTCAGCCGAAAGTCCGGTGCAGAGCAGCCCCAAAAGCAGCAAAAGGAGCGCGATCTTAAGGCTTTGCGTGGTAAAATCTATCTTCAAACTGTACTCCTATAGTATTTTAAGATTCGTAAACAATTATCAGTCAGATTCCTGTGTAAAGGCGCAGGGTGTCAAGCAAAATCTTCAGGGAGGGTAAAAGCTTGGCTGGGAGACTGTCCAATGTAGGGGCGTTGGGCTGAACGCCCGAAAACACCCCGTTGATCATACCTTGCATTTGGGCGTTCGGCCCAAGGCCCCTACTGCCCTGATCCGATGCAGCAAAGGTGGATGGTCATAATCCACAAACACCTTCAGGGGATGAGGATTCAGATTTCCCAGGCCGTCTGAAGACAGCGTTTACACGATTTTGCAGGCATCCCCCCATTTTTATATGGGCAGTACTGGGTGCTGTAGTTTATTGAATAGTTACACGGATTTAGCGGATTAAACGGATCAACACGGATCAAAAACAAAGAATATAAGCTCGAA
>JAJBAW010000100.1 GCA_020532545.1 Candidatus Cloacimonadota bacterium | reverse complement strand
TTAAGGATTTTCATTGTCGGTGGCGAAAGCTGGCTTTCAGTTAAGTTCAATCCGGCTTCGATTGTTTCAGTGTTAGCGTTAATAACAGGCCGGAATGGACTTGAGCAGCCGTCGGCAAGGTTTCCCACTGCCGCTTGAAGTCCAAAGTGCCGCTAAGCTTATGGTAAATTGATAGTTAGCTTAGGCACTTTGAACTCCAAGGCTCACAGCTTTCATGTAAACGACACAGGACATTCACTATTTTGCCTGATAAACTATCTAACGGCGCCAGGTCAATTCTGAGGGATGGATTGTAGGAAGAGTGCCTCGCCCACTTTTGGACTATAGAATTAGCTAAGTTATTGGAGAATAATCAAAACTGGTTGAACAGGCTCTTTCCAGGCTGGTATTTTGGATTGCCTGTTTTCTTGATCTTTGCTGTGAGTATATCTATCTGCTGCCCACCCTTAAGGCGATGCCAGCATTCAATATTGATAATTACCTGTGTTAATCATTAAATCAATGCTCAGCGCGCCAAACCTGGATATTCCTGGCTGATGACCTCATGCAAATACTCTCCTAATAGCCTATTGCCCAGAAGGTTAAAGTGCCCCTCACCATTAATCTGATGTATAGGCTTCATCAGGTCCAGATTTTCATAATATGCGATACCTTTATCTATGCAGAAGCTCTTTGTTTCGAGAGCAAATGGGCTATCCCTCATTAGCGATACGAACATAAAATCGGCTCCATATTTGTTGTTGAAGGCTAATAGTGTATTTTGTAGAAACTCCAATATCTGATCATCGCTTAGAGCCGGTTCAGAGGTATCTGTTTTATTGCCCGGTGCGGGTGCATCCTTTTCGGCAATTAACATAGTTGCTGTCAGGTTTATATAGCCCGACATACTTCGAATTTTCCGTTGCCATCTGCTAGCTTTGCTTGCAGTTTGTTCTACTGCATTCAGGCCTTCACTGAAATCGACTTCACTACCGCTCCACCGGGAAAAATCATGCCTCAGCCTATCAAAGCTTTCAAATATTAATATGACCTTATCTGGTCTATAGAGCTTTTCATAAAATTGCAATCTGTGCCATAGTACATAAGGATCATGAGACGAGGAGCCCAGATTGATGACCTGCAGCATAGCATCTTTTTGAGATAGCTCTCGCTGCAAGACCCCTGCTGCAATGCTCTCACCTGGATACTGGAGGCCTTCAATGAAAGAATTGCCCAAAAGAATAATGTTTTTACTCCCCTTTTGCTGGCTTAGCGCTGGTCCTGGCAGCCCTTTATTATTGAGTCTGGTAACTTTATTTCCTCCCTCCACACTCCAGGTAGGATAATATGGCGGCCACATAACCAAGACATTGTACTGGCCGATATTTTCACTTATTTTAAACTTCCTGATTCCGGTTACATTCCTCGGATAGCCAATAATCTTTAGTACTACGCATTCAGAGATAAGCAGCGATATGGCTAGCGCAATCGCTAGCAGAAAGAGTCTTTTCATCTAAACCACCACCAGCCCAAAGTCACAAAACAAAAAGTCATGAAGATCCCGGCATAGTTGAACCACGTCGCTTTTGAAGCTTTTGAGAGCTGTTTGTGTTTACGCTTATACTGATTCCAGATTTGTAATGCACTAAGGCCCAGCCCGTGCCAAATACCCCAGATCATGAAGTGCCAGGCGGCACCATGCCACAGCCCACAAAGGGCCATTGCAATCACGGGGACAAAGAACATCTGCCACAGACCTTTGTTGCTGAGCTTGGATAAGGGGAAGAAGAGGTAATCCTTGATCCAATCCGACAAAGAAATATGCCATCTGCGCCAAAACTGGCTGATATTGGGTGCCAGATACGGATTCTTGAAGTTCTCCATGATCTTGAGACCAAATAATCTGGAAGAGCCGATGGCTATATCGCTGTATCCGGCAAAATCGAAGTAAATCTGGAATGAGTAACCCAATAGGGCCAGCAGTCTGGTCCATTGGCCATAGTGATGAAGATTTGCCCAAATGGGAGCAATGAAGTAGCCTATCCAGTCTGCCAGAACCAGCTTTTTGAACAGCCCAAACACTATTCTCATAAAGCCATAATCTATATTGCTCCATGAAAAGGGCTGCCTGGACTGTTCAACCTGAGGTTTAAATCTCTCGAAACGCTCAATCGGCCCGGCTACGAAGATTGTGAAGAAGCTGCTGTAAAGCAAGAAGTCTATGAACCTACCCGGTTTGGTTAAACCCCATTTTATATCGGTAAGGTAGCTGATATGTTTGAATACTATATAGGATATACCCAGAGGTAGCAGTAGCTTGCGCATCTCAAATTGGGGCAGTGCACTGATAAAGTCTGCCAGGCTGTTAAATACACCCACCAGAAATCCCAGATATTTAAATAGAATCAGGAATCCGAGCACGAAGACAACTCCGCAGGCATGAATCCAGTTCTTTTTGGGATACTTATGGATCAGGATTCCTAGCAAATAGCTGAGCACTGAAAGTCCTGCCACTACTGCCACACTCCATTTATCCAGACGATAGATGAAGGCAAAGCTAGCCAGGATCAGCAGGATATTCCTCAGCGATTGCCTGGGAATGATCCAATACAAAATCAGCGTTACGATCAGTATGCCGAAGAACTCCAATGAGATCATGCGTTTATACCATTTGGCTTTTTGTTTAGAACTGCTTGATGACCTCAATCATCTGTTTCACAGTATCAAAACTCTCTGCTGTGATTCTGGGGGCAGGGATCCTTTTACCAAACTCTTTCTCGATAAATGTTTGCAAGGAAACCAGCGAAAATGAGTCGATCATGCCGCTGGAAATAAGTTTAGTGCTCTCTGTAAGCTCTGTATCCGGTTCATCAAGGAACTCATCCCGGATGAATTCAATCAATTTCTCTTCCATTTTATACCTCGTTTATTGTGTTATTTTTAGTAATTCTTCTTTGTTTTTGCCCAGGATATCATGCTTTTTCCCGATCTTGATAAAAGCAGCCAAGGCCCGTTCAAGATGCTCCAGGTCATGCGCAGCAGAAAGCTGAGTGCGGATTCTGGCCTGCCCTTGTGCCACCACTGGGAAGAAGAATCCTACTGCAAAAACCCCTTCCTGATATAGATCTTTGGAGAAAGCCTGAGCGAGTTTAGCATCATAAAACATGATCGGCACGATTGGGGAATCTCCTTCCACCAGGATAAATCCCGCTTCAGCCATTGCCTTACGCCACCATTTCATGTTGTTTTCCAGTTTATCCCTGCGTTCGGTACTGGCTTCCAGGATGTCCAGAACCTTCATGGTTGCCATGGTAATAGTGGGAGCCAGCGTATTCGAAAACAGATATGGACGCGCTCGCTGTCTGAGTAAATCTATCAGTTCTTTGCGTCCTGAAATACAGCCGCCGGAGGCTCCACCCAGTGCTTTACCAAAAGTAGTGCTGATGAGATCTATCTTGCCTATGGCTCCACAAAGCTCGTGCACACCTCTGCCACTTTTTCCCATAAAACCGGTAGCGTGTGAATCATCCACAAAGACCATGGCGTCAAATTCTTCTGCCAATTGCACGATCTCATCGAGCTTGGCAATGTCTCCATCCATGGAGAAAACGCCATCAGTGATGATGATCTTGCGGGGGCGATCCTGATACATCTCCAGCTTCTTTCTCAGATGCTTCATATCGCTATGTTTGTAGGTATCGTGCTGCGCCTTGGCCAAACGCATTCCGTCAATTATGGAGGCGTGAACCAACCGGTCTGAGATCATGATATCATCTGCATCCAGTAGAGCTTCAAAAACCGCTGCATTTGCATCGAAACAAGAGCTGAACAGAATGGTATCCTCTGTGCCCAGAAAAGTGCTAAGCCGCGCTTCCAGTTCCTTATGGATATCCTGTGTACCACAAATAAAGCGGACTGAGGACAGCCCATAACCTCTGTGATCCAGAGCTTCATGCGCAGCCTTAATTACCTCGGGATGGCTGGAAAGTCCCAAATAGTTGTTTGAACACATATTGATGAGCTGTTTTTGCTCACTGCCGGCAGGGAATTCAACCTTAACTTCTGCTCCCTGGGGATCGCAGATGATGCGTTCATTCTTATACAATCCTTTTTCTTCAATGTCTTGAAGGATAGCTTCATACGATAAACGAGTTTGATCTGAATAGGACATAAATCACCTCAATTGTTTATATTATCCATGGCTGCAAGTCAATAAATTAGCCATTAGAAATTCGCGTAAAAGAAAGGATTTGATTCTGTGGCTATGATCCTGTTCAATGCCATAGACGCAATAGACAGTAGCAATAGCGTAAAGAGCACTGTGTATTTCAGAAAGAAAAACCAGTCTGGATGCTTGACCTGGTATCGGGTAATAATCTCGTCTATTTTCATGTAAGACCTTCTTTTAAAACTGAAAGGTTCATATACCTCTGCGCTCTCTTGTTACGTTCATTAATATTATTCACAATTCTTAAGAGACAGACGCGTGTCAAGCTCTTTTTCAAAACAGACTACTTGTTTAGACAGCCGGAATCTATATAACCTGCTTTGCCCAGCTCATTAGATAGCTGATCCGCCTGCAAATCGGGATAGCAATAGACCACTTCCCAGATCTCGTCTAAACTGCTAAAAGCTTCAAACAAAGCATCATCAGAGAGCCAGATATGCATGTATAGCTCAAAGCTGGTTTGACAGATACCCGCCGTAGATATATTTGTTGAATTCTGACATATCTCTTAGTTCATACCTTCCTTAAAAGACTCAAGGCAAGGGTTTTGACCCTTGCGCCACAAGCTACTATCTGCGCAAGACTCTTTCCCTGCCTTTGAAGGCCAGGAAAGAGTCTTGATCCAGGTGGCAGCCTCGTGGCGTGGCGGTTAAAAACCACCACCTGGAGTCTTTCAAGGCAAGGGTGGATTGTGACAAACAGGAGGCAACTGGACGCGGGACGCATCCAATCCAGCAGTGTCGCAATCGGAGCCAGCGTTACGGCTGTTTTGTTCAGTGGCTCTTACGCTGGGCTTATCTTCAATGAAGATCAAACTCCAGCTTATCCGCATACACTGAGATCAATGAGCCAATTGGATGCTCTTCTGGCATCCGAATCCTGAGATAGTGATCACTCAGGCTTTCGCTGCTGCCGTTTTCTGAAAGCTCTACCACACCTCTGATTAGTGAGTTCTGTTTCTTTAATAAGCTGGCATAGTCCTCTTTCTTGGCATGCGACAAGGCGGTGAGTTGCCCGGTTCTTTGGGTTTTCACTTTGCCATTTACTTGATTCGGCATAGTATCGGCAGGTGTGCCTTTGCGTTTTGAAAAGGAAAAGACGTGCAGATAGCAGATGGGGAGTGAGCTCAGGAAATTAAGGGTTTGCTCAAACAAGGCATCTGTTTCTCCGGGGAAACCGCAGATCACATCAAAGCCGATGGCGGCGTCTGGGAATAGGGACAAGATCTCATGCACCATATCACGTACCAAGGCGGCATTGTATTTGCGGCCCATGGCCTGGAGGATGGTATCTGAGCCGCTTTGCAGGGCGATATGGAAGTGGGGGCAGAATTTATCTACTTTGCGGAGTTTGTGGATTAGTTCGGTGCTGAGCAGTTGCGGTTCGATGGAGGAGATGCGGATGAGTTCGAGCTTGGGGATTTCTGCCAGGGCTTGGACTACGGAGGCGAGGTCTTTGGTTTCGCTTTCCGCAGGAACGGCGTCCTGCGCTACGTGGGGAGTTTGCGCTACGGATGAGTAGAGGCCGATATTCACGCCGCCCAGAACGATCTCTTTGTAGCCTTGTTCGGCAAAGATGGTGGCTTGCGAGATCACGTCTTCGAAACGGGCAGAGCGGCTATGCCCGCGGCCATAGGGCACTGCACAATAGGAACAGTAAAAGTCACAACCATCCTGAATCTTCTGGAAGGCGCGGGTATGTGTCAGCATCGAGCTAAGTGGCCGGTAGGCAAAGTCTTTGGCCTGCATGATGTCGGTAAAACAGTAGTCGTTACCGGCTACTATCTCAGCAATATCCAGTTTGGCCTGATTGTCTATGATGAAATCAATATCACCCATTTCGGCAATTTCGCCCTCTGATCTTTGGGCAAAACAGCCGGTAACCACGATCTTTACCTGGGGATTGAGCGCTTTTTTCTTTAAGGCTTTACGGATGAGATTGCGGCTTTTGTGATCGCTGCGGTTCGTCACCGTGCAGGTATTGATGATATAGATATCCGCATCCTCAGCAAAGTCCACTACTTCACAATTCCCAAAGCTTTCTATGATGGCGGAAGATTCATAGCTATTCACCTTGCAGCCCAGAGTGGAGATGGCGATTCTATAGTTTTTGCAGTTCATCTAAGATAGCCGGGGCGTAAATTTCGTGTTCAATGGCCAGCACCCTGCCAGCAATCTCCTGAGGACAACTGCAGTCTGAGATATCCACAGCTTTTTGCGCCAGGATTTCACCATGATCATAGATCGGATCCACACGGTGGATGGTGGCACCGGAGAGCCTCTCCCCA
>JAJBAW010000099.1 GCA_020532545.1 Candidatus Cloacimonadota bacterium | reverse complement strand
TCCGCTACTCTCTGGAGCATTGGGAATCCGTAGATCAAGCTGCCAAAGATAACGCTGCCAAGCTCAAAGACATGCTGCCTGCCGCTACCGCCAAAGCCTGCGAAGGCTGCGGAAAGCTGCTGCGCCGTGTAAGCGAACTCAAAGATTACCTCATCGAGAAATCGATCTGGGCGATCGGTGGAGACGGCTGGGCTTATGACATCGGCTATGGTGGCCTCGATCACGTATTGGCAACCAACGAAAAGATCAAGATCTTCGTAGTGGATACCGAAGTATATTCAAATACCGGTGGACAGGCTTCGAAAGCCACTCCTCTGGGATCCATTGCCCGTTTTGCCGAATCTGGAAAAGCTACCAATAAGAAAGACCTCGGCATGATGATGATGAATTACGGCTATGTGTATGTGGCCTCTATCGCCATGGGTGCGAATAAGAACCAGGCTGTGCAAGCGATCAAGGAAGCTGAGGAATATCCCGGCCCTGCGATCATCATCGCCTATGCCCCTTGCATCAATCACGGCATCGATATGTCCATGGCTCAGAAGCAAGAGAAAGCTGCTGTGGCCGCCGGATACTGGCTCCTGTATCGTTACAATCCGCTGAACAAGCTGGAAGGTAAGAATCCTCTTACTTTGGATAGCAAAGAACCTACGATGAGCGTTGCGGACTTTACGAAGACCGAAAACCGCTACAGCCGTCTTCACAGAATCTTCCCGGAACGGGCAGAGAGATTTGAAGAGGAAGCAGAGGTGTTCTTCAAAGAACGCTACGAACAATATAAGAAACTCAGCGAACAATAAATAATCACTCTACTATAGAGCGAAAAGGGGATGCCGGTATTTGGCGTCCCCTTTTTTACGTGGCGCTGTCATCAGCATTTGTGATAAAATAGTCACACGGATTTTACGGATGAGACGGATTGCCACGGATAGAGGGCATAATGGCTATTGGATTTGACGGGAAAAATGATTTGGCAGCGAGCATTTAACTGACTATAATATTTATTACCAGAGGGCTAAAATTTAGCTTTGCTGCTGAGTGCCCATGCTCTGCTAAAGACTTCATGGGTGAAAAAAGAAAAGGAGATCATAATGTTAACTATTATTGCAGTTGTACTCGTAATACTGTGGCTTCTTGGGCTGATCACCCATTTTACGATAAACGGGTTTATTCACATTCTTTTGGTCATCGCGATTATTGCAGTTCTGATCCGCGTCATTCGCGGCAATAAGATTCTCTGACGGAAAACAAAGCGTAGCGGAAGACAGCAGATGCTCCCATAGATTGCCCTGTCCTTTCTGCATAACTCACGCTAAAGCTGACGTGGAGATAGCAGGATTTATTCCTGCTATCTCCACGTCAGCTCTACGACGGCACATGGGGGAAGGCAGTCTGGGCGGAGAACATGCATATGCTGCTAAACAAGCGTAAAAACCATGACACCAAATCCACTCCTGGCTTTGAAACCCTCTGCAAAAAATGTACAATATGGAAGATGATCTACTTAGCCATCTTTGAAAGCAAGAGCAGTATCCATATAAGTCATTATAAGCCTGACATCTCGCTTTTTGGGATGAATGCTCCTCTGTGGCCATTTTCGGCTGGGGACAAACCCGATCCGGCAAGCCTGCCTTGCCTTTACGAGAAAATTTGCATGAAAATCCTGCTTGACAAAAAAACCACAACTAATAATATGGCATTTCATAAATAAAAAACAAAGGTGGTGATTTGATTGCCGACAGTAGTAGCCAAAGAAAACGAATCCTTCGATTATCTTTTAAAGCGCTTTAAGAAGAAATGCGAGAAAGCCGCAATTCTTTCAGAAATAAAGAAAAATCAGGCCTACGAAAAGCCCAGCGTGAAGAAAAAACGCGAAGCGAACGCTGCCCGTCGCAAGATGCTGAAACTTCAGCGTCGTATGCAACGCTACAACAAATAAAGCCACTACGGCTTAAACAGATGAAAGTTCAGGCACGCAGGGATCCCAAAAAATCCCTGTTTGCTTTTTTATAGGGAGAAATAATGGGCGTGATAGACTGGACGATAATAGCTCTGCTTTTGGTCCTCACTTACTGCGGTCTCAGACGCGGTCTGGCCGGCGCTATCGTGCAATTTGCCGGTGTGATTCTCACCTTCATTTTGATCGGACATTATTATCCCCTCCTGGCCAATCAATTGGTGCTCAAATATGGGCTCAGCAAAACTTTATCCGTCCTGATCTCTGTAATCTTGATCCTCGTTCTCGTGGTGGTAGTCACCCGTTTTGTGATCTGGATCCTGGATCGCTTCATCAAAGCCCTCAGCCTGGGCTGGGTAAATCGCCTTTTAGGGGCTATTTTGGGGCTCTTGAACGGGCTCATTTTGGTGATCATTTTCACTCTGGTGATGGACTATATGCCCAAGATTTCGAAGTCTCTAAAGAATCCGGAAAAACACCGGGTTTATGTGGGTATGGATACTCTGAAAGACGATGCGGTTACTCATTTCAAGCTGAATAACTACTTTAACTACATCAAATTGCCGGAGTTTATGCAAAGTCAGGATAAGCCCGAGAAGTGACCGATTTAGAATTTAATAGTCTGCTGGCGCATCTGGGCAGGGCTTGCCACAGCGCTCTGGGTAAGCTGGAAGTGCAGAAAGTGGCCCCTCTGGACAAAGTGGAGGAGATGCTGGCCTCCCAAAAGCTGATCGCCCAGTTCCAGGATGCCCTGGAACAAGGCATAGATTTTGACTTTACCGAGCTCAGCGATCTTAAGCAGTATTTCGACGAAGGCGGCTATGATATCTATGACTGGGAGGAATTCCGCGAGCTCGCCATCAATGCCGATCTGGCTGTACGGCTTTGCGAAAATACGGATGCCTTTAAAGAGCTGCACCTGGCGCATAGAGTTCTGAAGAAGATCAGCGGCATTCCGGAGATCATGCAGGGCTTTCACCGCATCTTTGATCCCGAAGGCGATGTGCAGGATAGCGCCTCTGCCGAACTGATGCAGATTCGTCGCCGCATGGGCAGCCTGCGCACCAGAATCCATCGCAGCATGCAGGATATGCTGTCTGAGCCGCGTCTGGAAGGCTTTTTACAAGATAAATTCGTGACTCAGAGAGAGGGACGTTTTGTGCTCCCGATCAAAGAATCCTCTGCCAGCTATGTCCCTGGGGTCATCCAAAGCCGCTCTGCAAAAGGCTCTACGCTTTTTATTGAGCCCGCCGAAATCGTGCCGCTAAATAATGAAATGCAGCTTTTGAAAGAAGAGGAAAAGCGGGAGATTCACCGCATCCTCAGCGAATTCACCAATTTTATCCGCGGCAATAAGCCGAAGATGCTGGGAAATCAAGAGCTGATCAGCCGGCTGGACTACCTCTATGGAGCAGCCCGGCTCTCCAATAGCCTGCGTGCCCAGGTGCCAAAAATGAAGCTTGAACCCAGCCTGAGCCTCAAAACTGCGCGCCATCCACTCTTGATCCTGCAAAAGATTGCCGCAGAAGGCAAAAACGGCTATCATAGCGTGATTCCTTTTGACCTGAAACTCGGCCTTGATTACAAACTTCTCATCCTCAGTGGACCCAATACCGGTGGTAAGACGGTGCTCATGAAAGCTGTGGGGCTGATCACCCTGATGGCGATGAGCGGTCTGCCCGTGCCCGTGGACGAGAGCAGCGAAATCGGCTGTTTCTCAGCGATTTATGCCGATATCGGAGACGATCAATCCATCGAAAGCGCACTCTCTACTTTCTCTTCGCATCTGGACAAGATCGGTAAGATGATTTCCAAAGCCGATGAGAACAGCCTGATTCTGATTGATGAAATCGGCGCTGCCACGGATCCTCAGCAGGGTTCGGCCCTGGCCCAGGCTATTTTAGAACGCCTCGCCGATCTGGGTGTAAAGGGAATTGTCACCACGCATTATACTGCGCTGAAAGTCTTTGCAGAACATCACGAGCATTGTGTAAACGCCAGCATGCAGTTTGATCTGGAATCCTTGATTCCCACCTATCACTTTTCCATCGGCATTCCCGGAGATAGCTTTGCCATCGAGGTGGCCGCTTCTTTGGGCATGGATGTCGAACTGATTGCGCGCGCCAAAAGCCTGGCGGGAAGCCAGAATCTGGAGTTTTCCACCCTCGTCAAAACCATGCAAGAGCAAAAGAAGGAACTCGCCAGAAACAGCTATCAATTTGAGCTCAAGACCCGCAATCTGGAAGCTAAGCTTGGCGAGCTGGAATCCCGGGAAAGTGAATGGGAAAAAGAGCTGAAGGAGCGCAGAAAGCGCCATCTGAAAGAACTTCAAGGTGAGCTCCTCAGCTTCCAAAAGCTTTACAGCAGAGAGATTCACGACATCAAGGCCCTGGACAAGGAAGAACGTAAACGACTTTCGGAAAGAAAATTGCAAGATATTACAGAGCAGACGGAAGAACTATCCCGCGAGCTCAAGCAATCCAACGTGGAAAACCGGAAAAAACTGGGAAAACCCCAGGTGGGAGATAAAGTCTGGCTGGCGAATTTTGAAGCCGAGGCCATCGTCATGGCAGTACAGGGCCAAAAGGCTACTGTGGACATGAATGGCATCAGTTTCAAAACAGAGCTGGACAATCTTTATCACTTAAACGAATCTGAAGCAACGCCAGAGCCCACGGTGCATCTGAGCACGGCCAATACCTACCAGCGGATGCAGACCGAACTTAAACTGCTGGGGCTCACCTTCGATGAGGCTATGCCTCTGATAGATGAGTTTTTGGACAACGCCCAGCTCATTGGAATCGGTACTCTGCGCATCGTGCATGGTAAAGGCACAGGAGCGCTAAGAGCCAAGGTGCGGGATTATCTCTCGCGCAAAAAAATAGTTAAGAGCATCGAAACTCCGCCGCCTTTTGAAGGTGGCAACGGGGTGACGGTGGTAAAATTATGAGGTATATTTGGACAACAGTTTGATCGATCAAATTCGAGCCGCGAATGACATAGTGGATGTGGTGCAGAGCTACGTCCCGCTAAAACAGGTGGGATCAAACTGGCGTGGAATCTGCCCCTTTCACGACGACACCAAGCCTTCCATGTATGTGAGCCAGCCGAAGCAGATCTTCAAATGCTTTGCCTGCGGCAAGGGGGGCAACGTCTTCACCTTCGTGCAGGACTATGAAAAGCTGACCTTCATGGAGGCGGTGAAGAAACTCGCCAGCCGGACTGGCATCCTGATCCCAGAATTCAATCGTACCAAAGTGGTTTCCACCAAACGGCAGCAGCTTCTGCAGATTTACAAAAGCGCCGGCCTGTTTTTTAGCGAAAGCCTCTTTAATCATGGTGAAAATGCCCTGGATTACCTCAAAGGGCGCAAGTTTAGCCCCGAAACCGCCAAGGACCTGGAGATAGGCTATGCCCTGCCTTCTCAAAAAGCGCTCTTAAATCATCTGATGAAAGAGGGTTATAGCGTGAGCCTGCTGAAAGAAAGCGGACTCTTTGGCGAGTATTCCGGAGCTTTGGTGGATATATTCCGCGACCGTCTGGTCTTTCCCATTCACAACAACACCGGCGAGGTGATTGCCTTTGGCGGCCGTCTGATGGAGCCCAAGGAAAATGCGGGTAAGTATATCAATTCTCCGGGGACCGAGCTTTATACCAAGGGCAAAGAGCTCTATGGCCTCTTCAAAACCAAGTACAACATCACGAAGGCGAATTGCTCCCTGGTGGCAGAAGGCTATTTTGATTTCCTGCGGCTTTATGAGAGCGGATTTACCAATGCCGTTGCTTCTCTGGGCACAGCGCTCACCGAGGATCAGGTCTATCTGCTGAACCGCTTTTCCCCCAATACCGTGATGCTCTATGATGGCGACAAAGCCGGCATCAAAGCCGCTGTAAGAGGCGGTCTGGTCTGTCTGGCCAAGGGTATGCAGGTGCGGCTGGCGATATTGCCCGAAAAAGAGGATCCCGATAGTTTTATCTTAAATAAAGGCGCCAAGGCGCTGGCGGTCCTGATCGAGGAAGCTCCGGAGCTCATCTCCTTCATCGCAGAAACCGATAAACTGGAAACCCCCATCAAAGAGAGAATCGAGCAAATCTTGGATGCGCTTCGGCAACTGCCGGATCCCATTCAAAAAGAACTATTTATAAAACAGGTATCGGCGAGCTTTGGTGTTTCTCAGAATGCGCTGCTCTCAAAGCTCAGACTCAGCACTAGCAGAGCGGTTTCGCCAGCTTCGCCGCAGGTTTTGCAGCAAGCTTTGAGCGACGATCCCCAGGAACGGATGCTGCTCTGGGCCGCACTAAAAGACCGTCAAAGTTATAATGTACTTGCCAAAGAGCTTACAGCCGACTATTTTAATAGTAAGCTCTATCGCAGTCTCTATCTTTTTTTACAAAAGCGTTTGCAGACAGAGGAAGGTTTTGACCCGGCAGCGCTTTTGGATGATATTGATAATAGTGAGATAAAAGAATGTTTGGCAGAGCTTCTTTTTGAGGATTTGCCTGAGGCCAGCGTGTCTGCCTTGATCAAAGACCTTAAGTTGCGTAAACTAAAGCGGGATCTGGATGGCTTGGATAAAGCTATAAACGGGGATCCCGAAAACTTGAATCTCCTCAAAGAGAAGGACAAATTATCTCGTGAATATCGACGATTAACCAAGCGGGTCGTCAACAAGGTC
>JAJBAW010000023.1 GCA_020532545.1 Candidatus Cloacimonadota bacterium | reverse complement strand
CTTGCCGGCATTGCGGTGTTTTAAGAGCTCAATCAGCTTTTCTTCCCCATACTTGGCGGCCAGATAGCGAAGCTTGGAGAATCCATCAGCATACATCAGGTGTCCCTCCACTTCAGGAGAGGGGACCTTAGTTTCTTGCGACAAGATGGATGCTTTCAGAAATCTATCACCCCGATTGTAGCCCCAGGGCTCTCCGCTGAAATACTGGGCATAGCCTTCATTGATGTTGCGGGGGATATTGGGAAACATAGGGACCCACGGAGTAAGCCAGCCCTCGATGGAGGCCGCCACAAACCAATGCGAAATCTCATGGGAGACTACCTTGCGAATCCACTTGTCATTGCCTGTAAATTGCGCAGTAAAGTCGTTCTGATTGATCCAGATGAAGATGTAGAAAGACATGGCGGCCGCACCATTGGCGATATTGTCCTGATCAGAAACATAGATGATACAAGTCTTTTGGGGAGTGATATTATAGGTCTTCACCAAGGTGTCGAATGTGTTTTGAGCAATGCCGGCGGTTAAGCGGGCTTGCGCCTCCAGAGGATCATGATAGATTATTTTACAGTTTTCGGTCTGGATACTCTTCCAATCCAGTTCAGGGTGATTTCTCTGGTTGAAACCATTAAAAGCCACTATGCCCAGCACTTGCCCAGCCAGCAACAATAATATAACTATCAGTAAAGGTCTTTTCATTGAGTCTCCTGTAATCAGTTTAATCTCTAAGCTTTGTTCTCTCACACACATCAGTTCGTGAGGTAAGTCCAAAACGCATCATTTTGAGGGTTTATATTCGGTCAAGCTGATTTCTGTGTTCACGCAGCAATTTGAATCCAGTGTTATGCCAATGGGTGATTTTCCCAGCATTCTCTCATCTTTGTAAAAGCATTATTTGGAGCTGTTGTTTAGAGTATCCGCAAGCATCTCATATCCTCCAAGCTGTGAGACAGATGAGATGGCTATATCTATGGCATATAAGCCGCTTGGCTTGACAATCCCCTCAGTTCAGGCCAAGACAAAACCTCAAACGCAAAAAAGAGCTTTACAGAATAGCGGGAATTTGGTCTTTGGAAAGAAAAATACATTTTGGAGTGATCTCATGAAGAAATATGGTTTTGACTTTCCTGAAAGCCTGCGTAAGACCTTCCTTTTTGACTTGGAAGAGAATTGGTATTTGCCACTTTATGCAGAGCGCAAGGGCATCCCTTTGCAGAGCGCCATGCGTCGCAATTTTGGCGAATATGACATGGCTGTGAACTATCTGAGCTCGGTTTTGGAAGAAGCCGCAGCGGTGAACAAAGTGGCGGTTTATAATATCGACCACATGGCGCAGATCCGGGTCTGGGGCAAAGACGCTGCCGCGCTCTTGAACAGATCTTTGGGAGCCAGCTTCGACGATATGAAGGTTGGCAGCTGCAAGTATACTCTGCTGCTCAATGAGGCCGGTGGAGTGCAGGATGATATGATCCTGATGCGGACCACAAACGAAGAGTTTATCCTGGTAATCAATGCCGGGCACGACATCACAGACGAAGTGGAAATCGACGGCAAAAAAGTAAAGCTCATTGCCGATATCGATCGCATCATGAAAAACAAGAAAAGTGGGGAAGATGTGGAAGCTGAAGACATTTCAGATCAACTGGTTAAAGTGGATATTCAAGGCCCGCTGTCCTTCAAAGTGATCAAGGAAATCTTTGGTGTGGATGTGCTGAAAAACCGCTCCAATCCCGAGAAGAACATGAGCTTCTTTACTTTTAACGAATTTGAACGGGACGGCCAGAAGTATTACATCAGCCGCACTGGATATACAAACCGCTGGGGCTGGGAGCTTTATATCCCTGTAGCCAAGGCTACAGAAGACTTTAAAAAGATCGTGACCAAAGCCCTGGATTTGGGTGGCCTCCTGGTAGGCTTGGGCGGTAGAGATGAGAATCGCATCTCCGCTGGTGCCTTTGGCTTACCGCTGATGGGCAGCGAATATGACCCGGAGCATAATCCCATCAATAGTCCTCTGTATGAAGCTGCCATCGATATGAGCAAGGAAGACTTTGTGGGCAAAGCTGCTCTACAAAAGGCCTTGGACGAGGGCGTGACCAAGCGTCTGAGTATCATCATAACCGAAGGACTGGTTACAGGAAGGGGCGTGTACCGGGATGGCAAACGCATTGGCAGCGTGAGCTCCAGCATCAATTCCCCCAATCTCAGCCATGAGCAGCGCCTGGCGATAGGCTCCAAACGCAAAAACGTCAACGATCCTGAAGGAACCGCTGCGATCGGCTTGGCCTGGCTTGCTGACAATCAATTTGCCACCGATGCCGAAGGCAAAGACATTGTAATGCAGGATGATAAGCCTGTGCGCATCCCTGTGGAATTCTTCCGTGAAGACGAAGCCGGGCAGCCCAAGGGCAGCAGCATGGTGGGATATCTCACTCAAGAAGGAATCTCACCCGCCACAGCGCCCAAAGCCTTGAAAAACATCGAAAACCTCTAAATATATATATCCGGCTCCCCTCAAATAAGGGAGCCGGAGCTTTCTGATTCCCCAAAACATAGGAGCAGACATGATATCAGTACAGAATCTGGTGAAGGCATTCCCCCAAAAGGGTGGTGATGTTTTCTATGCCGTGAATGACGTCTCTTTTACCGCGGGTGATGGCGAAATCGTTTGCCTTTTAGGTGTAAACGGAGCAGGAAAGACCACTACCATGAGAGTGCTTTCCACCGTCTTCAAACCCACCAGCGGAACCGCCGAAATTCAGGGCTGGGACATCAAGACTCATCCACAGCAGGTCAGGAACAATCTTGGCTTTCTCACCGGAGATACCGGGCTCTACAATCGCCTGCGCGTGCACGAATTTATTCGCTATTTTGGCAGATTGTATTCCATGCAGGATGATGAGATCACCCGCAGCATGAACGATATGGCCGAGCTCTTGGATATGGAAGACTTTATGGATAAGAAGATTGAGTTCCTTTCCACCGGCATGAAACAGAAAGTCTCGATCGTGCGCTCCATCATCCACGATCCACCTGTAATGATCTTTGATGAACCTACCTCGGGCCTGGATATCCTCACAGCGCGCAATATCATCTCCTTCATCCGCAGTTGCAAAGAGCGCGGGAAATGTGTACTCTTCAGCACCCATATCATGCGGGAAGCAGAACGCCTGGCAGATCGGATCGTGATGATCCACAAGGGCAAGATTCTGGCTGAGGGAAGCCTGGATGCACTCCGTGAAGAGACTTCCCAGCTTGATCTGGATGATATCTTTGTTTACTATGTAAATCGATATGCAGAAAGTGTAACCGAAGGTGCGAAGGTGGAAGCCCATGAATTCTAAGAAAGTGATGATAGTCTATCGCAAGGAACTAATGGAAGTCCTGCGCGACAAGCGTACCCTCTTTATGATCCTGCTGTTGCCGGTGATCTTATATCCTGTATTAATTATAGGATTCAATGCCGTTGCGTCCAGGCAGACCGGAGTTTTGAAAGAACAGGGAGCCACGATCGCCATCCAGGATAGTGTGAATACCCCAGTTTCTGCACGTTTGCTCGATGAACTCAGCAAGGTCGAACAATTCACCTTAATTCCTGCTGCTGGTAATGCGCAAAGCCTCTACAAAAGCAAGGATATTCAGAGTATTATTACCCTCAGAGATTCAGTCTCCACAGATGGCCTGATCACTTACCAGGTCTATGTCCAATACGATGAAACCAATGACCTTAGCGGGCTGACTTTCACCAAAATCAGAGATGCCCTGATGGTCAGCGAGAAATCTCTGATCGAAGAAGAATTGCAGCTTTCCGGCATCAACCCCGAAATCATGAATCTGATCGATGTGAGGAAGCTCAATACCGCAGATTCACAGAAGACCATGGGTAAGATGCTGGGGATGTTCCTACCTTATATCATGATCATTATGCTGCTCAGCGGCGCCCAAGTGGTGGCGGCAGACCTGGTGGCAGGTGAGAAGGAACGCAAGACCCTGGAGACTCTGCTGGTGGCAGGAGTGGACCGGCTCGACATCGTGATCGGTAAATATCTCACCATCATTACGCTGGGGATGATCAATCTGATCGTGAATCTCTTCAGCATCAGCTTTTCCTTGCAATATATGCTGTCTCAGGCTGGTATGGATCTGTCTGGAGCCGGGATGCCGATCAAGGCCATATTCATCCTCCTGGCGGCGATGGTGCCTTTGGCCACCCTCTTTTCCGCTATTCTGCTTTCCATCTCTACCTTTAGCCGCAATATGAAGGAAGCACGCACCTACGAACAGCCGCTTTTGATGGTATCCATGATTCTGGCGATGATCAGCTTCATGCCCGGCATTGAGATGAACAACCTCATGGCCCTTATTCCGATCATAAATATCGCCCTGCTTTTTAAGGCAGTGATGATGAATGACTACCAGCTTTCGCATCTGTTTCTTACCATTCTCAGCACTGTAGTGCTGGATGTGATCGCGATCTGGGCTACCATCAAGCTTTTCAGCACCGAAGGGATTCTGTTCCGCTCCGATGAAGATGGCAGCTCTATCAAGAGCATCAAAAAGGGCGACAGCAAAAGCAAAAGAGCCTTCTTTAGTCCTTACAATGGCATGATTTACTTTGTTCTGGCTTTGCTGCTGCTCTTCTATCTGGGCAGCTATTTACAGGGCAGAGACCTGGGATCGGGACTCCTCTTGACCCAGATTTTGATCATCCTGCTTCCAGTCTTACTGGTTCTAAAGATCTTCAAGCTGCCTATCAAGGAGACCTTGCGGCTCAAGGCACCCAAGCTCAAAGAAGTTGTCCTGGTTCCTTTTATAGCCATTTCGGCCACGGTTCTGGTGGCGCTCATCTCCCAAGCAATCAATACGATCTATCCATTCCCTGCGGAATATCTCGAAAAACTGGGTAAACTCTTTGAAATGGATATGCCGATGTGGCGCAGCTTCCTGATCATAGCTGTAGCCCCCGGCATCTGTGAAGAGTTGCTCTTTCGGGGGCTGATGCCGCGTTTCTTTGAAAAGTATGGCATCAAGGTGAATATCGTGCTTACGGCCCTGCTGTTTGCCGCTTTTCATCTGGATCCCTTCCGCTTTCTGCCGGTCTTCCTTTTGGGCATGCTCTTGGGATACCTTACCCTGCGTAGCGGATCGATTGTCAATTCCATGATCTCTCATGCCATCAATAACTCCCTGGCGCTGTTTATGACGGCTTTTGCCGGCTCGTCCTGGCTGAGGCTCTTCATCAGCTCTCAGGAAGATCTGAAGTATTGGCTGGCTGTGCCTGCCATCTTAATTTTAATCATTGCATTGTACTTGTTCCATAAAGTAACTGGAGGAAAAGAATGTGTGGAATAGTCGGATACATCGGCAATAGAAGCGCTTTGCCCATAGTGGTCGAAGCACTCAAACGCCTGGAATACCGCGGCTATGATTCTTCCGGAGTGGCTCTGATCCACGAAGGAGAACTTGCTATATACAAGAAAGAGGGTAAGATTATCGAGCTGGAACGAAGCTTGCCGGAGCCCTCCAAATGCGATAGCAATATCGCTATATCTCACACCAGATGGGCTACCCATGGTGAGCCCACTGAGATCAACGCTCATCCGCATGCAGATTGCAGCGGGAATCTGGCCATAGTGCACAACGGCATTATCGAGAATTACAAAGACCTCAAAAAGCAATTGCAGGATTTGGGACACAAATTCATCAGTGAGACCGATTCTGAGGTGCTCGCGCATCTGATCGAGCAATTTATGAGCAGCGGTTTCAGCATGGAAGACGCTGTGCGGGAATCCATGAAGGTGGTGGAAGGCACTTACGCTCTGGTGGTGATCAGCAAGGCAGAGCCTGATAAACTGGTTGCCGTTCGCAAAGGCAGCCCTCTCATCATCGGGATCAATGATAAGGAACACTTTATCACCAGCGATGTCAGCGCGATCATCATCCATACGAAGCGCGTGATTTACCTGCAGGATTCAGAGCTCTGCGTGGTGCATAGGGATGGTTTTGAAATCTCTACCATAGATAAAGCCACGGTGAAGCCGAATATCTCCGTGGTGGATTGGGATATATCCGCCATCGAAAAGGGCGATTACAAACACTTTATGCTCAAGGAGATCTTTGAGCAACCCATCACTATCGAGAACGGCTTCCGAGGACGCATCAATGAATCCATGGGCACTGCCCGCCTGGGCGGCCTGCATCTGTCCAGTTTCGAGCTGAAAAAGGTCAAGCAGATTCATCTCATCGCCTGCGGAACCTCATTTCATGCCGCTTTGATCGGTAAATATATGATCGAAGAGATGGCGCGCATTCCTGTGCATGCCGAATACGCCAGTGAATATCGCTACCGTAATCCCATTATTCTGGAAGACACCCTGGTCTTTGTGATCAGTCAATCCGGCGAAACTGCGGATACTCTGGCCGCGATGCGGGAAGCTCAGGCCAAGGGTGCCAAAGTGCTGGGCATCACCAATGTAGTGGGCTCCACTGTGGCCCGGGAAAGCGATGGTGGCACCTATATCCATGCCGGCAGCGAGATCGGTGTGGCTTCTACCAAAGCCTTCACCTCACAGGTCACCATCCTGGCCCTTTTGGCGATCTATTTGGGGCGGATGAACCACGTTTCAGCCGTGAAGGGTGCAAGGTTTATCAAAGCTCTGGCAGAAATACCCGGAAAGGTAGAGCAGATTCTGGCCCATAGCGACAGCATCCGCAAGATTGCCGAAAGCATCAAAGACAGCAACAATGCCCTGTATCTGGGACGCGGTTTGAATTACCCGGTGGCTCTGGAAGGCGCGTTGAAACTGAAAGAGATTTCCTATATCCATGCTGAAGGTTATCCTGCCGCAGAGATGAAGCACGGCCCCATTGCCTTGATCGATGAGAATATGCCTGTGATCGCCATTGCCATCAAAGACCCTTTGTACGACAAGGTTTATTCCAACCTTCAGGAAGTGCGAGCCCGCAAAGCCAGGCTCATCTGCATAGCTTCCGAAGGCGATGTAGAGCTTGCCAAAATCAGTGAAAACGTGATCTATATTCCGGATACCATTCCGATCTTGCAACCGCTGCTCACCGTGATCCCGCTCCAGCTTTTGGCTTATCATGTGGCGGATCTCAGAGGTGTGGATGTAGATCAACCGCGCAATCTGGCGAAAAGCGTGACGGTGGAATAAACAGAGTAAAAGCACTTGAAACATAAAAAGTGCTCAATAAATCTTGACTAATTGTCTTGAACTAAAATACTAACTTAAAAGGAGTTTGTGACATGAAAGCAGATACGATCATTATAAACATCGGACAAGCTGCCACCATGGCCTCAGGTGGAAAAGCTAAAATAGCAGAGCAAATGAATGATGCCGGAATCTTGCAGAACGCAGGAATCGCGATCAAAGACGGACGCATCCTGGAGATCGGGCCCTCTGGCGAAATAGAAAAGAAATACCACTGGGACGAAGCCATCGATGCCAAGGGGCGCATTGTGACCCCGGGCTTTGTGGATAGCCATACGCACCCGGTCTTTGTGCATACCCGTGAAGATGAATTTGCCATGCGCCTGGCCGGGAAAAGCTATGTGGAGATCTCCATGGCCGGCGGAGGAATTCGTAGCAGCATTGCTTCCTCCAGGGATGCCAGCGTGGAAGAATTGGTGGAGCTCAGCCTGCCCAGAATCCAGAAAATGATGGCTTTGGGAACCACTACCCTGGAGGCCAAGAGCGGATACGGCCTCAGTACCCAGAGTGAGCTCAAACAGCTCGCAGCCATTGCCGAACTTGCCAAAATCCTGCCCATCGATATTATCGCCACCTTCATGGGTGCGCATGAGTACCCCATCGAATATGAAAAAGATCATGAAGGCTATCTGACCATCCTCATAGAGGAGATGATCCCGGCCGTAAAAGAGCAGGGCATTGCCGAATTTTGCGACATCTTTACCGAAGCCCACGTTTTTAGCATCGCAGAATCCCGCCGGGTGCTGAAAGCTGCCAGAGAACAAGGATTAAAGCTGAAAATGCATGCCGATGAGATCATTCCCATAGGTGGGGCAGAGCTGGCCGCAGAAATGGGCTGTGTCTCGGCAGATCACCTTGGAGCTGCCTCCGATAATGGCTTAATGGCGCTCAAAGCAGCCGGAGTGATTCCCACTTTGCTGCCTGCCACCCTCTTTTCTCTGGCTGCCAAGACTTATGCCAGAGGGCGCTTTATGATCGATAGCGGTCTGCCGGTAGCCATCGCCACAGATTACAATCCCGGGAGCTGCAATTGTGACAGCATGCCTTTCACTATGAGCCTGGCCTGTCTGCAAATGGGTCTTACGCCCGTCGAAGCCTTGAGTGCTGCCACCATCAACGCAGCCTGCGCTTTGGACCGCGGAGATCAGGTGGGTTCTTTGGAAGTGGGCAAGCTTGCCGATATGATTATCTGGGATATTCCCAGCCTGAACTTCATCCCCTACCATCTGGGCTCTTCCCACATCGTGAAAGTCCTAAAGCGTGGACGCTGCATCTTTAAGGCACAGTAGAGAGCATGGCTTTAGATAAATACCGCATCATCGAGACTATCCATCAGTCCCGCCGCTTTATCTTGTATAAGGCAGAGCGGCTTCAGGATGGGAAACAGGTCTTGCTCAAGACTCAGGATCCGGCTCAGCTCCAGGACAAAACTCTATCTGAGAGCCTGATCCAGGAAGCCGAGGCCTGTCTAAATCTTGAACACCCGCAGATCCGCAAAGGCCTGGATTGCTTCTCAGAAGGCCTCAGCCAATACCTGGTTGCGGAATATGCTCCGGGCCTGTCTCTGATCGAATATCTAAGGCAAAACTCTGAAAACATCACCTACAATCAAGGCCTGGTCTGGGCTAAAGACCTTCTGCATGCCCTGATCTATGCCGAAAAGAAGGATGTCAGGCACTACAATCTCAATCCCTACAACATCATAGTCAATGCAGCCTCAGAGCTGAAGGTAATTGGTTTTGGCAAGAATCGGGATGCCTGGAAACACTCTGAGGGCAATTTTAACTATCGCTATCCCATCCTCTATGTGGCTCCTGAGATCTTTAAGACCAGCAACCCTCATCCGAATTCTGACATCTATTCCTGGGCGGTAGTGCTCTATCAGATCTTGTGCCAGGAATTACCCTGGCGCCTGGATGGCTTCGTGGGCCCGGATGAACAGAAGATGCAAAGCTTTAGCAGGGGTGTGACTCTGCCCTCTGCAGAAAAAGTGTCAGACGGGCTGTACAGCGTTCTGCTGGCCTGTCTGAAGCTGGATCCTGTCGAGAGAATCAGGGACTATGCAGAACTGCTGGAGACCTTGCAGCAGGAAGTACCGGATCTTGACTGGAGCTATCATGAACCTGTAGAAGAACTTGTGTTGCCTCTGGCACCTGAGGCTGAGCCCAAATTAGCTGAGATAGAAGAAGAGACTCTTGATGAGCCTGAATTGCCTATTGCCGAGCCGCTTGAACCGGAAACAGAAGAGCTTTCTCCTGAAATAAGCTTTGCTGAAGAAACTACACCAGAGCCAAGAGCTGAAGACGAGCCTGAAACTGAGCTCCAGTCTGAGCCAGCCCTTCCTGAAAGCCTGGCCACAGAAAGCGAAATCGTGCCTGAAATCACGGAACCCCCAGCCCCGATTCATGAGGACTACAAAGAGCCCGATATTCAGGACGATCTTGCCTGGCCAGTGATCCAGGATGAACCCACACTACCTTTGCCATCCAGGGAAGAAGAAGACAAGCCTCGCGAAGAGCTGGTAAAACCTCCTGAAGCACCTGAAACAAGGCCAGAGAAAATTCCGGAAACTAAACGCGCAGTAGTAGAGGAAATCCCCAAGCGGACCGAAACTCCTGCACCGCCTCCTTTAGAGAAAAAAGCGCCACCCACCTTGCCCAAGCCCACATATTACGAAAAAGAACCCGAGCTTTCGCCCAAGGCCCAGAAGGATCTCGGGAGTATGAAAAAGATCTTCGTCACCCTGATGATTCTCAGTGTGGTCATTATAGCCTATGTTCTGATTCAGCATTTTGTCTTTCGGCAGAAACCGAAGCTTGATCTTAAAGAAACTGATGAAACTGTGGATGCCCAAGACCTCATTCTGCCCACCCTCACGGATAATATCCCTCTGGAAATGCTCTGGGTTCCCTCGGATACCCTGATCATGGGCAGCATCAGCCCTGAAGCCAAGGACAATGAATTCCCTCTGCTCACCATCAAGCTCGCTGGATTCATGATCAGCCCTCTGGAGATCACCCAAGAGCAGTGGAATATGGTCTATCCCACCAATCCCTCCCTGTATATCGGGGCAAATCTACCGGTGGAAAACGTCTCATTTTATGATGCAGTAGAATACTGCAATGCCAAAAGCCTGAAAGATGGCCTTTCGCCTGCCTACGACTATCATGGCACCGATATCGTCTGCGATTTTGATGCAGATGGCTATCGCCTGCCCACCGAAGCGGAATGGGAGCTGGCCGCCAAAGCCGGAATAGGTAAAAACTTCCAGCTTTACAGCGGCTCTGATAATCCCGATGAGGTGGGCTGGTATGCCGAAAACTCCTCTGATCGCAGCAAAGCCGTAGGCAGTAAAAAACCGAATTCGCTGAATATCTATGACATGAGCGGGAACGTGTATGAATGGGTGTGGAATTGGTATGCTCCATATAGCTACCGCACGGGAGACCTTTTTCGCGGACCTCAGGATGGGACCGACAAAGTGATCCGAGGCGGCTCCTGGTACCACAATACAGAGCGTATGCGCACCACCGCCAGGGAATATGTAAAGCCTTATGTGAAAGCCGGCTATATCGGTTTTAGAGTGGTTCGCAGCCGGTAGCTACCGCCAGAGCTCTCGCCTTTCCTTTGGTCTTGCTTTTAATTTGTCTTCGAATCGATTTGAAGCCACGGGTTTCCAGGGTCTGAACCGGATCAAAGTGCCTTGAGTGTGCTGTCTTATATAAGATATTCCCCCATTTTGTTAGTCGAAGCTGATTTTGATTCTTTCTTCAGCTTTCCAAGCCCTGATCTGCAGTGGTCTTCCTGCATAGGCTACCGGGTAGATGACGTGGAGATAAGAGGATTTATTCCTACTATCTACACGTCATCTACACGACAAGGAATGGGGAAGGATAGTCTGGGCGAGGAAATTTGTTTTGACTTTAAAACGACCTTTCCTGCAGTGGTTTTACCCACTTTACGTAAGCTATATCTTGTTTCCGGCCAGGCTGTTTTACATCTACCTGGGTCGTTTTAGAGTTAAAACAAAAGCAACGCTGATCGGATAGACTGAGGTACGCAGGGTTGGGTTAAAACAAAAGCATAGCTGATAGGGACAAAGCTCGCAGCATCGTGATCCCCCTGTTTTAACTCTCAATTTTGGATAGAGAATAGCTTGTAGTCTGCTTTGATGGTAGAAAATAGCAGGAAATCCGAAGCTTGGCAGCCAGATCAAAAATGAAAGTCAAAACAGGTATCGAAAGGTACGGTATTTTACCTGAAAGCTGTGAGTCTTGGAGTTCAAAGTGCCTAAGATAACTATGTATTAACCATAAGCTTAGCGGCACTTTGGACTTCAAGCGGCAATAGCAATGGGAAACCTGCCTTTTTCATATTATTGATCGTTGTGTCCAGCCTCGTTGTCACTGTAGGGGCTTTGGGCGAAAGCCCAAGTCTTTGCATGATGATCGTAGGGGCTTTGGGCGAAAGCCCCAATCTCCGTATAGTGATCAAGGGAGGGTTTTTGGGCCTTATGCCCAGGGTTCATATATTGCGTTTTGCAGTGATTGGGGCTCGTGTGTATGAACCACACATCGGGAACGTATTCTTGGGCGTTCGGCCATACGACTGGCGGTTTTGGGCGTTCAGCCCAACGCCCCTACGAAAAGAGAATCCAGCAGGGGGGTGCCGGATTCTCTGATCAGATGGCGGTATGCATTAGCTGCAAGCCGCTGTTTTTTGTTTAGTAAAAGATATTTAGTTTAATCCAAGGCTTTCAGGAAACTGGGGACATCCGTGCGCATCGGTTTGATGCGGGTGGGATCATCGGCGTTTCCAGTGCTGGGCTTTTCCTCGCTGGATTGGGAATTGATCCCCAGGGTTTTCAGGATGTTGCTGATTTCGTCGTTGGGACTGCTGGTCTGGATCGGTTGTTCCAGACTCTTGCTGGGGCTGAATTTCGGAAATTCCAGGATATTCTCCGGGCGTTCGTTCTTATCCTTATCGAGGCCGGTGGCGATGAGTGTGACGGAGACTTTGCCAGCCATGCTTTCTTCGATGATCAGGCCCATGATGATATTGGCATCACTTCCGGTTTCATTGACTATTACCTTGGATACTTCTTCCACTTCGCTCATCAGGATATCTTCTCCGGCAGTGATATTGAGCAGCAGAGATTGGCAGCCGGCAAGGCTGATATCGGTAAGCAAAGGATTGTCGATGGCGGCTCTGGCAGCATTGATGGCGCGGCTTTCGCCTTCGGCTGTACCGGTTCCCATCAGAGCATAGCCCATGTTTTGCATAATGGCTTTCACGTCGGCAAAGTCCACATTGATCAAGCCGGTGATGGTGATGATGTCGCTCACAGCTTTGGCAGCTTCATAGAGCACGTCATCGGCATTGTTAAAGGCAGAGATCAGGGTGGCATTGCCATAGATCTCACAAAGTTTTTCATTGGGGATGATGATCAGGGTATCCACATATTCGCTGAGATGGCGGATGCCGTGATCCGCATTTTCAGCCCGTTTTAGCCCTTCAAAGGGGAAGGGGGTGGTTACGATGCCCAAGGTGAGAATGCCCATTTCCCGCGCGATTTTGGCGATGATGGGAGTGGCTCCGGTGCCGGTGCCTCCACCCATGCCTGCAGCCAGAAAGATCATATCTGCACCTTCCAGGTGGGATTTGATCTCATCTTTGGATTCTTCTGCACTGCGTGAGCCTGTTTCCGGATTTGCTCCGGTGCCCAGGCCACGGGTGAGCTTTTTGCCCAGTTGTAGTTTCATTTTGGCATTAGATTTTGCCAGATCATCTGCATCTGTATTGGCGGCGATAAATTCTACTCCGCCCAGACCGTTTCTGATCATGGCATTGATGGCATTGCCTCCGGCTCCGCCGACTCCGATCACTTTGATGTTTGTGCCAACTGTTGCTGGTCTTTCGTCAAATTCAATCATGGTTTCCCCCTTAGGTGAAGTCTTTTATTATCTTCTTTAGTTTATCTACAAATTTGCTGTTGCCCAGATTGCCCAGATTAAAACTGCGGGGCTCTGGTTCATGCTCAAATCCCATGGCGTAATAGAGAATGCCGACTGTGGTGGCAAAGGCCGGATCTTCCAGCCGGGTGGTAATGCCCTGAAGTCTGGAAAGGTCAGGCTTGGCGATCTTGACCTGAAGGTTGAAGGCGGTGTGGATGGAATGGTCTATGTTATCCAAATTGGCGGTTCCGCCGGTGAGGATGATTCCTGCTGTGACCAATTCCGGTGTGTAATAATCTTTACTGCTATCATAACACAGGGCCAGAATTTCTTCCACCCGGTGCTGAATCACATGGCTGACAAGGTATTGGGGACGGCGCGTGCTGGCCCTTCCGCTGATGCCTTCGACATCGATTTCCAGAGATTGATCCACATCTGCAGCATTGGCATTGCCAAATTGCGTCTTGATATATTCTGCGCTAGCCAGTGTGGTCTTGAGCCCGATGGCGATGTCTTCCGTAATGGCCTTCCCCGCCATGGGGATGACCAGGACCTTTTCCAGGGCTCCACGGTTGTAGATGGAGATATCAGCAGAACCTCCGCCGATATCAATCAGAATGGCACCCAGGCGGCGTTCATCATCAGAAAGCACGCTGTAGCTGAGAGCGATGTGATTGAGTACAAAGTTTTCGGGATCAATATCGTAGCCAGAGATGTTTATGCATTTGGTGAGATTTCTCAGGGGAGTGAGCTCGGAGAGCACCGTGAGCACCTTGGCCGTGAGGTGAAATCCGTTCATATTTACAGGGTTGTGAATGTCGTCCTGAGAATCTATAATAAAATCGTGCGGGATGCCATGGAGAATCTTGTGACGCTCAAAGCCTTTTTGGATCTTAATGCTGTTTTTGGCGTCTGCGATCACTTGCTCCACGTGTTCCAGCGAAATCTCTCCGGGTTCATTGGGGCTTTCGGTAGGAATCGAGATTCTGCCATCGCCCAATTGGGTGCGGATGTGTTCTCCGGTAATATTGGCATAGATGTTTTCAGCTTCGGTATCCGCTGCTTCTTCAGCCTTGGCGAGGGATTTTTTGATACACTCCGCCAGAGCGCCAATGTCTTTTACCACTCCTCGTTCGATCCCTTCTGAGGCGGATTCTCCGATACCCAGAATCTCGAGACGTTCTTCGGGAAGGGTGCGCGCGATGATCGATCGCACCATGGTGGAACCTATATCCAAAGCGGTGATTATGCTGCCTTTCATTTGTCTCCTGCCTTTATTACTACCTGGTTTTTAAAGCGTAAATCTACCAAGCTGCGGCGATTGATATTGCCGTTGTCCTGCACAAATTGGTAGCGCTTGAGTTGGGCGGCAATATCATCCTCGGAAGGAATGATGCGTGTGCCATATCTGGCATCGACGATATTGATGGTATCATCGATCATGTAATATTCAGAGATGATTGCCAGGTATTCCGGAGCTTTTTTCATGATCTTGAGATGCAAAGCCAGAATACGGGAAATATCTCTTTTCTTCATCTGCTTGCCGGGTTTTAGCTGTGCGTCTTTGTAATAAGAGCTATAAATTGGGATGTCTTCCCGATAATAGGAAGTGTAACGCTCCATAATGATCCCTTCAGAATCGATGGGATGAAGCCGGCCTTCCTGGCTTTTGACATACAGGATGCCTTCCCGCTCTTTCACGTTTATTTTGAGGGTGCTCAGGACTTGACGCCTGATCTTGAGCTCTTTTATCCGTGAGATCTGCATAATATCTTTTTTGAGCTTCTTGATGGGAACCTTGAACAGGTTCTGTCCGATCTGATCTTCACAATAGCGGGCAATGAGAGAATCCGGAATCGCGGTGTTGCCAGATATTTCTATCTGCCGCAGTTCCAAAAAAGGCAGATGTCTCAGCGCGTACCAAGCCCCGATGACAAGCGCGATAACGCCTGCAAGGCTGAGGGTGAAAAACAGATAATATCTGCTATTTCCGCGACGCTTCCTTTCTCTCATTTTCTTACCTTATTGATATTTAAGTGTATATGACCCCGATTCTGGATTTGAGAAAAACGGGATCAAGCTCATAAGTTACTACTTTTTTGGGCTTTAGTGATTGTGTCAACACTTTTCTTTAGCTCATACAAGATTTCTTCGCCATACTGCCAGATATTGCCTGCGCCCATGGTGATGAAGAGGTCTCCGGGCTTGAGCAGAGCAAGGGTTTGAGGGATTATCTGGGCATTGTTTTCTATCACATGAACAGCGCGATGCCCGCTTTGAATGGCTACATCGGCGATCATTTGTGAACTGACACCTGGGATAGCCTGTTCCCGGGCGGGATAAATGGGAGCTAAGATGAGGCAGTCACAAGAGAAAAAGGACTTGCCGAATTTCTCATAGAGATCCCGGGTGCGCGAGTACAAATGCGGCTGGAAGAGAGCAACGATCCGCCGGTCAACGCTGTCTTTAAAGCCTTCCAGAGTGGCCATAATCTCGGTGGGATGATGCGCGTAATCGTCATATACTATGATGTCATTTACTTCGCCTTTGAGATCAAAGCGGCGATATACGCCGCTGAAATTTGCCAGGGCGTCCTGAATACTCTTGAAGGGCAGATCCAGCTCCAAACCGATCGCTGCTGCCATGAGAGAGTTTTGGATATTATGTTTGCCGGTTACATTCATGGTAATGCGTCCCAGTTTGTAGCCCTTATAGGCCAGAGAGTAACTGGTGACAAAGTCTTTCATGGTGATGTCCATAGCCTGGATATCAGCCTGACGGGAGAGGCCATAGGTCACGATTTTCTTGTTGATCTGAGGCAAGATCGCCTGCACTCCGGGATCGTCCAAACAGGCTATCACACTGCCAAAGAAAGGAACTTTATTGGCGTATTCGATGAAGGCGCCTTTGATGTCGTCTAGATTGCGATAACAATCCAGATGGTCTTCATCCACATTGGTAATACCTGCGATGCAAGGGGTGAGCGATAAAAAGGAGTGATCATACTCATCGGCTTCCACCACTATGTATTTTCCAGAGCCCATCACGTTGTTTGAACCAAAGTTCTTCACTTTGCCGCCCACGATGATAGTGGGGTTGAGGCCAGCAGCTTCCAGTACGAGCCCGGCCATGGAGGTGGTAGTGGTCTTGCCATGCGTGCCGGAAATCCCGATGGAAAAGCTCATGCGGGTGATCTCCGCCAGCATCTCAGCGCGACGGATAACAGGGATTTTGAGGGCTTTGGCGGCCACGATTTCGGCGTTATCGTCGTGCACTGCGGAGGATTTTACCACCACGTCTGCATCTTCGATGAGGGCGGGATCGTGTCCTTCGGTGACTTTGATTCCGATATCTTCCAAGTGGGCTGTGACCTCGGTCTTTTTCAGGTCAGAACCGCTAATCTGCAAGCCCTGATTGTGCAGGAATTCTGCGATTCCGCTCATACCGATGCCACCAATGCCGATGAAGTGTATCTTTCTGGTTCTGCCAAGCATATCATTTCTCCTTGTAAAAGTTTAGAATGTCTTTCGTAATATCTAGCACAGCCGTATTTTCCGGCAATGTGTCAAGCTTTTCTTTCATGTTTGGGAGGCTCAGGCTCTTGATCAAAGCCAAGAGGGTTTGTGCGCCCATTTCGCTCTGCACGAGCAATTCCGCCACGCCTTTTTTCTTTTGAGCCAGGGCGTTGTAATACTGATGATTATCTGCTGCGGTAGGCAGAGGAATCAAGATGGCGGGAAGCCGGGCGTCTTCGAGCTCGGCGATGGTCATGGCTCCGGCGCGCGTGATGGCCAGATCACTGATCCGCATCATGGAAGCCAGGCGAGGGTGAAAATCAAAGATATAAAGGCCTTCCCGACTCTTGTTCTGAGGGTAAAACTCCGCGAAAGAACTGCGCCCCGTCTGCCACAATATCTGCCAACCATCCTCCAAGAGTACCGTAATCGCGCTGGCAATCACGTTGTTTATGGCCAAAGAACCTTGTGAACCACCGGTGATGAGCAGGGTCTTTTTCCCCTTTTTGAAGGCAATTTCAGATAGATCAAAGGCATAAGATTCAACGTGTTTGAGAATAGGGATGCCAAAATTCCTGAGTTCCGCTTTTTTCAAATACTTGCGGGTATCTTCAAAAGAGATATACAGGCGGCTGAGGTATCTAGCCAGATGGCGGGTGGTGAGTCCGGGATAGGAATTGCTTTCATGCAGAAAACAAGGGATCTTCAGGCTGATGGCGGCCAAGGCCACAGGTCCTGCCACAAAACCACCGGTGGTGAAGACTCCATCGATCTTGTTCGAACTCAGATGTTTGCGGGATTCCAGTATGCTGCTGGCCAGATAATAAGGAAAGAGCAGATTGCTGAGGCTGAGATTGCGATACAACTTTTGCACCCGGATAGTCAGAAATCTGTATTTGTGCACGAGAGCAAGACGCTCTTCCATGCTGTTTTTGTTTCCGATAAAGATACATTCATGGCCTTGCAAGCTGAGTTCATCAGCCATAGCCAAAGCTGGGATGATGTGTCCGCCAGTTCCGCCGGCACCAAAGGCAAATCTCATATTTCTCTCCTCTTAGCAGATATATTCAGGATCACTCCTACTGCGATGCTGTCCATCAAAAGAGCGCTGCCCCCATAGCTGATAAAAGGCAATGTATTGCCAGTGGGAGGCAAAATGCTCATGGCTACTCCGGTATTGACCAGGACGTTACAAAAGATATTCATGGCCATGCCAGCGGCCAGCAGTTTCAGATACAGGCTATCTTGCCTTTCTGCTACCCGCATACTGGCAAAAAAGAGGGTGCAATGTAATAAGAAAACCACCATGGCTCCGATGTAGCCGGTTTCCTCTCCGATGATGGTATAAACGTAATCCGTACGGGCTTCAGGAAGGTAATAATGCTTTGCCCGGCCCCGGGATATGCCTGTTCCCAGGATTCCTCCGCTAGTGAGGGCAGTAAGGCTTTCCCGCACTTGATAATCGCTATCGCCGGATTGTGAAAGATCACGCTCCGGAAAGAATAAAGAGTATTTTTTGAACGAGCGCATACGCTGCATACGGAAACTATCGCCTTTGGTGATGACCAGGGCACCGCCAAGCATGCCAATGGCCACTATGATGATCAGGATCCTCTTGCGGATTCCGGCATAGAACAGCATGCCCATCAGAGTCATTCCGGCGATGATGATGGTGGAAAGATGTTTTTCGACCAGGATCAGGCCAAAAACAACGAGGGTCAAAAGGGTCAATTCGGGGAAGTTTTCCGGGAAACGCAGGATGTTTTTCGTCTGCCTGAGCAATTCGCTCTTCTTGTCTAGCACGGATGCATAGAAGAAGACCAGGGCGATGCGCGCAAAAAAGGAGGGTTGAAAGTGCAGGGGCCCCATATTGATCGTACGTGTGGCTCCTTTGATGGTGGAGCCTCGGACGAGCACAAAAATGAGCATAAAAATGGCGACATAGACCAGCCAGGTATTCGTGAAACGCAGCTTTTCAAACTTGACGCCATAGAGAATGAGCACAGCGATGATGGCCGCAAAAATGTTGAAGATCAATTGCTTGTAGAAATATCCCATTGAGCTTTGCACTGAGGTGATATCCACCATCACGACTAGCCCGATCAGGCACAGACCTATATAGCTGAATAGAACCCAGCGGTCAAAATCCACTACATAGGTGCCGAACCTATTCTTTTTCACGCTTGATCTCCCGCACAATGGCCTTGAAGATTTCTCCCCGGTGTTCAAAATTACTGAAGTGATCGAAGCTGGCACAGGCGGGACTGAGCACGATGTTGTCTCCCATGGCGGCTTCCGCAAAGGCTCTGCGCACAGTGCTATCCAGATCATCGGCAAATTCCAGAGGCAATTTTCCCAGCCAGGCTTGACGCATCAGGTCCTGGGTATCCCCGGTGATATAAGCTTTAATCGCGTGCTTCTGCAGGCTTTCAGTCAAAAGAGAAAAGTCCTCACCTTTGTCCGAACCGCCCAAAATGATATGGATGGGGCGTTCAAAGGACTCCAGTGCGCTTTTGGTGGAATCGCAATTCGTGGCTTTGGAGTCGTTGTAAAAGGACACGCCATTGATGCTGTCCACGTATTCCAGGCGATGGGGGAGAGCTTTGAAGCTCGTAGCTGCCTTCATGCTCTGACTCATACTCAGGCCCAGAGCTTGAATGCTGAGAAGCGCGGCCATGGCGTTTAGTTGATTGTGGTGACCTTTGATCTTGAGATCATATACTGAGAGCTTTTCGCCACCCACGTGGATGAATATGTCATCTATATAGGCTGCAGAGTTCTGGTCAAAGTCGCTGAAATACAGCTTCTGTGCTTCGATAGACTTGTCCCTTTTGGTGATCTCAGCAGAATCTTGATACAGTATGGCATAGTTTTGTGAGCTCTGATAGCGAAAGATGCCCATTTTGCTGGCATAATATGTGGCAAAATCAGGATAGCGATTCAGATGATCCGGGGTAAGATTCAGGAGGATTGCCACATGCGGGGCAAAGCTTTCGATCAGATCGAGCTGGAAGCTGCTGATCTCCAGTACGATGTATTCGATTCCGGGCTTGTGAATGGGGAATGAACAAAATGCGTCACCGATATTGCCGGCCAGAATGCAGTTCTTGCCCAGTTTTGTGAGCATGTGGTAGATCAGGCTGGCTGTGGTGCTCTTGCCATTGGAGCCGGTTACCGCGATGATCTGGCTATCTTCTGCTTTGATCTGATAACCAAATTCTATCTCAGAAATCATCCTGATGCCCCGGGCTTTGCCTTTTTGAATGATAGGCACAGTGAGGGGAATGCCGGGACTCACGATCCAGACATCACAGTCCAAAAGCTTATCGGTATGTCCGCCAAATTCACAGGCAAAATCCTGGATCAATTCCTGGGCAGATGGAATCTGATGCGCCTCTTGCATCTCACTCAGGAAGGCCTCTGCTCCCAATTCTTTGATCTTGTAAGCCGCTGCTATCCCGCTGCGGGCAAGTCCTAAAATTCCGTATTTTAAAGAAGAATCAAACATCAAACATTCCTTTTGTTAGCGTAGTTTTATCGTGCTGAGGCCGACCGCAACGAGCAAGATGGCCACGATGTAAAAGCGGGTCACAATCTTGGTCTCATGGATGCCTTTCAGCTCATAATGGTGATGGATTGGTGCACAAAGAAAGACTCTGCGTCCGGCACCGTATTTCCGTTTTGTATATTTGAACCAGGAGCGTTGCATAATCACGCTACCGGTTTCGATCACAAAGATAAGGCCGATGATTACCAGGAAGATCTGCTCTTTGAGCAGCACCGAGATCACAGCCAGGATGCCGCCCAGGGCCAGCGATCCCGTATCTCCCATAAAGATCTGGGCAGGATAGCTATTGTACCACAAAAAGCCGATCAAGGCGCCCATCATGCCAGAGATAAAGACAGTGAGCTCTCCTGCGTTCTGGATGAATTCCAGATTTAGATAATCTGCAGCAATGTAGTTTCCCTTGAGATAGCTCATGATGCCCAGGCCTAAAGCAGAAAACGCCAGCGTGCCGGCAGCCAGACCGTCCAAGCCATCGGTGAGATTCACTGCATTTGAACTGCCGATGATCATAAAGATCACAAAGGGGATAAAGAGCAGTCCCAGCTCCAGATACATACCCTTGAAAAAGGGGATCTGCAGAGCTGTGATATGATCCACAGGAGAAGAACTGTAATATATTGCCAGAGTGAGAATCACGGCGATTGAGATCTGTCCCCAGAGTTTGTAACGGGGGATCAGGCCTTTTTTTGATTTGACAAAGTTTTTCAGATAATCGTCCAGGAACCCCAAAATGCCCAGCCACAGTGTGCTGAGATACATCATCAAAATGGCGTAATTGGTCAGAATATTCCAAAAGAGTGAGGCCACCAGCATCGCCACCAGGATGATGATCCCGCCCATGGTGGGAGTGCCTGCTTTGATGCGATGCTTTTCCGGCATGTTTTCATCGATGCTTTCCACTGCAGCTTTGCGCTTTAGCATACGGATAAAATAGGGTCCAAACACCAGTGTGAAAAGCAGTGCCGTGATAAAAGCTCCGATCGAGCGGAAAGTTACATAACGGAAGACGTTGAAAATTATGGAGTAATCGGACAAAGGATAAAGCAGATGGTATAGCATTAGTTTTCTCCTCGTAATTGCGGTAGAGTCTTCTCCAAATGGATACCGTGTGAGCCTTTGACCAGGATTACAGCCTCCTGAGGAAGCTCCGGGAATTTGGCCAGGAATTCAGTGACATCGGCATAATGGTTTTTGCTTTCATGTTGATAGAAGCGCGCATGATTTCCCACCGTATAAATCGTATGCTCCCCGCTTTCTTGTGCGATGGTGCCGATCATTTGATGATACATTTCGGAGCTTGCACCTAGTTCTAGCATATCTCCCAAGATTGCGATATGAGGGAGCTGGGGCAGGTAGTCCCGCCAAAACTCCAGAGCAGATTGCATGGAGACAGGATTGGCATTGTAGCAATCCAGGATGAGGTGCCGGCCAGCGTGGTTTTCGATTTGCATGCGTAAATTCATGTTAATAGGCAGGCTCAAGGCGTTTTGGATCTGCTCGGGGCTGAGTCCCAATTGCAGAGTGGTGGCGATCACGAAGGATGTATTGAGCACATAATGGGGAGCCTGATAGGGAATCTGCCACTGGCTCTCTGCCAGGGTGAATACCTGGGAATCTTGCATCCGGACGATGTTTTGAATTTGATAATCTGCCGCAGGCGTAAAGCCCACGCTGCTGCCTTTGTCTTTGTATAGCTCAAAACGTAGATCATCGGCGGGGTATATCCGTAACTCCAAGGCGCGGTGGAAGAGATCGGATTTTTCTTTTAGGACACCCTCTTCATCGCCAAAATATTCCAGATGTGAGGGGCCGATATTCAGGATAATCCCGGCATCCGGCATGATGGTATCGGATAAGACCGCGATTTCGCCAAAATGATTGGTGCCGATCTCAAAGACTCCGTATTTATGTTCTGGGACTACGCGCAGGATGGTCTTGCAGAGCCCGATGATGTTGTTTTCGTTATCCTGGGTCTTGAGCACAGGGGCCGCACTTTGCAGAACCTGAGCCAGCAATTCCTTTGTGCAGGTTTTACCGGTGGAACCTGTAAGGGCGATCTTATATATAGCAAAGAGCTGCAAATACTTCTGTAGTATTTTGGCCATCAAAAGTTCGGCCAGCTCAGTCTGAATCAGTTTGCTGTGTTTCAGACAAGCATCCTCACTCACCGCCAGATTGCTGGAATCTGCCAGGATCTCCGGCACAAAGCGGTTTCCGTCAAAGTTCTCGCCTTTCAGGGCAAAAAATACCGAAGCGGGCTTAATGCTCCTGCTGTCTGTAGAGATATGGTAGTAGCTTTGGGGTGCAGTATAATCTTCACCCAGCGGCTCTTCCTTATTCAAAATTCTAATAAGTAAAGGATCCAGAGCCAGGATCAGTTCGTCTTCAGACTTGCTCGCAGGTTTCTGCCTGGAACATTGCAGGGCGACTTGATAGTCATCAAAATCGTGACGTTTTCCCTGTATCTCCTGATAGGTCTCATGCCCTTTGCCACAGATGAGTACGATATCCTGGGGACCCGCCAGTCTGATCGCACTGCGAATCGCTTCGGCCCGATCCCGGATAATCCACCAGGGCAGAGCGTAGTCTGTCTCTTTGACGATCTCATAGATGATTCTATCGGGGTTTTCATTGCGGGGGTTATCATCGGTAATGATGACGACATCACTGAGGCTCAGCGCTGCTTTGAGCATCAGGGGCCTCTTGCCTTTGTCCCGGTTTCCCCCGGCTCCGATGATCGTGATCACCCTTTTGTGAGCAAGCTTATGCACGCTTTTCAGCAGGTTTGTGATGGCATCCGGAGTGTGGGCATAATCGATATATATACCCAGGCCCAGCTTATTAGGTACGGGCTCAATTCTGCCATGCACGGCTTTGATCTTCTGGCATAAAGCCGGAAGTTCCTGCAAAGTAGTAGTACCCTGCAAGATCGTGGCACAGGCCAGTGCTAGATTGTCGATATTAAAGTCACCTATCAAGGGACTATCTATTTTGATAGTGGTATCACTATCCTTTTGATAAAGTTCAAAGCTGGAGCCCTGCAGATCTGTCTGCTGATTCCGGATTGTCAAAGTGTTTGAGGGAGCGTGACCCACACTGATCACCCGGCTTTCACTGCCGGCCAGGCGCGCCAGGATCATCTGACCATGGCTGTCATCGCTATTGATAATGCAAGTAGTTGCAGCCAATGCAGCCCGCTCAAAGAGGAGGTACTTGGCTTCATAATACTCATCCATATCCCGATGAAAATCCAGGTGGTCGCGGCTGAGATTGGTGAAGAGGCTATAATCGTATTCCACTCCATAGACTCTGTCCAGGGCCAGCGCATGGGAGGAGACTTCCATCACCACATGGGTTACGCCTTCTTGCTTCATTTGATAGAAAATCTGATTGAGCTGCAAGATATCCGGCGTCGTGTGCTGGGTGGGAAATTCATCGCTCATGATCTTGTATCCTGAGGTGCCGATCCAGGCAGCTTGATAGCCTTGGTGCAGCAGCATCTGAAAGAGCATCAGCGAGGTAGTGGTCTTGCCATTGGTGCCGGTAATGCCATAAAGAGTCATGTGATGGCTGGGATCATCGTAGTAGAGCTTGGCATACAAAGCCGCGGCTTTACGGCTATCGCTCACGGTGATATCTACCTTGCCGGTTTCGCCAATGCAGAATGCGGCTCCAAGGCTGCATGCTTCCGGGATAAAATCATGGGCATCAAAACTGCCACCTTTGATGGCGATAAAGACTTCTCCGGCCTGCAAATCCCTGTTATCCGTTTTGGGTTTCGGCAGTGGGGCAGAGCTGTCTGTGATGCTGTGTTGAATCAAAATATTATGCTGACGATAAAGTTCTAAAAGCTGAGAGATCATAAGGATGCCTCCAAAATGCAGACGCTTCCACTGCTAATTCTAGACCCTACCAAAAGCGATTGTTTGCGCACTATGCCAGAGCCGATTATCCTGACTTCCACCCCCTCTTCAGAGGCAGCCTTCAAAGCTTTACGCAGGGTGAGCCCCACCAGGTTTGGCATGGTTCCGGCGTTCACTATCTTAAGATCCCGAGTTTTGCCGCGCCCGATCTTCAGAGTGATGGGATGATTCTTGTCCACCGTGACTCCTGCCTTGGGGAATTGATCGATGACCACAGAGGCGCTATCCGGACCCTCTACCTTATATAAGAATCCGTATTGGTTCAGGTTGTGTTCCGCGTTTTGAATACTCATGCCGCGCAGGTCTGGCATTTTCAGGGAGGTCTGCAGCAGTCTTTCATTGTATGGTAAGATGTCACAATCCGGCATAAAAAGTATGTTGCTCACGATCTTTTTGAAGGTGGGGGCTGCACTCATGGAGCCAAAGCGGTAATAGTGCTGCGGTTCATCATAGAAGACCACTATCACCATGCGTGGGTCTTCCACGGGGAAAAGCCCGGCAAAGACGGCATTGTATTTGTTGCCGGCATAGCCGCGGCTGCCCTCAATGTTTTTCTGGGCAGTACCAGTTTTGCCGCCAACGCTGATGTAATCCATCTTGATATGAGTAGCCGTGCCATCATCCACCACGTCCTGTATATAGGAAAGCATGGTGTCGCAGGCTGCCTTGGATGATATCTGCCGGAGTACAGAGGGTTCAAAGGACTCCAAAATGTTACCTTGATCGTCGCGGTAGCTGTCCACGATATGGGCCTTCATCATCTTGCCACCATTGGCGATGGCACTGTAGGCAGCGGCCATTTGTATGGCTGTGACCGAGATGGATTGGCCAAAGGAAAGTGAATGCAGGGAGTAGCCATCCCAATTTTCCAGCTTGGCAAAGATTCCGCTGGATTCACCAAAGAGATTGAGTGCGCTTTTTTGACCAAATCCCATGGCGATGTAGGCTTCATAAAGCTTCACCTTGCCAGTGCGTTCGGCGATTTTAGCTACGCCCACGTTGCTGGATTTGGCGATGATCGAACGAGTGGTGAGCGGGCCATAATTGTGCGTATCAGAGATCACTCGACGCCCCACTTGATAGCGTCCGCATTCTATGCGTTCTGTGGGCTTCACCAGTTTATGCTCCAGCGCAGGGAGCACACTCATAGGTTTCAAGGTGCTGCCCGGCTCAAACATGAAGCTGGCCGGGATATTGGATTTTGTCCGTACTTTATTGGGATCGTCGTTTAGATCTTCGTTAGAGACACCGGCCAAAGCCAGTATCCTTCCGGTCTTGGGATCCATTACCACAGCTCCGCCATGCAGAGCTCCGTATTTTTCCACCCCTTCGTACAAAGCGTTTTCCACAATCTCCTGGATTTGTGCATTGATCGTAAGATGGAGATTTGCTCCGTTTTTGGGCCGCTTTTCGTGCAAGTCCGGATAGGGCATGGGGTTATTATTCGCATCCAGCACAATTTCCCGCCAGCCGTATTCTCCGGAAAGTACCTTGTCATACGTGGCTTCGAGTCCGCAGATTCCGGAGAGCTTGTACAAAGACTTGCTATCGGTCATGGGATCGTAGCCATTGGATTCTTCGCTCACAAAGCCCATCAATCTTGCCGCCAGTATACCTTTGGAATAGATGCGGCGCATCGAGGAAAAGTTTTGGATGAGGCCCGGGAGCTTCTGCTTGCCGAACTCCGTAAGGATCTTATCCAGTTCTGCTTCAGAGATTTTGTTCGAGATCTGGATGGAAGTATCTTTTTTGCCTATATTCAGGCGTTTTAAAACGTTTGGTTTTTCTAGCGAGGAATTCTTTGAAATGACAGTGGCAATTTTATCAAAAGCTTCAGCTTGAGAGATCGACTTTCTACCCGCCCAGGTATTTACTGCATTCCGGTCGATATCGATCTGATAGTGCGTGATGCTGCTGACCAAAAGATTGCCATTGGCATCATAGATGCCTCCTCTGCGTGGGATAAGTATCTCTTTGCGTGGAGTGTAGCGCACCCGGCGTAAGTGGGCAAAACTGAAGGGATCCAGAACCTGGATACTAAAAAGGTAAACGCTCCATAAAAGTGCTACAGCGCCAAAGAGAACAATAAGGGTAAGATAACGTGTGCGCATAAATCTAATCGAGAATTATACTTACGTTTTTGGCCTCAGCTTTTGTCGCGATCAGATCTATGATGCAATAACCGCTTTTTTCCTGCTTTTGAGAAGGTTCGTGCACATATACTATCATTCCTTGCCCCTGCTCCGGGATAAATTGACTCATTTCCACCCGTACCAGAGAGGCGATGTGCCGCCCGCTTCTAAGATCATCGTGTTCCACCAAAAGCTCTGTATTGATATTTTTCTCAGCGTTAAAGCATTTTTCCACGGTCGCCAGCCTTCTGGTGTAGTGTACGATCTTGTTGTTGTTAAAAAAGTTCAAAAACCCACATACAGTGCCCAGTATGAGCAAGGTGATTAACTTTCCTCGTAACATTGTTCCCCCTTTTTCTTTTCCGCTACTCTCAGCTTTGCACTACGGGAGCGGACGTTGCTGCTTATTTCCTCTGAACCTGCCATCAGAGGGCGTTTGGTGATGATCTTGAGCTTGCTTTTGTGATCACATATACAGTTGATAATAGCCGGTGGGCAGACGCAATCCGTAGCCTCCAGCTTAAAGATGTTTTTTACGATGCGGTCTTCCAAAGAGTGATAGCTCATCACCACGATGCGTCCTCCGGGATTTAGCAGATTGATGGCATCCGTGAGGGCAAAGGATAGTGCGGCAAGCTCGTCGTTCACAAATATCCTGAGGGCCTGGAAGATTCGTACTTTGGTCTTGAGAGATTCTTTGGAGCCCACACCCACCACGCTTTCGATGATGGCGGTCAAATCATTGGTAGTGGCGATGGCTTTCGTGGCGCGGGCATTCTCTATGGCCCGGGCGATGCGTCCCGCAGCATGCTCTTCTCCGTATTCTCTGAATATATGTCTGAGTTCGCCGGTGGAAGATTCATTCACTACCTGAAGCGCACTGAGCTCTTGCTCCCGGTTCATACGCATATCGAGCGTTGCATCTTTGTCAAAACTGAAACCACGTTCGGCATTATCGATTTGATGCGACGAAACTCCCAAATCAAAGAGTATGCCATCGATGCCCTTTACCTTATTATAGGCGAGGCTGGTGCGCAGATCGCGAAAATTTGCCTGAATGAGGATGGGATCATAATCCGCCAGTCTTTGGGTGGCCTCAGCTATGGCCTCAGCATCCCGGTCAAAAGCATAAAGCTTGATGCCGGGCTCCGCTTCATACATCGCCAAAGCGTGTCCTGCTCCGCCCAGAGTGGCGTCCACATAGATACCTCCAGCTTTGAGCTGCAGCATATCCAGGCAGGTTTTGGCCATTACGGGTTGGTGATAGCTGCTCATAACTGATAGTCCTCACTGCTGAAGGTATTGCGATGGGTTTGCAGCTTGGTCTTGCGTACCTTGGAGTAAACTTCCGGGTTCCACAGCGAGATGTAGTGCCCTTCACCTTTGATGATCACGCTGTCCTCGATGCCCACTTCTTCCAGCAGCATATTGTGAATTCTTACCCGTCCCGGGCCTTCCAGAATCTGCTCCATCATGGCAAAATCAATAAGCTGGGTACGGAGTTGCTGTGCTCGCTCATTCCCTTGTTTCAGGCGCTCCAAAGTGCTGTTCCAGCTATCCAAAGGATAGATGGCAATGGTATCATTGGGGCCCAGAGTCACGACCACAGAACGCTGGGAATCTTCCGCGAACTTCTTCTTGAAGCTGGCTGGAATGATTACCCGCTGCTTGTGCACTGAGTTTTCAAAGATACCTAAAAATTCACCGGACATGGGCGTCACCTTTTTTTAAAGAGTTTGAGCAGTTTATGAGCTTCCCCATCACATAAAGGCTCTGGGGCGACTCGTTCTGAGATAATTTGATCTTTTCTGAACAAATCTGACTTACAATGACATCTTTACTGCACCCCGCTTTTCTTGTCAAGCGCTTATTTCGTTTTTTTCCGTTTTTCTGCGATTTCACGTAAATAGCTATGAGATTACAGCGAGAGTATCCAGAACTATTCGGCTCTACCATGAGCCTTAAAGCCTTTATAGTAGAGGGCATAATCTAAATGATACCAGATAGGGGAGACTTCAATATTGCTGTGAATATATTTTCCCCAGGCCCAGGTTTTTATCTAAAAAAAGACTGATCTTGCGAAATTCGGGGCCGATCGCTGCACAATGTCCCAAAGAGTTTTTGAGCTTTATGTTATAAATTAATGAAATCAGAGCAGCCCAATTTGCTATAAGCTACATAATCTGTCATTTTATGAACTTTTGGGCTTCTTGATAGCATCAGCAAAACCTGCTGGGAATTTTCTCTTTGAAAGCTCTGCGAAACTATTCTCCTCCGCTCCTCATTGAGTATTTGCCCAAAAGAAGCTTATTCTATCCTGAATGCTCTGCAATTCAAGCAGATATTAATCAACTTAAAAATAGTCGTTAAATAGTCGTTAGATAGCAAACCCTATATGTATTTGATCCTTTCTCTCTCTCCCAAAAGCCTCGATCATATCTTCATCTACCCTTAATCAAGCGTTAATTATTAACGCTTGATTAAGGGTAGATAGACATGTGATCAAGTCCCTCAAATGAGAAAGGACTCAAAAATGCGAAAGGAGACCCAAGAATGCTGGTTTAATTGAACAGGCTCAAACTTATTTATTAACCTCGGGGTAATAATTGACTTGACAGATATTACGCCTGCATCTAAACTGCATTCAGAAATAACATACGGGAGTTTGCGATGAATAAATTCTTGCAAGGCAATGCTACAAGTATGATAGCAAGGTTGCTTACAATTCTAAATGGCATCTTCATCTTGGCGCTATTCAAAACACAAAACCACAATTTATCAAGGAAACCGACGCTCCTGAAATGGGAGGGGGTACTACTATGAACGATATTAAAAGCTCTTTGGAGCAATTGGGACTCTCAGATTATGAGGCCCGAGTGTATCTTTGCCTGCTACAGGGCAAGCAGCTCTCTGCCTCTGAGCTCGCAAAAGCCACTGAGATACGCCAAACCAAAATCTATTCTGTCATTCAAAAGCTGGAGAAAAAGCACTTCTGCATCAGAGTGCCCGGTAATGATAAAATCTATAAGGCAAATAGCCCGATCAATCCCATCAACAAACAGATCGGAATCTTGCAAAAGCAAATCGATCAAATGGACCAAGCCGCTGAGATCCTGAACAAATTCTATATAGACAACCATAAAAACAGCAGCGTGATAGATTACATTGAAGTCGTGAAAGACAGAGATATGATCTTGCTGCGCATCGAGCAATTGGAAGCTCTGGCCAAAGAGCAGATTCTCAGTTTACTCAAATCACCATTTATCATGCCTTCTGCTGGTTTAATTGAGGCAGAATTGGTTTTCAACGAAGGGGTGAAATACATCAATATCTATGATGAGCAAGAACTGAAACATCCAGACGTGGTGGGTGTGATGGAAAGATATCAGGCTCATGGCGTGGAAGTGAGAACTTGTAAAAACGTACCGGTGAAATTCGCGATCTTCGATAATAGAACCGTCCTGATCAATACCAAAGATATGATCTCAAATTCGAACACAACCACATCCATCATCTGCCATCATGAAGATTTGGTGAGAGCTTTTACCAATCTCTTTGATTTCTATTATGCGCATTCTCATACCTTGTCCCAGAGCTTGGTATAAACTGCGAGATAGCTATGGCTTTCTATCTGAAATTTACTTTTCAGTATAGAAAGCCATAAAGCTGCTACCACCCTAAAACCTTAAAACGTTAAAACCCTAAAACCCTAAAACTTCTTCTATCTCCTGAATTGCAGTGCCCCTCCCGGTTAGCTTGTGGTGAAGATGACAGACAGATAAGAGTATTTTTCCTACTATCTACACGACATCAAATGGGGGAGCTATGCCTGGCAGAAGAATATCATAGCCTCAAAGCTGATCATTTCTGGGAATATATGGTGCAGCTTGTAATCCTTTGCCTTTAACCTGAAAACCTCAAAACTGGTTTTTCCCAATCAGTTCCGCAGGAACGGCGTCCTGCGCTACGCTAAAGCGCTAAAACGCTAAAACCTTAAAACTTTAAAACGCTAAAACGCTAAAACCCTAAAACCTCTTTTTGTCCTTCTAATCCCTTCAATCCTATCGATCTGCGTTCTATCAAAAGCCCCCCAACGGGCCTATGCCAAGCTAAAATGTTCTTGACAAAAAAGCCCCTCATAAATCTACTGCTTTTTAATGCGTGGCGAGATAGCTCAGCCGGTAGAGCAGAGGCCTGAAAAGCCTTGTGTCCCCAGTTCAATTCTGGGCCTCGCCACCATCCTTTATCCTGCGCCTATCTCTATCAAAATAGCTTTCATCTCTTACGCTTGATTCCATTTTTGCAACTGCGAAGATTATCCTTTACATTATTTGTATTTCTTTAAAATTGGCATATCATGGATTTGTACAATGGTAAATGACTCAAAAAGAATATGTAAACGAGGTATAGAAATGGCGAAAATCCTTGTGATAGAAGATGAAGACAGCTTTCGGAATGTTTTGGTAAAGATGCTCACCAAAGCTGGTTTTGACGTGCAGCAGGCCGGAGATGGCAATCAGGCTTTGGAAGTCTGTGCCGAATTTAGGCCCGATTTGGTGCTTACCGACATTATAATGCCGGATAAAGAGGGTTTGGAGACCATTCAAGAGCTTTTGGAAATCAACCCCAAACTCAAAATCATTGCCATGAGCGGTGGAGGAAGGTTTGGGCCGGACAGTTATCTTCCCCTGGCAGAAAAATTAGGCGCCAAAGCCACTTTACAAAAGCCCTTCATGCGTGAGGAAATGATCGCTACCATCAATTCAGTTCTACTGAACGATTAAGCTTACTTTAGGTTTTTACAGGCGCTTAGATACTTTCAAAGAGATCATTGAGCTGAGCGCAGACCACTTTTTCGCTATATAGTCTTACACAGTGGCTACGGATTTGACTTGAATCGAATTCGGCCCTTCTATCCCCATATTCCAATATTGCCTTGGCCAAAGCACCGGCATTTTGAGGCTCACAGAGTATGCCTGTATCGGTAGTAATGATATCCGAGGGGCCACCAGAAGAAGTCGCCACAGCAGGCACCCCAGAGCTCATAGCCTCGATCAGCACCATACTAAAGCTCTCAATCCGCGAAGGCATCACATACAGATCACTCATTTGGTATTCTTTCAGGGCTTGGGCCCGGTTTAAAGTCCCCGGAAAGCGCACCGGAAGTCTTGCCGTTTTGTCCATCATCTCTCTGCGCAAAGTTCCCTCTCCAGCCCACACCAGCTCAAACTTGAAATTCTTGCGTGCGAGTATATGGAGCGCCTCCAGGAGTTCCAGAGTTCCCTTGGCTTTAGTAAAGGCGGACATGGAAAAGAGTTTCAGGCTCTTGCTTGGGCGTGTGTTCTCTGCAGGGACAAAGAAATCTGTATCCACCATATTGGGGATGATATCTGCTTTTATACCGGTATATTCTTGAATACTTCTTTGCAAAAAAGAGCTGATCGCAATTACCTTGCTTGCCCTCTGGAGCGGCTCAGAGATCAGAGGCGAAAGCTTGCCGCCTTTCAGAAATTGAGGGAACGGGAAAGGGCCGCTATGTTCTGCAATCAGATAGGGCGTTTTCATTTGCTTTGCCAGTCTCATAGCCAGATATCCGGCCGGATAGCTGACCAGAGCATAGATCAGATCCACGCTAATGTCTTGAGGCAAAGTAAAGCGGTCAAGATTGCCTTTGTTGATGAAATTAGTCCAGCTCAGATGCGGGACGGATATCTCCCAAAGCCTCTCGGCAAGCTGTTTAGTTTGAGACCTGGCAGAAAAGAAGGATCGCAGTTTAGCCGGAATCTGCCCGGGCTGTTTCAGGTTGAGCTGATACTCGTTCTGCCCAAAATTCAAGATATAATAATCATGGGTAGTGTGTTTGGCTAAGGCCACGGCCTGATCCACAAAGAACTTCCCCGCCAACGGATTTCCGAGATATGGATACCAGGAGGGAATGATGAGTATCTTCATCTTTTTAGCTTCTTCATGATGCCCTGCCCAAAATCCAGAGCCAGGCGCAGATCATAAGGCAAAATAACCTTAAACAAATACCCTATGGCAAAATACAGGAGCATATAGACGCTTCCGCCCAGAATCATGCGCCAGAAGGAATTACTAATATGCACCGCGAGTAAAACCACTGCAATAGCCGGCAGGATAGCGGCCAGCAGGTTCTTGATGAGGCTCCACAGCGGAAAGAGTTTCAGTAGCTTAAAGCCCAATTGCCAACGGATCTGGGCCAGATAGACCAGCACGATCAGCCAGGAAACTATCACGGTGGCGATAGCTGCGCCTTGCATACCGTAAATCTTGATCAAGAAGAAGTTGAGGACGGCATTCATGATCAGCATGATGATGGAATCTATCATCACCAGGCGGGTCCTGCCCAAAGCTTGAAAGATGATGCCATAAGTGGCGACCCTCAGAGGCAAGACCAAAAGATAGATTCTGAAATAAAGGGCGGCATCGGCGTAAACATTACCGTAGAGAAAGACCATAAATTCCGTGGCAAAGATAAAAAACACCGTGGCCAGAGGAAAGATGAAGATAGCATTTTTGCGCACCGAAGCATTGTAGATCAGAGCCATTTGATTGGGGTTCTCAGCACTCATATTGGGCAGCAAAATGGCATTTACGGAATTGATCAGGATGCCGATCAAAGGCAATTCCATGGCGCCCAATGAAAAAACCGCAAATTGCTCCGGGGAAAAAAAGCTGGAGATCATGAGTTTATCCAGTTGCACACTGAGCACTCCGATCAGCAGCGACAGCCCCAAAGGGATGGTATAAGAGAGCTGAGCCTTCAGCCCCTGAAAACTCTCTCGGTTCAGGCTGCCCTTGTATTTCCTGAGCTGCACTGTAGCCCAAAGCCATTGGACACCCGCGGAGATCACCACCGCCCAGACGATGAGCGTGATATCTCTGGTAAAGAAGGCCACACCCAGCACCAGTACCAGATCACAGATCACGGAAAAGATGATGAAGCGGGCGGATTTCAGCGGTTCTTTCAGCCCCAGAATCACAGAATTATAGAGCTGGGTAATGAAGATGAAGATGGGGTAGATGCTATAGACGATCAACAGGCGCGAAAGCTCCGGGTTATTGAAGCTCCGGGCTATCTGGTTCCGGCTGAAGAAGATGATGGCTGCACAGAGCAGCGCTAAAATCGAGATCACATTCACGGTGCGGTTGACAAGAGCTTTGATTTCCTTACTTGATCCCGCTTTGGGCAGGAAATACAGCATGCTTTGGGGAAAACCCAGCATCAAAATGCCGGACAGGGTGCTATAGATCAGAAAAAGCTGACGGTATGAACCCAGATCTGCCGGCGAAAGCAATCTCGCTAGCGCAATCCCGATCAGAGTTTTGATAAAAAACCGGGTAAAATCTGCCAAAGAGAGCAATCCGGCTTGCTTGCTCAGATCATTCATGCAGCAGCTTACCCAAATTGACATCGGCCTGATAGAGCTGTGAACCGCTATCCAAAATCAGTTTGTATCGACCTGCCAGGATATAGGCATCGCTGTCCAGCATGCCATCCCAATAGTCTTCGTTATCGCCTTTGCTATAATAGCGATAGCGGTGATAAACGCGCTTCTGTTTCTCATTGTGCAATTCCCACAGCCAACGCCCTTCCTCGGGGATTTTTAGATGGATGACATACATATCCTGATCTACGCCAAAGCTGGCTTCTACACTTTGGATATCGATGGTAAGAGGCTGTAGGGCAGAAGTCTGGCTTTTCCCCAGGCCGGGATGCGTAGGGGCGGGAATCTGGCTTTGCTCCGGACTGGGATGTTGTGGGGCAGGGGTCTGGTTGAATTCTGCTGGCCAGTTCTGCTCTGGGATGGGATAATCGATAGCCTCTCTGCTGAGTAGTGGCTCGCAGACCAGCTCCGGGGCTTCAAAATAGGCAAGATTGCCCAGATATTGCAAGGCATTTCCCACCTTGAGGCCTTCATAGCTAAAGAGCGCGATTCCGGCAAAATCGTATTCTCTGATCACTCTGATGCGCTCTGCTACGTCATTGATGGAGTAGCGCAGATGCTCTGTATCCATCAGGCTCTTGCCTTGGGGATCCCAGGCCCGAATGCCCACCACGATGTCCTTTGCATTACAGTTCTGGCTCATATCCTGCATTTGGCGCTCAAAAATACCCAAATTCATCTGATAGGCCATGGGGTAAGCCCTATCGATCAGCCCTTGCTGCAGCCAGCTATACCAATCCTGAGCGTATGAAGTTTTGGCATCATAGATGTCCGCAAAGACCGCTGCACTCAGCATAATCTGAGGATTGATGCTCTTGACGCGATCCCGGCATTTTGCCACAAATTCTGTAACCTGCTGCATGCGCCACTGATTCCAGGAAAAGCCTTTGCCTTCCACAGAAAAGCGACGTTTGGAAATGGGATGATAGCCCCAGACGGCGTCTGGATAGCGCACATAGTCCAGATGCAAACCGTAGAGCTCGGGATATCCGGAAACGATATCGCTAAAGACGTCCAACAGATAATCCTGCACTTCGGGGATTCCGGGATCGATAAAGTAGCCAAATTGCGCGCTGGAACGCATCCTTTCGGTGCGTTCATTGTAGGTAATCCACTCTGGATGATGCTGGTAGATGTAGTTTTTCTGTACCAGCTTGGCGTCCAGAGGAGTGGCGTTAAAAACAATCACCCAGGCTTGCACTTTGATCTCGTGCTCATTGGCCCTGGCTATCGCATAAGCCAGGGGGTCAAAGCCATCGTCTTTCAGGACATAGCTGCGCGGTTCGGGGTTCCTGAAATCAGTATTTAAACGGTTCGGGGTATAAAGTGCATCGGAGCGATAGCGCACCTCCAGCATGATCTCGTTTTGGTGCGCATATACCGCATCTGCAATTACTTGATCGATCGCCTGCGGGCTCTGCATATTCCAGGGTAAGACCCAGAGCGAGCGTATTTCTGCGCTCAGGCCCAGCGCTATGCCCAAAATAATCAGGGTAATCAGAATCCGTTTCATGTAGTTTCCTTCACTTCCACATTTGCTTCGCCATCCCTCAGCTTGATAGTCAGGCCGTCACCAGGATCAATGTCCTTGATGCTGCGCATAATCTTGCCCTCTTTGATCACCAGAGCCCAGCCCTGTTTGAGTAAATAGTCAGGGGAGATCATCTCCAGATGTTGCTGCTTTAGCTCCAAACGGCTAACCAGCTTATCAATGCTGCGCCTGCTATAGAGCTCCAGGAAGTCCTGGGCGCGCTCCAGTCTATCCTGATAGCGCTGCACCCGCAGCTCCGAAAATCTCTGTATCGAGGTGAAAAAGCTCTGCTCACTGCGTTCAAAAGCAATTTGCGGTTCCCTGAGGGAATGTTTCACATTGTCCAGGGCCATGGTCGCCATATCAAAACGCTGCTGATACTTTTGCCACAAGCGTTCGGGGTGATAGCGGGCAAATTCCAGAGCCTGTTCGCTGAGCTGATGTTTGTATATACCGAGGGAATTGGAGGCACTCAGCGCCATCCTTTCTGCCAGAGAGCGGAGGTAATTCAGCAGGTCTTCGCGGCTGAGAACCGCTATTTCAGCAGCAGCAGAGGGCGTAGGGGCGCGCAGATCTGCCACAAAGTCGCTGATTGTGAAATCGATCTCATGTCCCACCGCTGAGATCACCGGAATCTTGGAGGCGGCAATTGCTCTGGCCAGCTTCTCGTCGTTAAAGCAAAAAAGATCTTCCTGAGAGCCGCCGCCACGGGTGAGGATAATGAGATCCACCGGGAATTCTTCATTGAAATAGCGTAGGCCCTGGATGAGGTTCTTGGGGGCTTCACTGCCCTGCACATTGGCAGGATAGACCCAGGCCTGGATGGGATAGCGTCGGGACAGCACATTTGTGATATCCTGCAAAGCGGCACCGGTGGGGGAGGTGATGATGCCGATGGTTTCCGGATAGCGGGGCAAAGCCTGCTTGCGCTCTTCCTCAAAGAGACCTTCTGCCTGCAGTTTCTTCTTCAACGCCTCGAACTTGGCCTGCATATCTCCCAAGCCGGATGGGCTCATGGTGGAGACGTTCAGATTGTAGCTTCCGCCCTTTTCATAGAGCGTAATCTGGCCATAACAGACCACGCTTTGTCCGTCTTTCGGCTGAAAGTCCAAACGGTAATTCTGATTCTTGAAAAATGTACAACGCAGGGTGGAAAACTCATCCTTAAGATTGAAATACATGTGCCCGGAGCTGTGATGCACAAAGTTTGAGACCTCGCCCTCCACATAAAGTGGCTCGATAGAGCTCTCTATCACCTGCCGCAAGTGGCGGGTGATTTCAAACACGCTGAAAACCATTAGATTATCCATATCGATGCAGGAAATGCCTGAGCGTGTTTTTTGTCAATAAGCTTGGCGTTTCAGTTTAAAATCAGTGTATCCAAATTTCGTTTGGGGACGTGATGCCTATCCTTCTCATCCCTCCAATATTCGATGTTCTCATCGGAACCCATCTGGTCCACCACCACAGTTTCGGCAGGAACTCCCAAGGCTATTACCAGCAGAATCTCCCACTCTTCCGGTATGCCAAAGATCTTCTGCACCTTTTCCCGATCCACGGAGGCTATCATGCACCCGCCCAGTCCGATTTCGGTGGCGCCCAAAAGCATGCTCTGGCAAGCGATCCCGGTATCAATATAATGAAATTTGGTACAACTCTGCGGCCCCAGCACGATGATATAGGCAGAGGGACGTTCACCCTTCATGGGCCCATCCCAATCTTTCAGATAATTTGCCCAGCGCAAACTGTCAAACAGCGCATCATGAGGATGATCCACCAGCCAAAAACGCAGATTCTGCAGATTTGCCGCACTGGGGGACAGCCTGGCATAATCCGCTAATTCCCTCAAAGTCTGCTTGCTGATAGATTTGGATTGGTCAAAACGACGATAACTGCGATTCCGCAGTACTAATTGACGGAACATATCCAACCTCCTTTGGTATTGATATTGTAGATAAGATAAGGCAAAGGGGGGGGGGCTGCAAAGCCGGAAAGTGGACTTTTGTAGTCAAAGTGAGTGGAAATATATCCACTCTGGCTTTAGTGTCTGATTTGGCTATAACTGGCCTTCAGCCAGAATTAAAAAGTGAGTTGAGCAAAGGACTAAGGTTTAAAGTAAAAAATAGACTATGAGCTGTCCTGGAAATAGTTGACTCCAAAATAAGAACAAACTACTATCATGACCTAAGTCCTGTAGGGACGGAATTTTAGATAGCAACCAACAGCTACACAGGGGATTGAGTCCTGTAGGGACGGCATATTTGATAAGGCTTCAAGTGGTGTATGCAATAGCGATAGGGAAGAATCGGAAAGTATTGATAAACCATTCTATCTGAACTGCCGTCCCTACAGGACTCGGACAGGTATCTGGGTATCGGGTTCTATCTGAAATTGCGTGCCTACAGCACTCATTAGGTATTTTGTTGTTGGGTTCTATCAGAAATACCATCCCGCCGAGACTCTAAGGGGTATTTCCCATTGACAAATAATCTCAAATAAATATGCATGGATTTTAAAGTTTTAAGCTGAAGCTTTTCATGATGAAAGCTAAACAGGATGATCAGCAGAAACTAAAAACACATAAAGGAAGCTAACTATGAAACAGCTCTTTGTAGCATTGGCGCTGCTCGCGCTCAGCGTGGCAGCCCTGGCACTATCCTCGAATACGAATAGTGCAGTTTTTACCCTGGATACCGTGGCTCCTGCTTTGGAGCTCAACTCTCCTACTGGTGGTGAAGAATGGTATCTGGGCGATACGAATGACGTGCTGTGGACAGCCACAGACAGCAATCTCCTCGATGACTCCGTCTATCTCTGGTACAGCCTGAATGGCGGCAGCGATTACAACCCTCTGGCAGAGGGCATTGCCAATAGTGGCAGCTACGCCTGGCCCATGCCGGACATCACCACGAGCAATGCCAGAGTAAAAGCTCAGGTGGGGGATAGCTTCGGCAATCTCAGCGAAAAGGTCTCTTCGGCTTTTGCCATCACCTACGTACCGCCGGAAGCACCGGATGGGGTAAATGTGGATATCACGAACGCCGTGGATGCAGTGATTAGCTGGCAGCCGGTAGTGGAAACGATCTATGGCAGCCCCATCACCCCGGATGGCTATCTCGTACTGTACAACGAAACCCCGTATGAAAATCAGGACAATCTTTATTATTATCTTTGGGATGTGACGGATGGCTGTGCTTTTACCCATTCCCGTGTAGCCTTGCACAGAGCTCAAATGTATTATCGGGTAGTGGCTTACAAGGATCATGATGGACGCATGGCGGGCATTTTGGCTGAAGCGAAAACCAGTCCCGAGCGTAAACTCAGTTTTCAGGAAATCAAAAGCAGAATGAATGGAGCAGTGAAATGAGAACACAAAAACCACCGAGAACACCGAATACACCGAATATAATATCTATGAGTTTAAAACAGGGTTACGGATTATCATACTGTCACCGTTTTACTTTGATTGCCTTGGTTTTGATGCTTTTTTGCGGTTCACTCTTTGCTGGAACCATCAAACAGCAAAGCTTTGAGAATGCGCCTGCGGATACTTGGACCTACACTGCCAACCCAACCGGCACAGTCCCTTATTTCTGGGGCCGTACGAACCAGACCATGGGTGGTGCCTCCGCCCAAAGCGGCACTTGGTATTGGGCCTCCTGGCTGATGGAAGCAAATGAGGCAAGTATGGCCTTTGCCAATGTTTCCCTCATACCTGGAACCCAGCACAGCCTGAACTTCCATTACTACAGCAAGAACTTAAGTCCTGCCACGGATATCCTGAAGGTATGCGTGGAGTACGACAGCGGAACCCAGTGGAACAATTGGATGCAACTGCTCTTAAGCACCCAAACCTGGTCGCTCTTTTCTGTAAATATACCCCAAGACGCCAGCACCGTGCGCGTAAAAATCCTCACCCAATACACAAATCCGAATATGGATAAATATGCGCATTGGGACTCTTTCAGCATCAAAGACGAAGAGGCGGAATTCACCGCACCCATCATCTACAACACTTCTGTGGCTCAAAGAATCGATGGCAGTGGCCTGGTGGATATTTCCTACGATCTCTTTGATGCCAATGGTGACCTCTGTGAGGTAAGCCTAAAGCTCTCCAGCGATGGAGGCGGCACTTTTGCAATCACTCCGGATCCAGCCCAACTCAGTGGTGATATCGGAACAGATATTTCCCCCGGCACGGCAAAAGAGCTTATCTGGAATGCCGGAGCGGAAGGGATAGATTTTGATGGTGATCAATATATGCTGCAATTTGTGGCAGAAGATGGCACGCATCCCATGCCGGAGAATTTCGTCTTTGTAGCAGGCGGGACTGTGGCTGGGATCACTGTTTCTGACTTCTATCTGGATAAATATCAGCTTACGCAGGCTGGCTATCAGGCTGTGATGGGGACAAATCCATCGTACTTTGGTGGAAACCCCAATCATCCGGTGGAGCAGGTATCCTGGTTCAAGGCTATAGAGTATTGCAACCGCCGCAGCCTGCAGGAAGGTTTGACGCCTTGCTACAGCTATAGCACTTATGGCACAAATCCTGATAACTGGCCTTCCGGCTGGAATACATCTAATGCGAACGCTGTGAATGTAAGTTGTGACTTTTCTGCCATAGGCTACCGTCTGCCCAGGGAATCAGAATGGGAGTACGCATCCAGAGGTGGTTTGCAGACGCATGGTTATACCTACAGCGGAAGTAATGACATTAATGCTGTGGCTTGGTATACATCCAATTCTGGTTCTACTACTCACAGCGTAGGTGGCAAGCTTGCCAACGAACTTGGTCTCTACGACATGAGTGGTAACGTTTGGGAGTGGTGCTGGGAAATATATAGCGGGTCATACCGTGTGAGGCGCGGCGGTAGCTGGAGCGCCTATGCCGACTACTGCACCGTTTCCTATCGGAGCAACTACGATGCGACCGGTAGCAACAGCAATATAGGCTTCCGCGTTTGTAGGGTTTCCCCTTGACTTTTGTTTTTTGTTCTTTTTGCCTTTTGCAAGGCTTGAAGAAAAGCAAGAGATTTTCACATTGAGAACCCAGTGGGGGTGCAGGGGGATTCTTCCCCCTGCATTTTTCGATTTTTTCAATAAGGATATCCATGTATAAGCTAATAGTAGTACGTTTTGACAGCAGTGCTGGCAGTTTTGATGATGCTGAATTTAATAAGTTCTGCGAGCAGCACAGTATTATCAAGATAGAGAAAGAAACCCTGCATATAGATGGGAAGATCTATTATTCTTTCTTCATCGAATATCAATCACGAAAACCTAAATTTACCAAGCCTGATCTGGATGAGCTGAGTGAATCTGAACAAAAGCAATACA
>JAJBAW010000098.1 GCA_020532545.1 Candidatus Cloacimonadota bacterium | reverse complement strand
TGCGGACGCCCGCGCGCTTATATGCGCCACTTTGGCATGTGCCGTCTCTGCTTCCGCAAATATGCCGCCGAGGGGGCTATCCCCGGAATCACCAGAAGTAGCTGGTAGGACAAGGAGAATAAATGAGCGTATCTGATCCGATAGCTGATGCATTGACTAAGATCCGTAATGCATATCGTGCCGGACACTCACAAGTGATCGTAAACCATAGTAACGTTATCGAAGCTTTGGTGAGAATCCTTGCTGAGGAAAACTTTGTAAATAGTATTCAGATATTAGACAAAGATCCGGAGCACAAATTCAATTACAAGCGTATATTAATAATCCTGCGCTATACCAATGATGGACAAGCGACATTGCAAGGATTAGTGAGAGTTTCTAAACCTGGAAGACGTGTTTACGTCAAAGCAGACAAATTGCCCAGCGTGTATAACAACACCGGCTGCGCCCTCATCTCCACCAGTTCTGGTGTGATGGTGGATCGCGACGCCAGGTTGAAACACGTGGGTGGCGAATACGTCTGCCGTGTTTGGTAGGAGGAAAGTATGTCCCGCATAGGAAAATCACCTATCAAAATCAGCTCCGATCTTAACATCACGATTGCCGATGGAACCATCACAGTCAAAGGTAAACTGGGCGAGCTCAGCTACACTTTGCTGCCTGGTATGACTCTGCAATTGGAAGATGGTCTCTTGCACGTACACCGCGCTGATGAAAGCAAAAGCCAGCGTGCAATCCATGGTCTTACCCGTGCCCTGATCCAGAACATGGTGATCGGTGTGTCTGAAGGCTACAAGAAGACCTTACATATCTTTGGCACTGGCTACAGTTCCGAGTCTATCGGCCCCTGGCTGAGACTCACTCTGGGCTATTCACACGATATTTTGCTTCGTGTACCAGAAGGCTTGACAGTAGTGGCTACTCCCGTTCCTCGTTCCAAAGGTGGCCGCAGTGACTTTACCAGCATCATCACCATCGATGGAATCAACAAACAGATGGTTGGCCAATTTGCCGCTGAAGTCCGCTTTTGTCGTCCTCCGGAAAATTACAAAGGCAAGGGAATCCGTTATCATGACGAATACGTTGCCATCAAAGCCGGAAAAGCCGGGGCTTAAGAAGAGGTATTAAAATGATAAAATCACCTACAAAGATAAAAACTAATTTACGCAGGCGCCGCCGTGCTGCAATCCGCAAACACCTTTCTGGTAGCAGTATGCGTCCCCGTCTGGCAGTGTTTCGTTCGAACAAGAACATCTACGCGCAGATTATCGACGACAGCAAGGGTGTGACCCTGGCTTCGATGTCTTCCAAAGCCAAAGATTTTGCCGCAGGCGAAGCTAAGACCAAGACTGATATCAGTCGTGAAGTAGGCCTCATGCTGGGTAAAAAAGCCTTGGAGGCCGGAATCACAACCGTCGCCTTCGACCGTGCCGGATACAAATATCATGGCAGAGTGAAAGCTCTGGCTGAAGGCGCCCGCAAAGCCGGGCTCGATTTTTAAAGGAGGATAGCTTGAATTATCAACATAATAGACAGAATCCCGAAGAAGAAAAACTGGTAGAAAAAATCATCGATACCAAGCGCGTGTCTAAAGTGGTAAAAGGTGGACGTAACTTCTCCTTCACCGCCATAGTAGTGGTGGGAGACAAGGAAGGCAACGTTGGCGTGGGCAATGGTAAAGCCAATGAGATCGTGGATGCGATCCGTAAAGCCAAAGAAAAAGCCGTGAAGAATATGTTCCACGTACCGATCGTGAAAGGCACTGTGCCCCATGAGATCGTAGCCCGTTTTGGCGCAAGCCGCGTGATGATCAAACCAGCATCCCCCGGTACCGGAGTAATCGCCGGTGGTACTACCCGTGCCATCTTCGAAGCTGCCGGAATCGAGAACATCCTCTGCAAATCCCTGGGCTCAAACACCCCTACAAACGTGGTGAAAGCGACTATTCTGGGACTGAAGTCCATGCGCACCATCGCCGATGTAGCCCGTTTACGCAACAAGACCATAGCTCAGCTTACTGGTCGGGAGCAGAAAATTGAAGAAGCTTAAAGTTACTCTAATCCGTAGCACAATAAATCGTATAGAAGACCACAAACGGGTTGTGCGTTCACTGGGTCTGAGAAAGCTGAATTCCAGCCGGATCCACGACGACAATCCAGTAATCCGTGGGATGATCAATAAAGTATCATACCTGCTAAAAGTAGAAGAAGTGCAGGGAGAATAAGCATGTTAACATTGAATAATCTCGGCAAACCTGCTGGAAGAAAGAACAAAAAGCGCCTTGGCAAAGGTCAGGGTTCGGGCTGGGGAACACAGGCCGGACGTGGACACAAGGGTAAAAAAGCCCGTTCTGGTGGGAACGTTCCCGCTTCCTTTGAAGGCGGCCAGATGCCTATACACCGTCGTCTGCCCAAACGCGGGTTCAGAAACATCTTCCGCGTGGAATATCGCAGCTTCAATCTCTCTGTCTTGCAACATTTGGAAGACAAAGATTTTGATATCGCCAAGCTCGAAGCAATGGGCTTGATCCCTTCCAAAGGTCAAAAATCCAAAGCTCCGGTCAAAGTATTGGCTGGAACTACTGAAGAGTTCACGAAAGCCGTTAATATCAAAGCAAACGCTTTCTCAAAGAGCGCAATAGCGCTCATCGAAAAGAACGGCGGCAAGGCGGAGGTAGTTTAATTTGCTCAAGACTATGACAAACATGTTCCGAATTCCGGACCTGAAGAAAAAGATCCTGTTTACAGCGCTATTTTTGGTTCTGTACCGCATGGGCAGTTTTGTGCCCATTCCCGGTGTAGATGCCACTGCGCTGCGGGCTTTCTTTGAAGGCGCCAGAGAGGGCGGAAACACCCTGTTTGGTCTGCTGGATCTCTTCGTGGGCGGCAATTTTGAGCGTGCCTCGGTATTTGCCCTTGGTATAATGCCCTATATTACTGCCTCGATCGTGATTCAACTTTTGGGCAGCATAGTCCCGTATTTTGAAAAGCTTCGTAAAGAAGGCGCGGATGGTCAAAAGAAACTCAATCAGATCACGCGCTACGGGACAGTGGGATTGGCGGCGTTCAACGCCATCACTATCACTATATGGCTTACCAATCTCTCCGGAGGCGTGATTCGCGCCCCTGGAATTCTGTTTCATTTTACCGGAATTATCACTCTGGTAACGGGTACTATGATCGTGATGTGGCTGGGTGAACAGATCACCGAGCACGGCATCGGCAACGGTATATCTCTGATTATCTTTGCAGGTATCATCGCCCGCTATCCGGAAGGCTTTATCCGGATGTTCCAAAAGGTCGCTGCTGAGCCCACTTATGCCTGGAAAGCTGTTCTCGCAATAGTTTTGATGGTAGCGGTTACCGCGGCTGTGATCTTTGTAACTGAAGGCACACGCAAGATTCCGGTGCAATATGCAAAACGTATCGTCGGCCGTAAAGTATATGGCGGACAGAGCACATACATTCCACTGCGGGTGAATACCGCAGGTGTGATTCCCATTATTTTTGCCCAAAGCGTATTGATGTTTCCAGCTACCATCGCGGCATTTTTTGGTACTGGCGGCGGCTTTTGGGTAACTCTGCAACGCTTGTTATCCCCTGGAGCGTGGTTATATACTTTATTGTATGTGACCCTGATCGTCTTCTTCGCCTATTTCTACACAGCCATCGTGCTCAATCCTACCGAGATGGCCGAAAACATGGTGAAGTACGGTGGTCATATTCCAGGTAAAAAACCGGGTAAAAAGACTGCTGAGTATATCAACAAAGTGCTTACCCGCATCACTCTGCCTGGTGCAATATTCTTCGCTTTCATAGCGCTGTTACCTGAAATCATGAGTCACAGGTTTGATCTGCCTTTCTATTTTGGCGGAACCGGTCTCATCATCGTGGTCGGCGTGGCGCTGGATACCTTGCAGCAGATAGAATCTCACCTCGTAATGCGTCACTATGACGGGTTTATGAAGAAAGGTAAGCTTCGAGGACGTAGCAGATAACCATGATTTACCTAAAATCACCTTCAGAAATTACGAAGATCCGCGCAGCCAGCCAGGTTATCGGCGAGCTCTTGGACGCTATGGCAGAAAAGATCGCCCCGGGGATTTCTACCTGGGAATTAGATCACTTTGCCGAGAAGTTCATCCAAGAGCGTGGCGGCAGACCCGCATTCAAGGGCTACAAGATTCCCGGGCTGAAACCCTTTCCCGGAACTCTGTGTACATCGCTTAATAGCTGTATCGTACATGGTATCCCTTCCAAAAAAGTAATACTGAAAGAGGGTGATATCATCGGCATCGATGTCGGTGTAATCAAAGCAGGTTATTATGGAGACGCAGCACGCACCTACGCCGTAGGACAGATCAGCGCTGAGGCTAGCAGATTGATGGAAGTCACACGCACTGCCCTGGCACACGGAATCCAGGCTGCGGTAGATGGAGCCCGCGTGGGAGATATATCTCATGCTGTGGGCGCTTATATCGCATCCCAAGGATATTATCCGGCGGATGATCTTACCGGACACGGAGTGGGACGTGAGCTGCATGAAGACCCCCAGATCCCGAATTCCGGCAAAGCGGGGTATGGTCCTCGTTTGGAAGCTGGGATGACGCTGGCGATCGAACCCATGGTAAATATCGGCACCAATCGTGTGATTGAAAAAGGCTGGGAGTTCTTTGTGGCGGATGGAAGTCTATCTGCGCATTACGAACATAGTATCCTGGTTACTACTGCCGATGCAGAAATACTTACAAAAGCGTAAGGGAAGGAATATTCATGAGTAAATCTGGCGTAATCGAAGTGGAAGGCGTGGTTACAGAAGCCCTTCCGAATACTACTTTTCGCGTGGAACTGGAAAATGGCCATGAGATACTGGCTCACTCTTCCGGCAAAATGCGTATGCACTATATTAGAATCCTGCCTGGTGATAAGGTGAAGGTGGAGCTCTCTCCATACGATCTTACCCGTGGTAGAATTACTTACCGTTATAAATAAGATAGAGATTTGCATTTCCTGATACAGGAAGCGCAAGGAGATAACAATGAAAGTCAAAGCATCAGTTAAGATAATCTGCAAAGATTGCAGAATAATCAAACGCCACGGCGTTATTCGCGTTATCTGCAGCTCGAACCCTAAACATAAACAGAGACAGGGTTAATAAAGGAGGACCAACTTGGCACATATTGCAGGTATTGAGATTCCAAGGACAAAGCGGCTCTTTATTGGTCTTACCTATATTTATGGCATCGGCAGAAGCCGGGCTATAGAGATTTGTCAAACCGCCAATATTGATTACATGAAGAAGGTCGCTGACCTTAGTTTAGAAGAAGAAAAAGCACTGCGCGATATCATCCAAACAGATTATATCGTGGAAGGTACTTTGAGAACCCAGATTGCCATGAACATCAAACGGCTCATGGAAATTGGCAGCTATCGCGGAATGCGTCACAAACGTGGCTTACCCGTGCGTGGACAGAGGACTCATACCAATGCCCGCACTCGCAAAGGCCCGCGTTCCAGCGCCATTAAGAAAAAGAAATAGGAGCATGAGTCATGGCTAAAAAAACCAGAGTTAAGAAAAAACGCGTACGCCTGTCCTTCGATGAAGGCTTGGTCTTCGTGCACTCCAGCTTCAATAATACGATCGTCTCGCTGACGGACCGTTCCGGCAATGTTTTGGCCTGGAGCTCCGGCGGCAAGATCGGATACAAGGGTTCCCGCAAAAGTACTCCTTTTGCCGCTCAGATGGCCGCTACAGAAGTAGCCAAAGCTGGGATGGAAATGGGTATCCAGAAAGTTGGCGTGATCGTGAAAGGTCCCGGTGGAGGACGTGAATCCTCTATCCGTGCCTTGAATGCAGCCGGCATCAGAGTAACCATGATCAAGGACGAAACCCCCATACCACACAACGGTTGTCGCCCACCCAAAACCAGAAGGATATAAGGAGAAATCATGGCTAAATATACCGGACCCAAAGCAAAACTTTGTCGCAGATTTGGTGAAAACATCTTCGGCGCCGCAAAATACGACCGCATCCTGGGCAAACGCAAGTACCCCGCAGGACAGCATGGCCGCACGCAGCGTCGCAAAGTCTCCGACTATGGTATACACTTGAAAGAAAAACAAAAACTGCGCCTCACCTATTGCTTGATGGAAAAGCAATTTAAGAATTACTTTGTCAAAGCCAATAAGGCCGGTGGAGTGACAGGCGATATCCTCTTGCAGTTCCTGGAACGCAGGCTGGATAACGTAGTGTACCGCATGGGCTTTGCCACCACACGCATGCAGTCCAGACAGTTTGTAAACCATGGCCATTTCCTGGTCAATGGCAAGAAAGTGGATATCCCTTCCTTCCTTTGTAAAGAAGGCGATATCGTGGAAGTGCGCCCAAAATCTCGCAGCATGAAAATGCTCGTGGAGGCACTTGACAGCTCTGAAAGCACCTCGCCTTACGGCTGGTTAACTATAGATAAAGAGAATATGCGCGGCAGCTTCGACAGTATTCCCGCCGCAAGCGAGATTCCGGTCACAGTAGATCTGCGTCTCATCGTCGAATTCTACTCCAAATAACCCCTTAGGAGTTTGATATGATGTATCTTGAACCATTACAAATGCCAGAAAGCGTAGAACAGGAAAAAGAAACCTATTCCCGCAATTATGGTAGATTCGAAATTGGCCCCTTGGAGCCCGGATTTGGAACCACTATGGGTAATACCCTGCGCAGGATCCTTTTGTCCTCGATCCAGGGAGCCGCAGTCCGCTTTGTGCGGATCGAAGGTTTGCATCACGAATTTACACCGATTCCAGGCACAAATTCAGATTATCTGGATCTCATCCTGAGAATCAAACAGCTCGTGATCGAAGCTTCCTCCGTGGAAGAAAGCACCATCGTACTGGA
>JAJBAW010000097.1 GCA_020532545.1 Candidatus Cloacimonadota bacterium | reverse complement strand
CAAAGTGGTGGATGGCAAGAAGTTCATCCTCAAAGATATTTATCTGGGCTACTATTACGGTGCCAAGATCGGCGTGGTGGGGCTGAATGGCTCCGGCAAAAGCACGCTGCTCAAGATCATGGCCGGTTTGGATGATGATTACATCGGCGAAGTGAGCATGAGCAAAGGCTATACCATCGGCTATTTGGAGCAAGATCCGCAGCTCGATCCAGATAAAACTGTGCTGGAAGTGGTGCAGGAAGCTGTGAGCGAGACCGTGGCGCTGCTCAAGAGATATGAAGAGATCAATATGCGCTTTATGGAAGAGCTTTCTGACGACGAGATGAATGCCCTGCTGGCCGAACAAGGCGAGGTGCAGGACAAGCTCGAAGCGCAGAATGCCTGGGATCTGGATAGCAGATTGGAGCTGGCGATGGATGCCCTCAGGTGTCCTCCGGCAAATCTGCCCATCAAGGTGATTAGCGGTGGCGAAAAGAGACGCGTGGCCCTATGCCGCCTGCTGCTCAAAGCCCCGGATATCCTGCTGCTGGATGAGCCCACGAACCATCTGGATGCCGAAACCATCCTCTGGCTGGAGCATCATCTCAAACAGTATAAGGGCACCGTGATCGCCATCACGCACGATCGCTATTTTCTGGACAACGTGGCCGGCTGGATCCTGGAGCTGGACCGCGGCGAAGGCATTCCCTATCAGGGAAATTACTCGGCCTGGCTGGAGCAAAAAGGGGCGCGCCTGGCCCTGGAACAAAAGGCCGATACACGCCGCATGAAAGCCCTGGCCGATGAACTGGACTGGATTCGCAGCAGCCCCAAAGCGCGTCAGGCCAAGAGCAAAGCCCGTATTCAGAACTTTGCCCAGCTCTCCGAACAGAGCTATGAACGCGAACGCAGCACCGAAGAGCTGCCCATCTTCCCCGGACCCAGATTGGGCGATAAAGTGATCAATGCGCACGGCGTAGCCAAGGCTTACGATGATAAGCTGCTCTATGAAAACCTGGATTTTATGCTGCCCGCAGGTGGCATCGTGGGCATCATCGGCCCCAATGGCGCTGGTAAAACCACACTCTTTGAGATGATCGTGGGCAATATCACCCCGGATAAAGGCCATTTCGACATCGGCGAAACTGTGAAGCTCTCCTATGTGGATCAGGTGCGCATGATGGAATCCGAACAAACCCTGCTGGACCTCATTGGTCAGGGCCGGGATGTGCTCACCATCGGCGATCGCGAAATCAAAGCGCGGGAATACATCAGCAAGTTCAATTTCTCCAGCAAAGAACACGTCAAGCCCATCAATATCCTCAGCGGTGGCGAAAAAAGCCGTGCCTATCTGGCGCTCACTCTGCAGGCTGCCGGTAATGTATTGCTGCTGGACGAACCTACGAACGACCTGGATGTATATACCATCCACGCCCTGGAAGAAGCGCTGCTCTCCTTTGCCGGATGCGCTGTGGTGATCAGCCACGACCGCTATTTCCTGGATCGCATCTGCACCCATATTCTGGCCTTCGAAGGTGATAGCCAGGTGAAGTGGTGGGAAGGGAACTTCAGCGATTATGAGGAGAATAAACTCATGCGGCTGGGGGAGAAGGCCTTGATCCCGAAGCGGATTACGTACCGGAAATTGACACGGGATTAAGATCTAATTTAGAATTTATGATGTAGGATGTAGAATTGGCGGGCTGGGTTTGTTTGGTCTCTCACAGATCACACAGATTTCACAGATTGTGGGTTGTAGGGGTTTTGGGCGAAAACCCAGGTCCTACATTTCACAGATTGTGGGTTGTAGGGGTTTTGGGCGAAAACCCAGGTCCTACATTTCACAGATTATTTGGTAAAAGGGGGCGGGCTGGCTTTGTTTGGTCTCTCACAGATCACACAGATCACACAGATCACACAGATTGTGGGGTAAAGGGGGTGGGATAGCTTTGTGTGGTCGCGCGCAGATCACGCAGATCTCGCAGATTATTTGGAAGGATGGCGTTGGTTGGTCGCGCGCAGATCACACAGATTTCACAGATTGTGGGGTAAAAGGGGCGGGATGCGTTGTAGCGGAGCCGCCTTCGTTAAAATCTTAAACGTTAAATCTGCGTAATCAGCGTAATCTGCGTGCCTCCTTAAAACGTTAAAACGCTAAAACCCTAAAACGTTAAAACGCTAAAACCAAAAAAAAGCCGCGAGACAAATCCCGCGGCTTATTGTATCATGATTCTTTGTGATTAACTCACAAGGATCAATTTATTTTACGATTACCATTTTCTTGGTTTGGTTCTTGGAAGGAGTGCTCAGTTTGTAGAAGTAGATACCGCTTCCGCAGGCAGTGCCTCTAGTATCTTGACCATTCCATTTCAGGTTATGTGTGCCTTCGCCTACTTTGTAGGTTTGCACGACCTGACCAAGGACGTTATAGATGGTTACGGTGCCATTTTCGCCAGCTTTCACAGAAACTTCAATATTGGTATTGGTGTTTGCTTTGAAAGGATTGGGATAGGCATTTTTCAGTGTAGTCTGAACAGGAAGTTCAGGAGTGGTATCGACAGTAACTTCTACATAGGAAGGACCATACATGGTGCTGTGACCATAGTCGGCAGCTTCCAACCAGTAGTAGTAAGTGTGACCCTGAGCTACTTCCTTGTCTTCCAGGTTATAAACCTGAGTAGAGGAGGTATTGGTAGCAGGAATCATCACAGGGGTGATCAGGGTAGCACTTGCGGCATCCTGAGTTTCGTTACGATATACACGGTAACCCATCATGTTGGATTCAGATTCACTGATCCAGGTGAGTTTCACGAACTTCTGAGCGGTAAGCACAGCGTTGAATGAGCTGAGTTCCACAGGAAGGGTGGGGTCCAGATTAGCAAAGATGGTTGCAATTTCTGGATTAGGATCGGTAGATGGGTTGGCGGTTGCAGGTACTGTGTAGGTGAATACATCAGCAGGAGTTTCAGGCACCAGATTCCACATACCATTAAGGTAATAGGCTGCAAAATCTTGGTTGCTGTTGAACTGTAAAGTCCAAGGACCAGGTTGGAGCAGTTCGAGAACTACTGCAACATGATTACCAGCATTAATGTTGGGGTTGGGGAAGGCAGGCATAGTGAATTTTGCAGGCCAAGGAATGATATTGGCATTACCTGCAATCATGGTTACGCCTATGCCATTAACGGTCACAGTGGTACCTTCAGGAATGTCTGGTACTGGAATATCTTCTGTGCCGAGGAATTCGACAGTGAGATTACCGCTGCCATTCCAAGGATAATTTTCAGGAGTGAAGGTGTATCCTGTCATTGTTACGCTAAAGTCTCCCTGGGTAAGAGCAGTATAAGGAGTGGTTCCCAGTTCTATTCCATTATTCCACACGGTCGCACCGGTAGGAATTGAGGTGATGAGCAATGAGGGTGTAGGCATAGTTCCCACGAAGTTGACGGTAGCATCAGCCAAGCCGTCCCAAACGTATTCTGCAGGTTCCCAAGTATAGCCAGCCATGAATACGCTATAGGTTCCAGCGGCGCTTTCAAAGGTAGGAGTGACGTATGTTTGCATTTCGCCATTTATCACTACGGTTGCACCAGTAGGATCGGAAGTGATGGTTAATACTGGGGGAATGATTATTGGTTCATACTCAATGGTGAATCCCCATACAGGAGCGCCTACTGCGCCACCTCTGATGGAAGAACTGCCACTTACTTTTGCAGCAATAGGACTGGCTTTGCGGGCGCCTTTAGCAGGAGCAGCAGGGTCAGTCACATAAGGTACTATCTGCCAGCTATAGGCACCATCGCCTATTACTGGGGTAGTAAATGTAGGTTCAGTTACTGGTACAGGAGTTGTTGCGCCATTCCAATATACATTGTAATAGCTAGCGTCTGCTACGGGATCCCAGCTCAGGACTACTGTGTCGGTGACACCATCGGCCCAAGTAAGGGTTGCTCCATCTACAGGGATAGGATTAGTAGCTACGCCAGGGGTGAATTCGCCCATGAAGGTAACTGTTTCGTCCGCTTCAGCAGCATATACGAAGCTTGCCGGTGTCCAGGTAATGCTAGGCATGACCACGGTATAGGTTCCGGCTACGGCAGGATCGAAGATGTATGGGGTTACATTACCGGTATTGGCACCATCAAGATAGATGGCTGCACCAGCCCAGTTTGATCTTACTCCGAGGGTGTAGGTGACCTCAGTATGAAAAGGTGGGACGATCATCGGGGGATCTAAAAAGCTCATCACACCGCCACCAGAGGTGACGGTAAAAATGGCTTCAGCATACTGCAAAGCGGGGTAGGGCTCAACATTGCTAGGTGGATCTGTAGGCGTGTTGTACCATACCATTACTTTTAAGTGTGAACCTTCAGGCCAAACTGCTGACCAAATGGTTTGATTGAAGACTGCTCTAGGTGAGTACCCAGCAGAAACGCTTCCAACCTTAGCAATTCTCATGCCTGTGAGCGGAGCTCCGAGGTCAGTTCCGCGGAGTTCAGCAGATTCAACATGAAGGACTCGCAAAACATATTGGGGAGCATGAGTGTTGCCTGTATTGGTTACTATGTCGAGTAGATCGCCGCTATCTGCAGCGAGCAACACTTGCGTTACACGAGGAGGAGTCACTGGCTGCGCAAAAACCGCAACTATGAACACCGTCAAAAAAAGGGTCAATATTAATATTTTCTTCATCTTATACTCCTAATTATTTACTTTTTGATGATTTTGCATTAAGGCTTGCTGCTCTATTTGGCCAAGTCATGGAACCATAAGAATAGACCATCAGAGGTAGACCAATACTCATGTCAAAATCGCCATCCCAAAAACCGCCAAGATCAGCGGCTGTTGCAAAGGACTGTGATGTTGCGTCCCACATAGATATCTGATCAACGATGCCCTCGCCCATTTCGATGCCAAGGTCACTTGCCCAAGCAAGGTCAGAACGATTCAAGGGTACCATCACGGTGTTGTTTCCAGATACTATACCATATGCTGCGTTTGTGGAAGGTAAATTCCCAATACTATACATACTTACTGAGCCATATGAATATATCATCAATACTTTGCCAGAATTCAGCTCAAAATCACCATCCCAAAAACCACCAAGATCAGCGGCTGTTGCAAATGATTGAGTAGCTGGATCCCACATAGAAATCTGATCGACTACGCCTTCGCCAAGTTCAATACCAAGTTCACTGGCCCAGCCCCATGGGCATTCCATAGGGATTGCAGCCATATTGTTTCCGGCTACCATGCCATACTTAACATATCCAACCACTGCGGAAGGATCAGACTCAACCGCGAAAAGGAATCCTGCTGCAAGCAGTAGGAGCATAAGCGGTAATATAAATTTTTTCATAACATTCCTCCTATAAGGAAGTTCGAATTTTAATCATTCAAAAAATGTTTTTGTTAGGTCCACCGCGTTTGCGGCGGGGTAAATACTACGTTTGACCGTTCCCGGCATACTATTAATACTGCGCCGGCATTTGACTTTGAAATTACTTGTCTTTGTTACATCGCACATTACACTCTATATAATTTTGTTTCTAAGTTACAATACCTAATCTAACTCACCCATATATCTTGTCAAGCACAAAAAAGCATTTATTTCATTTATTTGAAGATGAGAGTGGAAAAACATGAACAACTGGGGCTGGATGGGCCGCTAAGCCTGATCTGATCAGGGCTTGGTTAATTTAGAATTTAGAATGTAGAATTTAGAATTAGTGGAGAAATGGTTTGATAGAACGCGGATCGGGCGGATTGAATGGATTGATTGGATCAAAAGAGGATTGGGGGTATTGGGGTATTAGAGTTTTAGCGTTTTAGCGTTTTAGGGTTGTGGCGGTAATGTAGGGGCGTTGGGCGAACGCCCGGATTCAGTTGGTTGATCATTATGGTGAGGATATGGGTGCGGATATGGACTCGGAATTGGGTGCGGGGATATGGGTGGGGATTTAGGCGCAGATTTGGGGCACGGATTTGGGCGTTCGCCCAACGCCCCTACCTCCGCCACCTTCCAATTCTCCATTCGACATTCTACATTATACATTCTACATTATAAATTCTACATTCTCCCAAAGTCCTATAGGCAAAATACCTCAGCAGCCAAAACGTCCTCTCTGTTCTCAATTTGCTGAATATTGTTCTTGACAATATCAGCTTCACTGAATACATTGTTCCTGGCATTCAGTGAGGGTGCCCAATGAAAAGAAACAAGAGGAGCAAGACATGAGCAATTCCGTAGCGCAGTTTCAAGAAAAGGCGAGTGTAGTAGTACTGCAAGATGGCGACATCGTGCATGAGTTTCGTAAAAGCAGGGGTTGGATTTACCTATTGGAAGTCTTGCGGCATCCGGGGCAGTGTCGCTATGCCCACAGTTTGAGGGCGGCAGAGCATCCCATTCCAGAGGAATACCGCTATGTCAACGACTTTAGTGAGAATGAACGTAATGCCGAGAATCTTTATGCCCAGCATTATGTGCAGAACATCGAAATGGCGGACCGGCAAACCATCAAAGAAGTCTCCAAGCGCCTGAACCAGGTGCTTGCCATCGAAGCCGAACTGCGGGTGAATAACGATATTGCCGCTCTGGAGGAAGTGCTGCGGGAAAAAGAGCAGCTCAGCCAGTATCTGGAAGAGGTGATGTGGCGCGATGGCCGGATGCGGTATTTTAGAGATGGCGGGCGCAAAGCGGTGTCCTCTGTGCATAAAGCCCTGAGCCGCGCTTTGCAGGAGATTGAGGATGTGGATCCACCGCTGGGGCGATATCTGAGGAAAAGGGTGAAGATCTGGCATCGGGTGGTGTATGAGCCGGGGGATATTGTAGTTAGCTGTTGAATTAATGTAGAATTTAGAATGTAGGATGTAGAATTAGTCGGCGAATGTAGGATTTAGAATGTATGATGTAGAATTATGGGGCGGTAGTTTGAATGTAGGATTTAGAATGTAGGATGTAGAATTAGGGGGCGGTAGTTTGAATGTAGGATTTAGAATGTAGGATGTAGAATTAGGGGCGGACCTTGTTCCGCCCTGATCTTTATTTAGGGCTGTTGTCAGGACGCCATTCTTGTGGAGGTTTAATAGAACGCGGATCGGGCGGATTGTATGGATTGGTTGGATAAAAGAGGTTTAGAGGGTTTAGAGGGTTTAGGGGGGGGCACGCAGATCACGCGGATTACGCAGATTGGGGGGTGGGGGCGTTTTAGGGTTTTAGGGTTTTAGGGTTTTAGCGTAGTGCAGGACGCCGTTTGTGCGGAAGTTTTATAGAACGCGGAT
>JAJBAW010000096.1 GCA_020532545.1 Candidatus Cloacimonadota bacterium | reverse complement strand
GCATTGTACACATCGGCTCCTTTCATTTCACCTCCTGATATCTCTATCAAAAGGCTAAGTTTATTATTACACAAACTGGTGCAATCTAAACTTCCGAAACTGGTGCACTTTTAACTGCCATCGACATGTGGTTTGGAGAAAGGTATTGATGATGATCTGGTAGCTTTTACCGATGCTTCACTCTACTGGAAAACAAGCAGTATCGCTCCATCAGAGAGATATCCGCAGCTTATGGCAAGAATCGTCAGTTGATCTTTGTCTATCTGGAAGCTCTTGCCTCAATTGGCATGGTTGGTATCGACAGTGAAGGGTATTACGTAATAAGCATGGATGGATTGTTGAATCTGGGCATGTACATACAACCTGGCATTCTGCTAGAATTGCGCGATGCAACAGGCATAAAGCCGAAATCTCGTAATCAAAGCTGAAATAGATATCTACCTTCGATACCACGGAGATGCATTGATGAATCGAATCAAATCCCAGCTTGACAAACACCATGGTTTACGATTGATACCATACTAGAATTTCTTCTAAGCGCCTCGTTAATGTACAGGAATGCCCCTTATGTGAGAATAGCTCAATTGTCTGTACAGTGCGTAGAATATCTTTGCATCCACAAAAAAGCCCCCATACTTTGCAGTGCAGGGGCTTACTAGCTTGAATAAGCTATTTGCTTCGTAAACAGGACAATCACCGGCTTACAAAGCTTTCATCTTAGTTTCTGTTCTTGAGCTTAATAGTAGCCTTGGGGGTTTGTGCAGCACGTTTGCTACCATTGTCTATCAACTTGTTGAGACGGGTGACGGCTGCATTTTTGGTAGGCGGAGCATCAGTCGTAGCACCAACTTTGAAGAAATGTGTATTTCCCAGAGTGGCGTTGGTGTAGGTCAACAAACCGGTAGTCGTCAACAAGGTCCAGGGATTTGCTGCATAAGGATCGGCAGAGCCATATACTCTGTAGCTGTTTGCACCGGTAACGGCATCCCAAGCAAGGGTAGGGCCGTCGGCGATGCTAAGTACAGGAGTGTCAAGCCCTGAAGAACCTGCTTGCACGTTTGCCCGAAGCAACCATGAGCCAGCGAATCCTGAGCCTTCGACTGTAGCCAGATTGGCAGTGGAAATACCTGCGTCAAAGATGATGTAGTGAGTATCAGGATAGTATGTTTGAGTTTGGTCCATTGCGAAGTAGTTCGGTCCTGCCACGTCTGTTATTGCTACGTAGAAATATCCTGCAGTGGTCACGCAAGCAGTCAAGGGAACAACAGTATCGGTATCGGGCAGGAAGCTTTGTGCGAAGCTGGGCATCAGATCTGTGAAGGTATCGCTTCCACCATCATAGGTATAAACATGGATATTTCCAGTGGCCGCATCGAGCGATCTGGCAAATACGCTGTTTATCTGACAGGGGTTACCTGCACCAAAGGGATTATCAAAACCTGTCATGATACCAAAGTCGCCAGTCTCCGGACCAAGGTAGGTGCTGATGGTATTCGAGTCATACTGCAACCAAACCGGGGAGTCAATGTAGAAATCCCAGGTCGCGGTGGTCAGGGTATTCAACTGAGCTGAAGCATCAACAGCAGTGATGTAGTAAGCGACAAGGGTTCCTGCTGCTTGACCAGGGATCAGAGCTGAATACCTTGAGCCGACACCCGTCATAGGAACGTCGACAACTGCTCCACCATCCAGACTATAGTGCAGTGCGGCAGAGCTGATTCCACTATTCCAGGTGAGTTCATCGGTGATATCAGCAACGACTGTAATATCGGTGTTCAATAATGGCACACCAATTATCGGATAGTGATTTACAACAGGCTCCATCCAATCAAGAGTGACATAATCAATAAAGAAGTTGTCGATTGCCCATCCGGAAGCCCAGGCGCCAGCATCATCTGCATGGAAGCGCAATTGAACATCGCTCATACCATCATAATCAGCAAGGCCTAGGCTCAATGTTACCCAGGCTGGGTTGGCAGCCAAGGTCTTCAACACTGTCCAATCAATACCATTGGAGCAGATTTCTACAGTTGCGCTTTGGCCATAATCACCAGAGTAGAAGGAATCGAAGCTGAGGATTGGGATTCCTGCGTAGCCAGCGCTGAAATCAAAGTGCGGACCGAAAAGCAAGTCCATACTTCCATCATCGCCTCCTGCAATATCGTCTGCCGCATCATCGTTGGCTGCAGCATAAACGGTGTGATCGGGGATATCGAAAGAATCGCTCCAGAGGGCATCACCAAATAGCCAGCCCACGCCGAGAGATGATCTCGTCCAGCGGTTGGGGAGGCTGTTGTCGCCATTGGCTTCGAAATCCATGGTATAGGGGAAGACCGTTACAGGAATTGTGGAATCAGCTTCGATCTCAAAGCTTCGAACAGGATCTGCTGTAGCATCGCCGTCAGCATTGACGGCTTTTACTGTCCAGAAGTAATGATCCAGATAGTTAAAGGTAAATGAGCCTTGGGTAACGGGATTGAAATGGTAACTGGTGGTTACCCACGAGTTTTCTTCAAAGATGCTGTCTTCATCTGTGGCCATATACACGACATAAGATGTAGGTATGCCACCGGTGAGGGAAGGAATCCAGGTGAATTCAAATCCGGCTTTGGGCACACCAATTGCGCCATCGGCCGGAGCACTAAGACTTACTGCTTCAGGTTCCCCAACAGGGATTTCGCCAAGCCGAAACATCACATTGGGATAACCAGGCTTCAGCGTTCCGGCGGGCGGAGCGGCAGGATTTGGATTGGCGTTGTCGCTATAAGCGTAAATACTACGGTTCGTGGCTGAAGCGGTGCTATCGAAGAATGGACCGTAACTACTATTATAACCGGCTGCGTTTTCATCCACAGCAATGACCAGGTTATCTGTGTTGTTATACACGAAGGGAACGTCCAACGTAATCTCAAGCCAACCGCTGATAGCAGGTAGTGGCACAGTCCCTGTGAACACCTGGCTAAGGCCGGCAAGCGGAATCCAACTGCTAGTGGTGTCGAAAGCCGTCAGTGCAGTGTGTCCCATATAGATGGTCCAATCACTACTTGAGGTTATCTCAGAACTGCCAGTCCTGTAGTAATATAGTTTCTCAATGCGCTGATCTGCTCTCGAAATTTCACTTTGCAGGAAGATGCTCTGGCTATAGCCGTAAGCAAAAAAGGGATTGATTGGCAGATTAAGGTCAATGTCTCCATTACCAATGATCACGATATTTGTGGGCAGGCCCCAGGCATTGAGGGCAACATCATAATCCGTGCGGCTTTGGCTGTTGACGATGCGCAGGGTAGCGGAGATGGTGTATTGGGTGGCAGCGGTCACATAGACCGGGATCACCACAGACTGGCCAGTGCCCAAGGCTGCGGGTAGATTGCTGGTGCCAAAGCTGAATTGAGCAGCGTTGATGCCAATAAGGCTGATATCTGTGGCAGCGATGTTCAGAATAGCATCACCGGTATTGGTGATAGTCACGTTTTGAGGACCCAATTGCACAGCCTGCGTTGCCTCGCCAAAGTAGATACTCGTGGGGCTATAGCTGAAGATGGGTGCAGCGGGTAAATCTTCCACCAGCACATCGTCTAGATACAGGTACCAACCATCTGCAGGAACGTCTTTACGAGTAAATGAAACATAGCAGGTTCCAGTGTAGGCACATAAGTCAACAGTATATTCTGTATAAGTTGTGAAGTTTAGGGATGTGGATGCCATGAGAACATTGGTAAATGCCGCCACTGTGGGAGTCGTTGTGGACAACAAAACTGATATTTCGTCTTCTTCAATATTGTGCTCTGAACGAGCCCAAAATTTTAATCTTTGATTCCCGGTAAGTACGATTGGAGGAGTAAGCAAATAGTCGTCATTGGCAGCATTATTACCAGTATATATTCTGGCACAATTAACGCCTGTTCTGGGGTTTGAGGTGGAAGTAATCCACTTGTCACCATCAGCATTGTTATCAATGACTGACCAACCCAAAGGCATGGCAGGAGCGCTCACCGTATCAAAGCTCTCTGTATAAGGGAATACAGCAACAGTAGGGTCAGCGCAGCTTCCGCTAAGACTAACTGTCGTAACGGCTCTACCATCTGTAATAACAAGCGTAGCAAGGTGATCTACTCCGACTGCCGTGGGCAGATACTGGACGGTGAAGCTGGTAGATTCACCAGCAGTAAGTGTCATGTCTGTAGGAGCTACACTGAGGCTGTAATATGTGCCGGAGGCAACTACGCTGCTAAGATTCAGAGTTCCGGTACCTGTATTGGTGATGGTGAACTGCTTGGATGCAGCAGAGTTGATAACGGTTTGTCCAAAATCCCAGTTTGATACATCTGGATTAAGAGCGAAGATGGGGAGTGTGGGGATGTCTTCCACTTTTACATCATCAATAGCAAGGTTACACTGATCATATCCAAAGTTGCTGAAACCACTAAATCGGATATACACAGTCGATGATGCATAAGTGCCCAAACTAAGTGCATTTAGATGCCATGCACCTGTGTTGGATGGGGCATTATGAGTATATAGTGAAGTCCAGCTTATATTATCTGAAGATATCTCTACAGATAAGGGTGTATCTCCAGAATCTGCTCCAATATAATACCAATAAGATAATCTCTTTGCTGTTGCATCCAAAGCTATCGGAGGACTATTCAGGTAATAAGGGTTGTAAGTTGTATTCGCATTATAGCTATTCAGATAAGCAAAGTATGTTCCTGAATGGGGACTGGAAGCACTATGCAAGGCGTCTGCAGTAGTAGCAGCCCAATGATACGTTGCACCGGCAACAGCTTCGGTTGCTGTCCAGTTCGCTGGCAAGGCACCCGCATTTTCAAAACCAATCTCGTAGGGGAAACCGGTAACGGTCGAGCCTGCCGTGGTAAATGTCCAGGTATTAATACCTGTTGCACAGTATCCATTCGCATTGTGGGGTACTATTTTCCAAGTATAAGCCGTATTGTACAACAATGGACCAGTTGGGGTCCAAGTAGGATTTGGCACGTTTGCATTAGCTGTACCAGGTAATCCCGCGGCAACAGTGCCGAAGTACACGTCATAATCAGTAGGTATTCCCCCGCCAGAAGCCCAGGTTAAAACAGGGTTTAATGATATACCTGTAGCATTATTGGCGGGTGAGGGTGAAATTGCTGCATTGGGAACTGCAGCAGCGCTTGGAGGTAAGAATGAAAACACTCTTCTTGAACCATCAGCAGAGCTATTTAGATTGTTCATTGCACTGCTGGCTGCGAAGGAGCTTACGGTTAAATGAGTTTCAGTTACATTCCAGATTGGGGAGTCGGCGATGCCTATGATGTTTCCCACTGAACCATAAACATTGCTTGTAGAAAGGCAAACTCCACGGGATATAGAAGTGTTTTTATTGTTCCACATGGTACCATAGATGTATTCCACTTTATTTGTAGTTTCGTAAAGTATAGCCTGAAACGTGCTAAATGTCCCGGTTGAGGAATCATATGCGTATGGTATATAGAGGTTTTTCCATTCAACTATAAGTTTTTGATTGGGAGAAGACCCAACGAGCTTGTAATGAATCTTTCCAGTGCTCTGTAGAACATTATATTCAACCATGGGAGCAAGGAGTGCCAAGTCGAGGTTTGGCTCTGCGCCAAGTTCGGTAATGACTGTTGCTCCAAGCCGCATTTGACCGTTTGAGTTTACGGAGAACTGAGTGTATGTAGTCGCACCCAGTTTGAATGTGAACCCAATATTGGTGACTGCGGAAACAGCACTGACCTTGAAACCTGTAAGCAGGCTTGTCGTGCCACTGCTCATATCCATTAGACTGCCATCTGTGGTAGTAGAGTAGATATAATCTGCAATGGTCTGTGCCATAATACAAGTCATGCTAACGAATAGCAAGACCATTAAAACAGTAAACTTCTTCATATTAGAAAACTCCTTGACTTAGATGTATTTCTTGAAGATTAGCTTATTAGCTAAGACTATAGGCTCTGCTTTTTTGCCTGGCGTATGGGCATTATTGAAGGCAAGGTCAGGTTTGATTTTGAGGGTTGATGGTGGGGAGGAAAACAAGCTGTCGGCACCTGAACACAATTCTTGTGATAATGTGCGACGATTATCAGACAATGAATGTGTAAAGTGAAGGAAGCGGGGTTTTCCAGATAGTGAGATTTGTCTTTGATTTTGTAGATAGGAATAGTTCCAGATTGTGGTGTTTAGTAGTGGCAGATTCCTTAGTTCAGAGCCGCCAGAGGCAGATCTTGCAATGTCGATACTAAAACAATAAAAAAAACTCAAGGTAGCTCCTCTGGTTTTTTTGTTCACAAAAATAGGTGAAACTCACATAAAGTGAGCAGGCAGTAAAATGCGGCATGCCCATGCTAAACGACAAACACACAATGATATCTATATGCCATTATCGACGCCTGATCAATGTTTGGTGCAGGACTATATATTGTCAAGAATAATCTTTTCTGGCATTCCCCCAATATTAATGGTCACACGGATTGGACGGATTAAACGGATCGACACGGATTATTTGAGGCAAATCTGATATACTAAACGACTGATTTGCCAATTCACCGTTTACAATTTATGCTCTTTGTTTTTGCTCCGTGTTAATCCGTTTAATCCGCTAAATCCGTGTGACTATTCAATAAAATACTCCCCCGCGTATTGCCTCCGATAAAAATGGGGGGATGCCTGTTTTGTCTCGTATAGGCTACTGCTGAGGACTTTGTTTGCAGCGATATTTCCGGGCAGCATCCGGCATTAAGCCCCTGGAAAAACAGATAATTGTTTCCCCTGAGCACTATATATGTCCCTTAGGCGGCTTTACCTGCTTTGTTGTAGTGGAGATGACGTGGAGATACCGTGGAATAAATCCTCTTATCTCCACGGCATCTCTACTATATGCTATGCAGAAAGGCCTTGGCAAGATGAGGAATGGGAGGCTGAAGAAAAACTCCCGGAACATGATGAAATCAGGTTCTAAGTAAATGTGGGAATGCCTGTAAATTTTGCTCTTGACACAAAATCCGCTATGAATAGCGTGACGCACAACGTGCATCTTTAGCTCAGGTGGTAGAGCAACTGACTCTTAATCAGTGGGTCCGGGGTTCGAATCCCCGAAGATGTACCAACTTTTGCTTTGCCCGTTCGGATAGCTCCGGAGGGCAAGGCGAGCTATAATAATGTGTGCAGGAAGTCAGCTTCCACCCAGACCCGCGGTAATTTGCTCTTTGCTCCGCGTAAAAGATGTGCTAAAGTGCGGATGTTTTTCGAAGCCGGCTTTAGCAGCGGGCTTTTTTTGTATCT